>NZ_JABUYE010000003.1:0-421187 GCF_014897485.1 Brevibacterium sp. FME37
GAAGTACGGGCCAACCTTCCCCGATCGCTTCGCGTCCCTGGGCGACGCGCGGGCCTTCATCAGTGAATTCGTGGATTGGTACAATCACGCTCATCAGCATTCTGGCATCGGGTTCCATACTCCAGCCAACGTCCACTATGGCTTCGCCGATAGCGTCGCCGTGAAACGCTCACAGACCTTGGCTGCCGCGCGGGCCAAACACCCCCAAAGGTTCAGCAAGGCCACCGATCCCAAGATCCTGGCCCTACCCGGACCGGCATGGATCAACCAACCAAAGGAGGGCACCGAAACAGAGGCAGCCTAACCACTGCCTCACTCACCCTGGTACCGCTTGACTTGAAAAATTCCGGAATCCCGAGGATGTAGATCTAGACCGCCATTTCCCGCTTGGGACGTTCTTTGATGTTACTGCGTATCGTAAAGCAACCTCCGGCCTCACTACTGAGCAGGCAGAGCTAATTGATGGAGTGCAGGCGAGCCGAGTGAGTGCCGAACGCTTGTGTGCTGCGCTGGCGGTCACCGGCCTGTGCACATTCATCATCGGATTCGTAGCCGGACTGTCACTGTTCTCGACAATGTGGACCATACTCGGTTTCGGGATCGCTCTGACGCTGGTGGCCGTGGGCCTGATCGTCGCGATTGCTGTTCGAAAGCCTTTGCAAGTCGGAGACCCCAACCCCGTGAACGGCCCGAACGCAGCTCTCTCGATCCTTCTGATGTCTGGACTGGCATGCGCCACAGTCGTGGGGCTCACCATTACTGGTTTCATAGCTCTCTCAGGTGACACAAGTCTGGAAAGCAGTCCTGCCCAAGACGTCGTGACGTGTGTTGGCGCGGGTGCAGCCGCACTAGGAATTGCGTCATTTCTCGGTGCCGTGGCAATAAAGATCAGCATCCATTTCGCCCGTCCACGACAAAGTACGCCTTAACCAACCAGTCGTTCTTCTTGGCTTCACCGAGGCTTGGGCTAAGTCGGTCGCCAACAGCGTCAACCACGTCTTCAGTTGGCGCCGTCGGAAGCATCAGAGCGTCAGGAAGATTCTCATCCTTCGATTATCTGAAAATCACCTTGCAGTCGAAGTTCGCCGATGGTGATGACCTGAAGGTCTCCGACCTCAAGCATCTTCCGCGCGTTCTCTTCCTCGAAGAAGACGTTCTCGACGGCAGCATCCGTCAGGAGCTCGATGGCCTCTCCCCCGTCTGGTGTTGCTCGAACTGTGGCCATGTAGTGATACGCGTAGACCACGTCCCCGGTGGTGATTGCATGCTCGCCTGCGTCATCAACGTCGCGTTCTTCCCAACTGATCGTGTATTCAGGATGCTCTGCTTCAATGCGAAAGCATTCGGCTTCATCACTGACGATTCCGACCAGCGGGTCGATCCTTTCTTCAGCATCGAATGGAGAGATCTGCTCAGCGAAGATCAGATACACAGTCTGACCGCTCATGCTTTCGCCCCCTCGTCAGCGAACACTGTGGTCCGCTTTCGAACGATGCTGGTCCCACAGCCGGTCACAACTGCGACCAAGATACCTGTTCCTGCCAATGCTCCACTGAGTGTCATGTTTCGTTTCGCATCGGCACGGCATTTGACGATTGCCTCCGGCAGCTTCAGTCCGTTTGCTTCGGTGATCCGCATCGCGTTGAGGCTCGACGGGCAGGCCCACATCCCCTCATCATCTGTATAGGTTCCCTGCCCGATTTGAACAAAGAACCCTCCAGCGATCAGACCGACAGACGAGACCCCCAGAAGGGTCAGTGGCAACCATGCGCGCTGTCTCCTGACTATCATGATCAGAAACCAGACCGCGACCGCTGCTCCCGCGACGACCCATCCGAGGTACACCCACTCCACCCAGGGTGCCTCTTCCCAATGGTAGAGATCTACCGATTCGTCGGTAGCCACAATCAACATGCGCGCTGTGCCTCCACCGTTCACCGTGATTCTCCTTCAAAGCCCAGTCGCGACAGTCTCACACTCAATATGCCACACTGGCCCGTATGGTCCCCGGCACCGTGAATGAACTCTCAGCGCACGATCGCATGATCCTCGACCTCGAGAAGACAGAGCACACGTCAACTGCTCGCGACGCGCTGTGTCAGCACATCGAGCTGCCACTTGATGAGTACATTGTCGTGCTCGAGGGGATTGTCGATACGGATGCGGCCTATAGATACGCCCCAGACGTCGTGAATCGAGTTAGGCATCTGAGAGCGGAGAGGTTTGCTTTCGAACGACGGCACGGGCGGTGGAAGAGCCGCGCATTTCAGTGAGTGCGAGGAACATAGAAGCTAGTAGGCTGACCTGAATCGAGTCTGAGCAGAGTTCCTGCGGATTCGCGGTCAGGACTGTGAGCAGAATTTTCCGCTCGGATTGGATGAAGCTTGAGAGAGCTCGCACTCGTCACCAAGTACACAATCGAGGTCTGTGATCAGTAAGAATGAGTGAACTCGCTCGTAGTTCGGTCCTGCTCACCGGCTTGAGCTACCCGCTCCTGGTTGCGGGAATCATCCTTCTCTTGACCGGGGTGACCGTAGCTGGCGCCGTTCTGTTGGCATCAGGCGTCTTTCTGATTGGTGTGAACGAGATCTGCCTTTACATCGCCAGAAGCAACGTGGTGCCACAAGACTCCCACTCGTAGCCCCTTGCATCACCACCAGAGCCTTTCCCTACTCCGGGAGTGACTTCTCGATCAACGTGATCTACTCGGACGTGTGAGGAGTTGGCCCGTCCACGACGCGGTAGGTCGTCTGGACCATCCCGCCATCGAGGACTGTTGTGCGCACGTGCTCGAGGTCCACATCTCCGCCAAGCGAGCCGAACAGTGACGGCCCATCGCCGATGAGCACAGGCACTTGGGAGAGAGTGAGCTCGTCGACAAGTTTGGCAGCAAGGAACCACCGGACGGTCGCCCCACCGTCGACGTAGACGCGGCGGCGACCATCCCGCTGCAGTGCGTCAACGGCCGCCTCGGGCGAGCGGTGCACGATGATTCGAGGGTCAGCATCTGCGGCAAGGGTCGTACTGATCACATGGATCGGGCGACCGAGGTAGGGCCACTCTTGGACGGATGCGATGGCCTCGTAGGTCTTCCGGCCCATCAACACCGCGTCAACCGACTCAACGAACGGTGTGAAACCCGCATCTCCGGCGGCCTCGCCGCGGCTGGTCAGCCACTCCAAGTCCCCGTCCGGCCGCGCAATGCGGCCATCGACACTCAACCCGAGAAAGACGACTGCACGGAGAGGCTTCTGCACTGTGGACACAGGATCAAGTATGTCTGCTGCGAGCGAGAACGATCAAGGAAAATCGGCAACACTCAGGCACTGCGGCCTTGCGTTCACAATCAGTTTCATCCCACCCCTTGACTTAGAGTGCACTCACAGTCGTAGGTTGGCTTCCATGACTCGGCACACCACAAACCTTCAACGCCCTGAAAGTCTCCAGCGAGCGCTTTCGGTCGATGACGATGTGGAGCTCTCGATCTCAGACGTCTGTGCGCTCCTCGACATCAACGCACACACCGCCCGCTACTATGAACGCGCCGGGCTCCTCGAGGTGCCTCGGAACCACTCGGGACACAGAATCTATGATCAGAAGGCCGTCGCTCGCCTCGACTTCCTCGTTCGCATGCGGACCTCCGGGATGGGCATCAGCGAACTCCGTCGATATGTCGACCTGGTCCGCGTCGGAGAGGCGACAACCGGGCAGCGTCTGCAGATCATGCTCGACCAGCGCGAGCGCATCGTCTCCCAACTTCACGAGCTGGAACTGGCCCTCCTCACAACTGACTACAAAATCGCCAAATACGGCGGGGTTCCCGATGACGACCGCGCACCGGCAGATACCTCACCGAGCTCCCACCACCAAGAAGGAGATCCATCATGACCACCACCCACCTCGGCGACCTCAGCGTCTCCCCCATCGGCTTCGGCTGCATGGCTTTGTCCCACGTCTACGGCGGCACCACCGACGACGCAGCACGGGACACATTGAACACCGCAGTCGATGCCGGCATCACCTTCCTCGACACCTCCGACGTCTACGGCGAACCCCGCGAGGGTGCCACCGGCCCGGCCGGCACCAATGAAGAGATGCTCGCACCGTTCCTGGCCAAGCGCCGCGACGAGGTCCAGTTGGCCACGAAGTTCGGCATCACCGCCGGCCGCACCGGAGCCAACGATTCGGACAAACGCACCGATGGACGCCCGGAATACGCACGCTCTGCCTGCGATGCTTCGTTGGCCCGCCTCGGCGTGGAGACGATCGATCTCTACTATCACCACCGCCCGGATCCCGATGTGCCCATCGAAGAGACCGTCGGTGCCATGGCCGAACTCATCGAAGCGGGAAAGATTCGCCACATCGGTCTCTCTGAGGTCACCTCCGAGGAACTGCGGCGGGCCCAGGCCACCCACCCGATCGCCGCACTCCAGTCCGAGTGGAGCCTGTGGTCCCGCGACGTCGAGGACCATGTCGTACCGGCCTGCGCCGAGCTGGGCGTCGGATTCGTGCCCTACAGCCCCCTGGGCCGCGGGTTCCTCACCGGCACACTGACCAAGGAGCAGGTCGCCGGTGACTTCCGCGGCGGCACCACCCGCATGGGCAAGGCGTGGGATGCCAATCAGAAGATCGTCGATATCGTCGCCGAGGTGGCCCGCCGACATAACGCTTCGAACGCTCAGGTGGCGTTGGCTTGGCTTCTCGAGCGTGCCAGCCAGATGGGTGTCTCCGCGGTTCCGATCCCGGGATCGCGCAAACCCGAACGTGCACTTGAGAACCTCGGGGCCGTGGAGGTGTCTCTCGACGCCGATGACATGAGACAGCTCGATTCGATTCAGTCACTGGTCGAGGGCACTCGCAATATCGTGGACAACCCGAGCTGGATCAGCTCCGGGCGGGAGTGAGCCTGGGGTTCTGACAGTCAGTACTGCCGGGTCCGAGGCCGGGAGGTTCTCGAAGAGGTCATCAGAGCGCAGAGATGATTGGTGCAAGGACTGCAGCGACAAGGAGTGCTCCAATCACAATCGCCACGGCAGCGATCACCGTCATCACGGTTATGGACATAGTCCACCGCACGGGCGGCAGCGTTCGCACAATGATCACGCCCAGTGGAAGCAATATGAGAATGCCGCTGAGCGCCCCGGGCATCAGGCTCCATGCCGCCACACTGATGGCGAGGTGGCCAGCAGCGTTGGCGATCAGGGCGTAGGCACCGCACACCAACGCCTCGGCGCTCCATTTCGCCCGGGTCGACACCGCGATCACGGCGACCGTGAGAATCGCCGCAGTGACGATCACGAGCGCGAGACCGAACTGCTCCTGGTCTCCGTGAAGTGACCGCCCCGGCAGCCAGGGGTGTGCAGCTATCCAACCCGTCAGACCCAGCAGCCATTCCTCAGCATTATGCAACGCCAAAGCGACAATAGTCGCCGCCCAGAAGACTGCAAGACGTTTCTGGGTGGGCAGTTCGGGCTTCGTACTTACATCAGTCGCGATGTGCATCATCTCGCTGCTCTCTTACACTCGTATTAACTCCTCTTACGAGTGTAAGATGATCCCATGGAACAAGCAATAGGGGATGGAAAGCGTCTGGTGGCCGAGGCATTGTGGCGCGTTGTTGCCCGGGATGGCATGACGGGAGTCAGCGTGCGGACCGTGGCCGCCGAGGCCGGCGTAAAGGGGGGAACAGTCCAGCACTATTTCCCTACGCGGGCTCAAATGGTGCACGACGCCATGGAGTTACTCGCAGACCGTTTCACGCAGCGGATCACTGCCATGCCGCGGACCGGGCCGACGCACGAGTGGACGCGGGCGATCCTGCTGGAACTGCTCCCTCTCACTGCAGAGCGACAGCGCGAGTTCAAGGTCTGGCTCGCCTTCACTACCCATGCCGACACGAACCCCGCGCTGACAGAGCTCAAGCACATCTTTTCAACCCGACTCGGGGAAATGTACCAGCGACTCATCCGAGCCAGGAAGGCAGCATTCCCCGGCATGGTTGACGATGCTCCCCCGGAGGCCGTTCAGTCTGACTTCCCGGAGACAGCAATCCTGCAGGCTGTCATTGACGGCCTATCGCTTCAACTTGCGGACCTGGATCCTGACGAGGCAGCCCACTTGGGTGCTCGCCTGCTCGATCATTACCTCGCCAAGTCTGATGCTGAGCATCCCAATCGCGCCCAGTAACGAACAGGCGCTGCAATCCTCCTCGTTGCGCATTTCAAGGCGACAGGGGCGTTCTACCCCAGCAGCCCTATCAACGACTCCCGCACCTGCAGCACGGCTAGGAATCCGAACAGCAGGAAGCAGACCGTGAGCAGTACGTTGGACAGCCCCTTGTTCCGCAGTGCTGTCGGCACCGAGGTTCGATTAAGGATGACGAGGAGCGCGATCGCGAGCACCGGGAGGATGAAGGCACTGATCGCGGCGTAGATGAGGACCAGGGTCACGGGCTGGCCCAGACTCATGATTGCCAGGGTGGCGATGGAGAGGTAGACGAGTGCGCCGCGGAACTCGACCGACTTTGCCGACATCTCGTGTTCGGGCTTGTCCTGGTGCGGGTAGCGTCGCAGCACGCGTATGCAGTCGGCGGTGACGTAGGCGATGCCGGAGAATCCGCCGAGCACACTGGTGTAGACGACGGCGAGGAAGCTGATGAGGAAGACGATTCGTCCTAGTTCGCCGATGCGTGAGACCAGGCTGTCGGCGATGGCGAACAGTGAGTCGTTATCAGCGATCGTGAAGCCCTGGCCATATAGGATGAAGGCGCCAACGGCACTCATCGCCACGGCGAAGACGAACACCAGTGCGTAGCTGATGAACAGGTCGATGCGCACGACAGGTTTCCATTCGGCGGCGCGCCAGGACTTCTCGCGGATCCAGTATGAGTAGGCCAGTAGTCCGGTGGCTCCGCCGACCCCGCCGATGAGTGACATGACGGTGATGATCGACCCGTTCGGGAAGGTCGGGGCCACGGTCTCCACAGCCACCGCCTGAGCTTCCTGACCCTGGAACACTGAGATCGCCAGCGCAACGATTCCGAAGAACATGATGATGCCGAAGCCGATCATCGCCTTCTCGACCAAACCATAGCGTCCGATGCCGACGAGGATCGCGGCCGAAAGCAGCACGACGACCGCGGTCGGCCAGAACGGCAGCACCGGGAAGAGCGCCTGCAGAATGTTCGTCGTCACGGCGATGACCCCGGCGCCGAAGAACAGTCCGACAAGCAGCTCTGCGATGAGGAACAGAGTGGGGAACAATCGTCCGCCGAATCGGGTCAGGTGGGACTGCAGTGATCGGTCACCGCTCATCTGCAGGCGAGACACCGCCTCGGAGAGGACGAATTTGAGGAGGATGCCGACAGTGAAGACCCAGATGAGCGCGAGCCCGTACTCCGCTCCGGAGTTCATCGTCGTGATCATGTCCGAAGCACCGACGCTGGCCAGCGCGAGGACGATGCCCGGCCCGACCAGCCGCAGTCTTCCGGCCAATGTTCCCGGCGCCGAGGTGGTGGTGTCGGTTGTCTGCGGAGTCGTTTCGGCGGACATGGGTGGGGTGGGGCTCCTTCACATGAGTTCGTCGACGAAGGTACGTGCGTCGTCCGAATGAGCTTCATTCGCACGAACGCCGTAGACGTTGGCGTCGTTCGCTCAGATGAGTATGGACGAGACCGTCACATGTCGGGATGGAAGTCTCATAACCCGGGAAGGAGCCCTGGCTCAAAGCCGAAGAAGAGGGCCGCTGGGTTCCATTCTAACCTCCACACCTGAGGGCCGTTTCCAGGCTCCGGGCGTATATTCGACGCCATGACTGATGCACTCGAAGACGGTCCGTTCTTCCATGGCACCAAGGCACAGCTGGAGGTCGGTGACCTGCTGAGAGCCGGGTTCAATTCGAACTACCGGCCCGAGGTCGTCATGAACCACATCTATTTCACCGCACTCACCGATGGTGCGGGACTCGCCGCGGAGATCACCGCGCTGGACGGAGAGCCTCATGTCTATGAGGTCGAGCCGACCGGCGACTATGAGAATGACCCCAATGTCACCGACAAGAAGTTCCCGGGAAACCCCACCCGGTCCTATCGCAGCACCGAACCCTTGCGAGTCGTCCGTGAGGTCACCGACTTCAAACGCCTGACCCCGGAAGAGCTTCAGGACTGGCGGGACAAACTGGCGAAACTCCACGCCGACCCCGCTGCGAAGATCATCAACTGAGCGTTTTGAACTGCCCAAATGCCGTCAACCGCCGAAGAAGTTCTCGGCTCGGAGTACAGTAGTCGAGCGTGAGCCCCGACGATGCCCCTCGCGCGCCGACGCGTCCCCCGCTGTCGATTTCGCTGGCCGCATTCGTCTCCAGCTTCGACCGTTTCGCGATCAGTCCGCTCATCGTTCTCGTGGCCCACGACCTCGGCGCGACCCTTGCCGAAGCGCTGACGATCGCCAGCGCCTACTTCCTGGCCTACGGCGTCAGCCAACCCGTATGGGGGATCCTCTCCGACAAGCTCGGGCGGGTTCGCCTGATGAAGTGGACACTCTTCGCCGCGGCCCTCACAGGCGTGGCAGCGACCTTCGCCCCGACGCTGAGCATCCTCGTCATCGCTCGCGCTCTGTCCGGTGCGTTCTACGGAGCCATCGTCCCGACCTCGTTGACCTATGTCGGCGACACCGTCGACGAGGCGAATCGTCAGCCCGCACTCACCGATCTCATGGCCGCCATCGCCGTCGGAACCGCGAGTGCCACAGCGTTGGCCGGGGTCCTCGCACATTTCATCGACTGGCGAGTGGTCTTCGCCATCCCGGCCGTCCTCGCCGTCGGATGCGCCTTCGGTCTGCGCCGACTGCCTGAACCGCCCCGGGAGCAGCCGGGTAGCGTCGTTGCCACCATCCGTGCCGCGATCACCCACCGGTGGGTGCTCATCGTCATCGGCCTGGCCTTCATCGAAGGCGCCGTGGTCCTCGGGGTCCTCACCCTGCTCGCCCCGGCCCTGCAGTCCCAAGGCACCGGCGCGGCGATCGCCGGCCTGGCCACCGCCGCCTACGGTGTCGGCGTCATCATCACCAGTCGCATGGTCAAGGCCCTCAGTTCTCGTCTGTCAATGCCGCGGCTCATCGCAATCGGCGGCAGTGCGACGGTGCTCGCCTTCGGACTCCTCGCCGCGCACCTGTCGATCACCATGGTCATCATCGCCGCACTCCTGCTCGGCGCGACCTGGTCCTTCCAGCACTCATCCCTGCAGACCTGGGCGACCGGTGTTCTGCCGCAGGCCCGCGGGACCGTCGTCTCATTCTTCGCAGGCACCCTCTTCGCCGGAAGCGCAGTCGGTGCCGCGTTCGGCGGTGGACTCGGCGACAAGAATCAATGGACGCTGCTGTTCGCGATCACGTGCGCCGTCGGCCTCGTGCTCACCGTATCCATCGTGGTCAGCCGCCGCATCTACGCGGGTCCGCGCAAGAGCTGAGCTGCGCTGAGTTGAACTGAGTTGAGCTGAGCCGACGAACCTACCGCCCGAAGTACTCCGTGCAGGCCCGGCGGACTGACTCGATCGCCTCGTCGTCGATGTCGAGGTGCGTGACCCAGAGCAGCTTGCCGTGTGCACCGCCGGTGATGATGCCGCGTTCGCTCAGGAACTCGGAGAACGCGGACATGTCGACACCGTCCGGGGACAGAAAGACCATGTTGGTCCGTGCTGCACCGGCGCCGAGCTCCGGGAAGTCTGCGAAGACCTCTGCCAGGCGGGTCGCACGGTCGTGGTCCTCACGCAGACGCTGGACGTTGTTCTCAAGCGCGTAGATGCCTGCGGCGGCGAGCACACCGGTCTGGCGCATGCCCCCGCCGAGCGTCTTGCGGATGCGCTTGGCCCGACCCACCAGCTCCTTGGTCCCGACCAGCAGCGCACCCACTGGGGCGCCGAGGCCCTTGGACAGACACAGTGAGATCGAGTCGAATCGACCCGTCAGTTCCGAGGCTTCGCGGCCGGTGGCCACGGCAGCATTCATGATCCGTGCCCCATCGAGATGAGTGGCCAGACCACGGCTGCGCGCCAATTCGGTCGCCTCCTTCACGTAGTCCTCGGGAAGGAGGCGACCGTTGAAGGTGTTCTCCAGCGTCAGCAGCCGGGTGATCGGATTGTGGAAGTCATCGGGTTTGATCGCCGAGGTGATTGCATCCAATTCGATGCTGCCGTCGGGTTCGTTGGGCAATGGCTGCGGTTGGATCGACCCCAGGACCGCCGCTCCCCCTCCCTCATCGCGGTAGGCGTGCGCGGTCTGGCCGACGATGAATTCGTCGCCGCGTCCGCAGTGAGCCATGATCCCGGCGAGGTTGGCCTGCGTGGCCGATGGGAAGAACAGCCCCGCTTCCTTCCCGAGGAGCTCGGCGGTCATGACCTCGAGCCGGTTGGTCGTCGGATCTTCGTCGTAGACCGCGTCGCCCACCTCGGCGTCGGCCATGGCCTTGCGCATTCCCGCGCTGGGTTTGGTCACGGTGTCGGAGCGGAAATCAACCCGCGGACCATCTGTTGCGTTCATGTGCTCAGTTCTCCGCGGTTCGGGGGCGGGCGACGGGGTGGTTGCTGGCGATCGAGATGCGGTTGAACGAGTTGATGAGGATCACGGTCCATTCGACTGCGGAAATCTGTTCCGCCGAGAGGAACTCACCGGCTTCGGTGGCGATCGCGTCGCGATCGGCCGTCTTGTCGATGATGGTCAGCGTCTCCGCCAACAGCAGTGCGGCCTTTTCCTGATCGTCGAAGATCTCTGCCTCACGCCAGGTCGGCAGCAGGTCGAGCTTGATCTCCTCGACCCCTGCTTTCCGGGCTGCCGGAGCGTGGATGCTCAGGCAGGTGCGGCATCCGTTGATCTGGGAGACTCGCGTGTTGACCAGCTCGAGGAGTCCATCGCTCAAGCCTGCTGCTCGGGCGACCTTCCGCGAGGCGGTCGCGGCCTGGACCATGGACTTGTAGACCTCGGGGTGGATCTTGTCGATGTAGGGACGATTGACGTTGGCTCGTGACACTCTTCAGGCCTCCCGTTGGACGAGGTCGATGTCGGCGCCGGTGGCCTTGCGGAATTTTCCGCCCTCCGCCAGGTAGTCATCACCGGTGTCACCCAGCTTCTTCACGAAAAGCGGGCACACGGGCACCACTGTCACGCCCTGCTCACAACTGCCGGCCAAAGACTCGGCGACCAGTACCTTGGAGAGTCCACGGCCGCCGAACGCCTCATCGACCTCGGTGTGGTGGAAGATCCGCTCTCCTTCAGGCCCGGTGATGAAGAAGGCGCGGCCGGCGTCGGTTCGGGAGGCATCCCTGATGACATAGGCACCGCGGGCTTCGTCGAGTTCGACGGTGACGGCCTCGCCGGTCTTGTCCTTGAGTTCTTCGCTCATTGCTGATTCTCCTTATTCTCGGATTCGGTGTGAACGTGCGGGGGCGGATTCTTCCGCGCTTTGATGCGAACCTCGGGCAGCCTCGGCGCGGGCAGCCTGGACATGCCATCGGCGTTGCGACCGGGGCCGCCCTTTCCGACGTAGCCGTCGACGGCACCGAAGCGGTCACCTTCTGCCTGCCATTCCTCGCGGTACTGCGCGATCTCCTCATGGGTGCGGCCGATGAAGTTCCACCACATGAGGATCTCTTCGTCGAAGGGTTCACCGCCGATGAGGACGATGCGTGCGTCGGTATCGGCACTGTTGCTGACGCGCATTTCGGACAGTCCCACACCGGTGTAGCCGAGGGCGTTTGCCGGCACGGGGACGTCTTCGACGGTGATGACCCCGGAGTCGACGAGGACTCCGTGTTCGAAGGCCGGGTTGATCGGCAGGTCGATGGTGGCACCGGGACGCAGCCGCACCTCGGCGCCCATGAGCGGGGAATAGGTGTTCACGGGTGAGCGGGTTCCCCACAGTTCGCCGAGGAAGACGAGGAATTCGCCGCCGTCGAACGGTGTCAGTTCGGGGGCATGGTGTTCGAAGTCCCTGGACTCCTGGTGGCGCACCGAATCGGGAAGCGCCAGCCAAAGTTGGACGCCGTGCAGTGCCGTGGTGTCCTCGGCTGAGACTTCGGAGTGGCAGATGCCGCGGCCAGAGGTCATGAGATTGACCTCGCCGGGCAGGACCATGCCTGTGCTGCCGCCGGAATCGATGTGCTCGATGGCGCCGGCGAAGAGCCAGCTCACCGTCTGCAGGCCGGTGTGCGGGTGTGGGGCGACGTCCATGCCGCCGGAGGTCGAGACGTCGTCGGGACCGTAGTGGTCGACGAAGCACCACGGGCCGATGAGTGAGCGTTGGCGCTGTGGCAGAGTCCGACGCACGGTCATGGCACGCGGACCGCCCAAGGGAACATCGCGGGCGGTGAGGATCTCGACCGGAGCTCTGCCCTGCTGTGCGCACTCGGGGCCGGGCAGCCCACCGGGGCCGCAGACGACCTCTTCGGGTTTCGTCTCCACATTGCTCATATCGATCCCACCTTCGCATTCACAATCAGACACCCGCCGGCGCGGCGCATCCCAGCTCAGACACCGTCAGTCTTACACATTGTGCGGTGAAATCCAGTGGGGGCTGGATGGCGGAACCAGAGCCTTCGCCAGCCGAGCCTCAGTCCCGCGGAATCCGCTTCCGCCACGGCCACCACACGCTGCGGCCGATGTCGTGGACGAGGGCCGGAACGACGAGGGAGCGCACCAGGATCGCATCGAGGAGGACGCGGAAGGTGACGATCAACGCTAGCTGGAACAAGAACATCACCGGGATGACGGCGAGCAGTCCGGACGAGCTTGAGACTAGGGATCCTTCTATGTTTGTCAAGCGGCGCTGAGTCGTGTCTCGTTGGCGTTGAGTATCCGGTAGATCTGGCGCGCGAGATAGCGTTTTAGACAGCGGCGAATCTCCTTGGTAGTACGACCTTCGGCTTGCCGCTTCTCGACGTAGGCCCGGGTTTCGGGGTGATGCGTCATGCGGGTGAGGACAGCGATGTGCAGGGCCCTGTTGAGACGTCGATCTCCACCACGGTTGAGCCGGTGGCGGACGGTGTTACCCGAGGACGCTGGGATGGGGTTGACGCCGGCCAGAGCGGCGAATGCCGCTTCAGAACGTACGCGACCGTGATGGGACCACGCAGTCAGGCAGATGGCCGCGGTCACGGTTCCGATGCCGGTCTTCTCCAGCAGTGGCGCTGCCTGCGAAGCACGGACGAGCTCATCCATCCGCGTACTGTTGGACGCGATCTGCTCGTCGAGTTCAGCGACTCGTTTGGCCAGCCGAATGACCTCGGTCCTGGCGGTTGCAATGCCGAGGTCTTCGTCGCGAGACCGCCACCGGGCAACTGTCGCGATCTGAACGCGGGTCAAGGGTCGGCGGGCTTCAAGGCCCAGGTCAACGACGCGCACGAGCGCGATCAGCGCGTTAACGGTCGCGGTCCGCTCGGCAGTCATGTGATCACGAGCCGCGATGAGGACCCGCAAAGCCGACCGCACTCCTTCGGCGCGGCGCGGTTGCCGTAGCTGGGCGGTGTCCAGAGGAAGTACCGCAGTGGCGATGCGGTGAGCGTCCAGGGAATCCGATTTTCCCAGGCTTCGGTTGGCTCGTGCGTTCATCCGAGCGGCTTCCACAACGGTGTATCCGGCCCTGCCGAGCGCAGCAGCCAGACCGGCTCCGTAGGAGGCAACGCCTTCGATGACCCACAGCGCAGCCAGATCACCACCGGTGCGACGACCAGCCCAGGAGATCGCCCGAGCCATTCCAGCAATCGTGGTGGGAAATTGGGCAGTATCGACGGCTTCGCCACTGGCAGTCAGGACCGCCAGAACGTGATTACGGGCGTGGGTGTCGACGCCGATGACGAATGGGTGAACATGAGCGACGATAGACATAGCGGTACGGGTCCTTCCTACACAGGAACAGTGGTCTGGCCGCTGGCGGCCGGCACCGGTCTGGGTAGGAGTCACTTCGGGGCAGTACTGTGATGAGTCACGCTCACAATGTGAGCGGACAGCCTTCTGATCAAGTCACCGGAGTGGGCCAGGACGGTGCCGGCAGCCTCACCCCGGACGGACAGATCCCTAGCAGGCCACCCTCAAAGAAGGGGCTGAGCATGTCTTGAGTCACGACCGGAGTGAAGCGACCAACTCCTATCCTCGTCAGCCGGTCCCAGACCAGCCACCCCAAGACTCACAGCATGTCTCCTTTAATGGCGGAGCCATGTCAGGATCGCGCTGATCACGACTGCCGCTCGATAGGTGATGGCGAGCTTGTCGTATCTCGTCGCTAGCCCTCGCCATTGCTTGACGTAGGCAAACGAACGCTCGACGACATTGCGGTTCCGATACGCAGCGGCATCGAACGCCGGCGGCCGCCCACCCTTGCTGCCGCGCTTCTTTCGAGTCGCGATCTGGTCTTTCTTCTCCGGGATCACTGTGCGGATTCCACGCGAACGCAGGTATTCGCGGTTGCCTCTGGACCCATAAGCACGATCCGCCAGAACGGAGTCCGGGCATGTGCGAGCACGCCCACCACCAGCCCGGGGCACTCGAATATCAGCCAGGACCTGCGGCAGAATTACCCCGTCGTGACGTTGCCCGCCGGTGACCACCACCGCCAAAGGTCGACCCTTACCGTCGACGGCATGGTGGATCTTCGTCGTCAGCCCACCACGAGAGCGACCGATGCCGTGCCCGGCCGGCTCACACTCCGAATCGGGAGAATTCTTGTAATTCGACGTAGCCCCCTGTGTCTTGGTCAGGGCGTGTCGTGTTCGTTGCATGCTGGTGGGCACGGTTGATGGTGCCATCGACGGAGACGTTCCAATCGATGTCACCGGCAGCATCGGCATCAGAAAGCACGTGGGCCAGCACCCGGTCCCAGGTGCCGTCGGCGGCGTAGCGGCGGTGGCGTTTCCATACTGTCTGCCAGGGGCCGAAGTGCTCGCGTGGCAAGTCGCGCCAGGCGATGCCGGCCCGGTATCGGTAGACGATTCCTTCGACGATTCGACGGTTGTTCTCAAACGGTCGGGCTCTTTTGCCGACGTTCGAGGGCAACAGTGGTTCGATTTTCTCCCACTGCTCATCAGTGAATACTCGGTGTCGTTGCTTTGTCGTCACCAACCCACCGTGTCAGTCCTGGAATCGTCAATAAAGGAGACACGCCCTAGCTCGCCCAGCAGTTATCCACTTGTTTCGAACACGGATGCGGAAACAGCTACATACAATCTTAGGGTAGCGAATAGTGAGGCCCAGCCGGTTCTGATTTCGTCCAGCTGGCCTGAAGGCGGGAAGTATCCTGCGGATCAGGAAGAACCAACCACTGTCTCGTGGCCAACCTTGGACCAGAGCACGCTCAAAGACTCTTTCATCAGCTTGGATCTCGAGGGCCCAGCACGCCCTTTTGAAGTTTCGGCTGCTGTGTACTCTTCAGTGGATGAATCCGGAATCCCAGTTGGCGAGCCGTCCGTGGAGACTTGCACTATTGGGGGTGCACAGCTCTCCGACTGTGATGTAGCTCCGAATCCCGCAAACCCAAGTAGTTCTGTGGTGAGGCTGCTGGTAGTCGGGAGCGACTCCCAATACGTTTCCGTGCAAGCAACGTGGGTCGTTGAAACCGATGAGGGCCCGCAAGATATCATCCAGGCGTGGGCCTTCAATCTATTTCACTAAATACTAAAATCGGCCATTCCGGATGATCTCTTTCTTTTGCGTAAGAAAGAAGCTCCATGCCTTCATACTGAGCAGCATCTTTAGGCCACCTTGAACTCGAGTCCCCTGCAATCTTTCCGGGTTCGAGAATGCGAAGGACCCCTTCTGCGCTTTGAATATACAAATAGCCGTCATCTAGTACGTAATATTTTGAGTTCACTGAATTATTCTGCCCTACCTCAGATGCACCTACCCAATATGCTTCGATTCGGCTAGAAAACAAACCCACCCTATTGGCTATTTGCCGCACTTCAGGGTCAGAGAAATCCAGGCCGATTTGCCGCGTAATCCCACTGGCCACTCCTTCACCTTTGATTAGAAGCACGACTTCTTGCGGTGCTTCGAGGCTGTCGACTGACAAGCTATAGGAGTCAACCTGGACACCTGGGCCGGCGCCAGGGTAGACGATGGGCTCGCTGCCTTCGGCTAACTGGAGTGCGGCGCCGACCCATCCGATCCGACCGGACGGGAGAAAAGCAATATCGCAGTCGTAAAGCTCAGACGAGGAGGACATCTTGACTTTAGTAGTCTTGTAAATCGTCATGAGGATTCCTAGAGATTTTTCGCAGAGTAGAATACTGGCTTATTCTACCAGCAATACTTCACCCCACGACTGCGCGCTCTCCCAAGAAGGCCGGATCGGATTATATTTCATGAGTCCCAACCTGCGGACGGAATTAATGACGCATCATCGTAAAACTTAACGCTTCGTCGTAAATAAGTGTATGCGTCGAGAATTTTTAGACGCCAATGTCACTTGCCTCTACCCCAAAATTGAGGAATCCTCTATACAAGATGTGGTTTCCTCAGTCCAGCGGAATCCGCTTCTGCCACGGCCACCAGACGCTGCGGCCGATGTCGTGGACGAGGGCCGGAACGACGAGGGAGCGCACCAGGATCGCATCGAGGAGGACGCCGTAGGTGACGATGAACGCTAGCTGGAACAAGAACATCACCGGGATGACGGCGAGCGCGGCGAAGGTCGTCGCGAGCACGATACCTGCCGAGGTGATGACTCCACCCGTAGCCACGAGACCGGACAGCACACCCTTGCGGGTGCCCACATGCAGCGACTCTTCCCGCACGCGGGACATAAGGAAGATGTTGTAATCGATGCCCAACGCAACGAGGAAGACGAACGCGTAGAGCGGCACCGACGGGTCCGCACCGGGGAAGCCGATGAGGTGGTTGAACACCAGGGCAGAGACTCCCAACGCCGTGCCGAAGGACAGCACCGTCAGTGCCACGAGCAACAACGGCGCGACCAGCGAGCGCAGCAGCAGGATCAGAACAATGGTGATAACTACGAGGATGAGCGGAATCGCCAAGGTCCGGTCCGCCTCGGCGGTGGTGTTCGTGTCGAGGTCAACCGCAGTCTCCCCGCCGACCAGGGCATCGGGGTCGGCATCATGGACGGCGTCGCGGATGGACGTGACCATACCCTCAGCCGCGAGGGAGTCGGCAGCGTCGGAGAGTGTCGCCTCGAGGAGGACCTGCCCGTCGACCTTCGTGGGTGTCGGCGGTGTTGCCGGTGGCGTCGACTGTGCGTCGGGCCCGTCCTGACCCTGAGGCGCCTGACCCTTGGGCGCCTGGCCCTGAGGAGCTTGAAGCTGTCCGTCCTTGTCGATGGCGACGGTTCCACTTGGGGAATCGTTGGCCACGACAGTCATCGATTCGACTCCGCCGAGGTTGCCGACCATCTTCGCCACATCCTCAAGCTGGTCTTTCGCCACGACGATCTGCGTGGGCGAACCGGAGCCGCCGGGGAAATGCTCGGACAGAACCGCTTGGCCGTCGCGGGCCTCGGATTCGCCGAGGACGAAGTCACTTTGTGCGATGCCCGAGGCCTTGAACTGGGGGAACGCGATCAGCGGGAGTGCGAGAAGGACGATGAGACCAATCCAGATAACGCGCGGACGCTTAGCGACCACCTCGGCGATACGATTCCACAATCCCTTCTTCGCCGGTGCACTCGTGGATATGCGCACCTGCGGGCGGAAGGGCCAGAACACGCCCCGGCCGATGACCATCAGCGCTGCGGGCAGGAAGGTCAGTGCCGCGAGCATGGCCATGACGATGCCGATCGCGGCGACCGGGCCCAGCGCGCGGGTCGAGGCGAGGTCGGTCAGGAGCAGGACGAGGAGGCTGGCGATGACCGTGCCGCCCGAGGCCGCGATCGGCTCGAGCACCCCCTTGAACGCAGCCAATCCCGCTCTGACTCGGTCGCGTTCGATCAGCAGAGCATCTCGGAAGCGGGCGACGACGAGCAGGGAGTAGTCCGTCGTCGCACCCACGACGAGGATGAACAGAATGCCCTGGACCTGGCCGTTGATGAGGAGGATCCCTGCATCGGCAAGGTGCCAGACGACGAAGATCGAGGCCGAGAGTGCTGCCACCGAGGTGAAGAGGACGATGACGGGCAGCAGGGGCGAGCGGTAGACGATGAGGAGGATGACGAAGACCGCGATGAGCGCGACGAGCAGGAGTATCCCGTCAATCCCGGCGAACGCCGAGGTGAGGTCCGCGGAGAATCCGCCCGGTCCGGTGACGTACACATTTGTCGAGGTAGTGGAGTTGCCACTGCCATCGGAGGTTGCACTGTCGGCGGCGGTTGGGAAGGTCTTCGCGATGATGGAGCGGATCTGTTCCACGTCGTCGGCGGTGGTGCCTGTGGCCACCGGGAGGATGAGTTCGAGAGCGTCGCCGTCCTCGGAGGGGATGACGGGTGAGGCGTCTGCGGCCAGCAAGCCCTTATCGTCAAGCGCTTTGGCCAGGTCTTTGAGGTCAGCCGTGCTGTCCTTGCTCACCCCGTCCTTGTTCTCGAGCACGACGATGGCCGGAACATAGTCCAGGTCGCTGAACTCGTCGATGAGCCCTTGGGCCTTGGTGGACTCGGCCGACTCGGGGAGGAAGCTCGACCGATCATTCGTGGCCACCTCGGAGATCTTGCCGAAGTAGGGGCCGCCGACTCCCGCGATACCTACCCACGCGACCATGAGGACGGCAAAGAGTGCGATGAGGGAGCGGCGGGCGGGGATCGTCGGGTTGCGCGGCTTGGGTGACCCAGTGGACTCGTCGGGGACTGAGGAATCGGGCTTGGTCGGCTCCGGAGGGGTGCTGGTGAGCAGGTGGCGGGGCATGTTCCCAGAGTACGCCGGTAGTCGGTGCCACGGCATCGTCTGTAAGCAGTCTCCCTGATCAGCGATGCGAACGGCGGTTCGCTTCGCTCGCTCCGAGCTTCTCGCATTCCAGCGCAATCACAAGGTCTGCTGCGACGTGTGGGTCAGTGAGACGACCGCCAAGCTCATGTTCAAGCAGCCCCAGTCGGTAGCGAACGGTGTTCGGATGGATCTGCAGTCGACTCGCCACCTCAGCCACATTTGCTTGACAGTCGACATACGCGGTCAGCGTCTCCCAAGCGTTCGGGCCCGTCGAGACTCTCTGAATGAACCGCCTCACCACCTGCTGGTCAAACCGCGAACTCATTCTGGCCGCGGCCCATTCGTTCGGACGCATCTCATCAACAAGGACCACACGTCCAGAGTCGGCTGCCGCTAATGCAACATCAGCCGCCCTCAACATCTCCGGCACCTGGCTCAATGCAGTAAACGGTTCGGAGACGCCAGAGCCGATCACGTCAGCACCCGCAAAATGCTCGGCAATGTCGAACTCGGAGACACATAGGGCTGTCCGCTCTATCACCGCGGACATCTGCCCAGAATCGCTGATGACGATTCCGCGTTCAGGCTTCTTCCCATGTTTGGATCCACGAGAGCCCGCCGAAATTCTCGCGCGAATGATACGCACGGGCTCGTACGAGTCGAACCCGAAGTTCTCCAGGACGCGCCACACTCCTGGCTCACGGCCGGGAGAAACCCCCGCTTCCAGGTCACGGACAAGTCGTGCAGACTCTTCGCGTCGCGTGCTCATGGAAAACGTCTCAAAACCTTCGAATGCCCGTAGTAGCTTGGCGCTCGTATCGAGAATGAGCCCCAGTTCATCGGTGCCGTCATCATTGCGAGGGCTCCCCTTGGGCAGAGGAACTACGTCAAGATGCGCGATGTCGCCATCCTCTGGCTCTCCGAGAACTGCAAGGACGAATACGTAGTCGCGTTGCCGAATGCGCACGGTCTTCGATCTCGCGGCCCATCGGCCAATAGTCGTCTCCGCAATACCATGTGTTCGATCATCGTGTGCCGCCTCGGCTCCACGCACCCAGTTGGCAATGAGGTGGCTTGGCGCTGACCCAACGGATCGAGTGACCTCACCCAGCTCGTTGACGACGAGTCCGGATCCGCGGCAGATCTGCGCAGCTCGGATGAGCATGGACCCCAATGGGTCGGCTGAGCTCAGTGCGGAGAGAAGGTTCTCGAATACCCATTCGCGCGACAGCCCCATCACGCCTCCTTGTGTTCAGCAACTTCACATTGACGCTGGCAGCCAACCTATTGAGGAGATCACCAGCACCGCTGCAACTGTTTTGGAATTTGTACAAACCTAACGCAGATCTTCTTGACTTGCTCCATTGACCCAGCGCCTGCGACCAACCGAGTATGTACTTCAGATCACAATCAAAGGAGATCACGTGGCCAATCTGCGAGTCGCCGTCGACGTCGGCGGCACCTTCACCGATATCTGCATTTTCGACGAATCCACCCAGTCCATGCGGGTGACGAAAGTTCCATCCACCCCGGACAATCCGATGGACGCAGTCCTCAACGGGGTCAAGAGAGCGAACGTCGACCTCAGCGACGTGGAGTTGTTCTCACATGGGACCACCGTTGCCACCAACGCCCTCATCACTCGTAAATTTCCCAAATCGGCGATGGTGACCACGAAAGGCTTTCGCGACGTCATCGAAATCCGCGACGGAACGAAAGACGATCTCTGGGATGCCTACTCCGATGTATCCGGCCCCTATATCCGACGCCGCGATCGGTTCGAAGTCACCGAACGCATCGACTTCGCCGGCAATGTCGTCACCGCTCTGGATGAGGATGAGGCACGTAAGCTGGGCCGTCTGCTGAAGAAGCGAGGCGTCGGCACTGTAGCCATCTGCTTCATCAACTCCTACGCCAATGTTGTCCACGAAGCCAGGATGCGCGAGATTCTCACCGAGGAACTTCCCGGAGCCAGCATTTCCACCTCAGCGGAGATCCTGCCCGAGATCTTCGAACACAGCCGGTTCAACACCACAGTCGCCAACGCCGTTCTCGGCCCGCTGGTTTCAGGGTATGTCGAAGCACTCGATGAGAGCCTCACCGACGACGGCTATGCCGGCGAGCTTCTCCTGCTCCACTCAGGTGGCGGATCGATGACTTCCGCCATGGTCAAGCGGTTCCCGGTCAGGCTGGCCGCCTCCGGCATCGCAGCCGGAGCCATCGCCGCCCAACACGTGGCCGAACAGTGCGGCTACGACAATGCTGTCGGACTCGACATGGGCGGAACCTCGACCGATATCTCGCTCGTCGCCGACGGGGAACTGCGAGTGACCAATGACTGGGAGGTCGAATACGGTCATCCGATCGTCTTCCCCAGCATCGAGGTCCTCACCATCGGCGCCGGAGGCGGATCCCTGGCTCACATCGACATTGCGGGATCCTTGCGCAACGGACCGCAGTCGGCCGGAGCCGCCCCCGGACCAGCCTGCTATCGCCGAGGCGGTGCCGAGCCGACGAACACCGACGCGAACCTATGGATGGGACGCTTGGGCACTGACCTTGCCGATGGCGAGATGACATTGGACCGAGCAAGCTCGAAGGAAGCGATCGAGTCGAAGATCGCAGATCCCCTCCACCTCGACATCGACGCTGCGGCCGATTCGATCATCAAGGTCGCCAACGCAAATATGGCCGACGCTGTCCGTCTGGTCTCCATCCGCCGCGGTCTTGATCCCCGCGATTTCGCGCTCATCGCGTTCGGCGGGGCCGGAGCACTGCATGGTGCGGACGTGGCGAAGGAATTGAACATTCCAACGGTCGTCGTCCCTCCAAGCCCAGGCGTCACCTCGGCGCTGGGATGCCTCCTCGTCGACATTCAACATGATCTCTCACAAATGTTCACCGGTTCTGCAGACGCGGTCGACGCAGAGACCGTCGAACAGCACTTCAAAGAACTCGAGCGCGAAGGACGGGAGCGACTTCGCCATGAGAAGGTCGCCGAATCCGACGGCGTCTTCGAACGCGGAATCTCCATGCGCTACCAAGGCCAATGGCGTTCCCTGCAGGTCAAGATGGGCGACGGGCCCAGTGCCCTGCGTGAAGCAGTGCAGCTCTTCCATGAGGAACACGAGAAGCAGTACGCATTCCGGCAGGACGAAACACCCGTCGAGATCTACCAGCTTCATCTCAAAGCTCTGGGCAAGACTCCGAAACCGAGCTTCAAACCATCGCCTGACAACATCAAAGAGCCCGGAGAATCAATCGAGGTTCGTGACGTGTACTTCGAAGGGAAATGGCACTCCACGCCCGTCTACCAACGGGAGAATCTGCCTTCCGGGGCAGCGTTCATCGGTCCAGCGATCCTCAACCAGATCGACGCGACGACAGTCATCCCGCCAGATTCCTCCGCCGTCATCGACGAATGGTTCAATATTCGCATCACTCTGGCCACAGAATCGGCAGAGCCGGCGATGGCATCAAACTCGAACGACTCCACCCCGACTGAGAAGTGAGGAGAGAACAATGACTACGATCTCCACTGCAAGCAACCAACCGTCCACACTCGACCCAGTAACGTTCGAAGTGCTCAAGAATGCTTTCGCCACCAGCGTTGACCTCATGAGCGAACAGATCCTGCGTACCTGCTACTCCTTCGTCATCTACTCTCGTGACTTCTCCTCCGCACTCTGTGACAAATACGGCAACACTGTGATGCAGGGCAGTGCGGACATCGCGGTCCACGTCGGGACACTTCATTTCCAATGCAAAGCGGTATTGGAAGAGTTCGGCAATGACATCAATCCCGGTGACGTCTTCCTCATCAACGATCCCTATCGCGGCGGCACGCACTTCAATGATGTCAGCTTCATTCGGCCAATCTTCTCCGAGGACGAGATCATCGGCTATGCGCAGAACAAGGGGCATTGGGCAGACATCGGTGGATCCGTTCCCGGTTCGTTCGATGTCTCCGCCAGTGAGCACTTCGGCGAAGGTCTGCGAATCACACCGTTGCGAGTGTGGCACAAGGGGCGGTTCCTCCACGACGTGGCGCAGCTGCTCGTGTCGAACACACGCGCTCCCGATCAGGCGCTCGGCGATCTCAACGCCCAGGCCGAGGCGACCGCAGTGTGCGAGCGCGAGGTCCTCCGGCTCGTCGACAAATATTCGAAGAATACCGTGCTCGACGCGATGCAGGAGACGCAGGACTACGTGTGCCGGACAGTCGTTGCCAGTCTGGGCGACCTCCCGCAGGGTGAGTGGGAGACCGTGGATTACTTGGACGGAGATCCGGCTAAGGGAGAGGGGCTGGCTCCAATCAGGGTCAAGCTCACACTGGATGGCAAGGGTATCCATTACGATCTCACCGGTTCTGCTGAGGCCGTCTCCACCTTCCTCAATTCTGGCTACGGCACTACGTACTCCGCGATCTATGCCGGCACGAAGACCTTCTTCCCCGAGGTACCCCTCAACTCTGGCTTCTATGAGGCGGTGACGGCAGACATCGGCGAGGAAGGCACCGTGGTCAACGCCGGCTGGCCACACGCAGTGACCGGGTTCTGTTCGGGGCCGTATGAAAAAGTCATGAACGCGATCTTCGAACTCTGGTCGCACATCATGCCGGAACGAGCCATGGCCTGTGCCTTCAATCTCGAGTATCTGCTCGTCGGTGGCCATGACAGCCGAGTGAAGTCGAACCCGTACTTCATGTGGTACGACTGGATGGCAGGCGGCTGGGGCGGCCGGTCGACGAAGGACGGATCGTCCGCAACCTCACCGGTCTTCGGCACGGGTCTCGCTGTGCAGCCAGTCGAGGGACAGGAACGGCTCACTCCTGTGATCACCACACAGCACTCGATCAACACCGATTCGGGTGGGCCGGGCAGATTCCGTGGAGGCTGCGGCGTCAACAAGGGCGGCATCCTCACCGACGCTGCTGGTGCCGTGATGAGCTATTGCTGTGACCGCGGACGTTCCACGACCTGGGGCATCAACGGCGGACTCCCTTCTATCCCGCACGGCGTCTGGCTGAACCCGTCGTCTGAGGATTCTAAGTATCTGGGCGCCACGTTCTCAAACGTCTCCATCTCCCCTGGCGATACGTTCGAGAGGCCCAGCGCTGGTGGTGGCGGCTTCGGCGATCCGCTCGAGCGCCCGAGCGCCGAGGTACTCGAGGACGTCATCGACGGCTACGTCTCCATTGATCGCGCCGCGAAGGACTACGGCGTCGTCATCGAAGAGATCGATGCCGAACTCGACGAATACGAGATCGATGAGACAGCTTCGACGAAAATGCGTGCACAGATTCGTTCCGAACGTGCATCGTGGATCGATTCCGATCCCGCCGAGGTGGCCCGTCGTTATCGCGACAGTGAAATCACGGTCCATGACGTCGTCCGGAAGTACGGAGTCGTTCTTGACTGGGGTACCGGTGAATTGCTGCCGAAGTCGACAGGTCAGTTCCGGGAGAGCATGCGGTCTCGTTCAGCTTCGTACTGGGGCTGAGTCACGAACCACAGAATCACATCGCGTCCCGCGACACTGCATGGTGTCGCGGGACGCCTATTTGGCGTCCTATCGGTTCATTCTGTGGACACAAATTCTGCATGCTGATCTTCGTCCCGACTCACACGGCCGGAGCACCTTTCTCGGCGAGATGTTCGATGAGCGGCCAGGTGAACTTGGATCGGTTCAGCGCATACTCGTTGTCCGCGGATTCGAGCGCTCGCGACTGCCAATGCGCCCAGTTCATGCATAAGCGCATCAGAGATAGTTCACCGACGAGTTCAAGCTCAGGAGCCGTCGGCTCGATGATCGAACGGTATCCGTCAATGACAGCACCAAACGCTCGCTCCGGATCGTTTTGTCGCAGCATTGCATACGCTGCAGAGACTGCTAGATCTGAAATCCGTGGAGCATGAACTGCATCGTTGAAGTCGATGACCCCGGCCACCTCGGTGCCAGTCCTGTCGAGTACGACATTGGCATCGTGAAGGTCGTGATGGACGACGGCCCAGGGCAGGTCATCTAATCGAGGTAAGATTTCTTGCTCGAATCGATCTGCGATTGCCCGAATGGTGCGAATCTGCGACTCGGCTGCAACTCCCGGCTGCGATTTCTGAGAGTCTTCGAGTGCGGCCAATGAGTGCCTGACTTCTTGGGGGCCCCGGTGGAGCATCCACTCGTGCTGAGCAATCTGCGGCGGCATTCGCACCGTTGAGAGAGCTCGGGTCAGCCGCGCTGAGGCTTCGCCGAGCGAGCGAAGAAGAGAGAGGTCGATGTCTCCCGAGGTATCTCTCTCGTTCATCAGATTCCCGGAGATCCAGGTGACCACACGGACGAGGAACCGGTCAGTTCGCACATGTTTCCGGCCGTCCGACGTCAGCATCACGGTTGGCGTTCGAAAGTTCACCTCACTGCTTCTGGTCGCAGCATCGAGCACGGTCTCCTGCCATCGGACCGCCTCGGCGCCGAGGTCGGGAGCACTCACCTTTGCCAGCAATAGTCCGTGTTCCGGATCGTCAAAGCGGATGTTGCTGTCGTACTCGCCCTTGTACAGTTTCGGATTGCGCACACGGAATCCATAGTTGCGTTCGACCGCAGCGAACACTTCGGCGATGTCGGCACCTCCTGCGGGACGCCCCAACTCGCCCGCCTCACTCACCATCACGGCTATCTGCAGCGGACGATTTCGAATTCTCCAAATCTTCGAGCCGGGACAGTGCCCGGCCGAAGGCGAGCGCCAATTCCTTCAGCTGATCGTCGGTGATGACCAGCGGAGGACGAATCTTGAGAATGGTTCCGGCGCTTCCCGTGGAGCTCACGAGAACTCTTTCTGCATAGAGCAATTCAACCATGGCCTGTGCTCGACGTGCCGCTGCAGCTGTCGAGACTGCGTTCGGCTCAGTCACGGGCCTGAGTTCGAAGTCGACTCCGACCATGAGTCCATTCTGGCGAACCGTCGCTGGTACCGACGAGCGGGCTATCGCGTCGACAAGGCAATCTTTAAGCACCGCGCCACCCTCATTCGCTCTCGTAGTCAGAGCCCCGGATTCGAGTTCGGCGAGGACCACTTCAGCGGCGGCGATCGGAACCGCGGTCCCCGCAAACGTATTGAAATAGCGCTGCTCGGCACCAAAGCTGTCGAAGATTTCGTGTGATCCGAGCACAGCAGATACAGGGATCCCATTTCCCATCGGCTTGCCCAGGGCGACGAGGTCAGGGACGACGTCGAGACGTTCAAACCCCCAGTTCGCGCCCGTCCGCCCGAATCCGGACTGCACTTCGTCGGCAATGTAGAAACCGCCGAGTTCATGTACGGTTCTCACCGTCTGCTCGAGAGATCTGGGCTCGAGGATTCCATCACTGGTCACAGCCGAATCCAGAATGAAGGCTCCGAACGGATGCCCACGGCCAGCCAAATGACCCGCCGCGTCCCGGATTGTGGCTGCGAGTAACTCGTCGAAATCAGGGGCATCCCAGGCAGGAAGCTCCACACCTTCAACATGGTCACCTGTGGCCGAACCCGCCAGACTCGGCGAAACTGTCGCCACCGCCGCGGTCGTACCGTGATAGGCATGGCGGGTGACGATCACTCCATCACGACCCGTCGCATGTGCTGCCAGACGCAGCGCGAGGTCATTTGCCTCGGAGCCGCTGCAGGCGAAGACGACCGATTCGAGAGAGTCCGGGAATGTCGCGACGAGGCGTTGCGCATAGTCGACGATCCCCTTGTCCACGTAGCGCGTGTGGACATTTGCTCGTCCCAGCTGTGCCTCGACTGCGAGTCTCACCTGGGGCGCAGAATGTCCGAGAACAGGAACATTGTTGTAGGCGTCGAGGTAGTTGTTTCCATTGACATCGGTGATGATGCACCCCGAGGCGGACTCGACGATGAGTGGAGTCGAATAGAAGGTCCGATAGGTCCCGCCCAGAACGCATCCCCGCGCCTGAGCCAAAGTCTGATCTGCCATGGCACCTCTTCATCGTCGAATTCGCGGAAACCACTCTGGCTCTCGCCCTAACCTCCGCCAGCTCCACTCTAAATGGGCTCGGGCCGAGGCAGAAGTGTTTCCCAGATCGCGGAAGGAAGAGGGTGCTGCTCCCATCTACCGAGCTACCTCATTGGCAACGCGATTGCCCACGCCGATCCCCTGGTTACTGCGGTGCTGCGCAATCTCCAGACGCGGAGGGCCGCCGTTGCGGCGAAAGAGAATGCCACTCGGTCAACGTTTTGCGCTTCGGAAGGCAGTGGGTTCGTCAGGCCACCTGACGAACCCACTGCCTTTCACTACTCCACTCGTCCAATCGAGCGCAGGCGTCGCTTCTTCGACCGCAGCGCCAGCAGCCCATCAACAACGAGGAACCCGATCAGGCTGATCCCCACCATCGGCAGGAACCACCCGATTCCCACGGCCGCGACCGCCACTGCAACAAACGCCCACCAGGGAGCCGCCGCCAGCGCACCTCGAACCGGTGCCCGTCCGAACCTCCTGGTCGGATCATGCTTCGGTCGCCGCTGCCACCACATCACGTAACCCCATACGACCATCGAAGCGATCCCAACTGCGAGCACAACGAGCACGATCTGGTTGGCCAGGCCGAACATGGACCCCATGTGCAGGTCGATGCCCCACCGGGCAAGTTTCGAGACCAGCCCATAGTCGGAGAAGTCGACACGGTCGGTGATCTCCATGGTCTCGGCGTCGATTGCCACAGCGTCGATCTCGGTAGGAAAGCTGCGTTGGATCTCTTGGACCACCCACGCCGAGTCCTCATCGGCGGGCGGCAAGATCTCGACGAGTCCGGTGTTGACGTTGACGTCCTGCGCCATCGCCAGCATCATGTCGAAGTCCGCCGGATCGGGCCCGGAAGCCTCGGCCTCATCGGCCTGCCCTGTGTGCCCGGCATGGCCCTCATGCCCCGAGCCACCGGCGTGGCCTTCGTGCTCGGCGTGGCTGTCCCTTCCGCCTCCGTTCCCCGTACCCGCGGCAGACTCCCCGCCGAGCTCCGTGGAAACCGCAGGCGTCGACCAGTCCAGCGCCGCGCGCAGCTTCGTTACGTTATCCCCACCCAATTGCGACCAGGTGATCCCGGTTGCGGACAGGAACAGCATCCCGATCGCGGCCCACACTCCGACCGAGGCGTGCCAGGAGAAGGTGCGTCGAAGGCCCTTGTGTTTCCGCGACGGCCGCAGCAGTGACGATGCCTTCCGCGCCCGACGAGCACGGAGCACCCACAGACACAATCCCGCGACGGCGATGATGCCCAGCCAGGACGCGGCGAGTTCACTGTAGTACCGCCCGAAGTCGCCGAGGTGAAGGCTGCGATGCAGCTGATCGACCCAGGTTCTCAACGGCAGGGATCCCGAGGTCCCGTACACGGTCAGGTCACCCTTCACCTCGGCGGTGGCGGGATCGATGAAGATCGCCCGGGACTCGCTCTCGCCCAGGTTCGGGTCATCGAACATCACCCGGGTCGTCGTCCCGGGCTCCGGTGCCGGGCGCACCGCACTGATAGTCTCCCCTCCCCCGGTGTAGGCCGTCGCGGCCGTGACCTGATCGGCCAACGGCAGGGCGGGATCGCTCGCCGAGGCGGTGAGTTCATCGGCGTAGACGAGCTGTTCGATCTCAGGGCTGATCGCATACAGGGCGCCGCTGAGTGCGGCGATGAGGATGAAGGGGCCGACGAAGATGCCGGCATAGAAGTGCAGCCGGCGCAGAAGCTGGGTGAACCACCTGGACCCTGGTGCCCTGCTCACGTCAGGGACGCTGGGGCTGTCGGGATGCCGGCCTTCAGAACTGCTGGAGTGCCGACTGCCGGCACTGTCGAGTTTGGGGCTGCTTGGTTTGGGGCTGCCGCCCGAGGCTTCGGGCAGGGGCGAAGAAGGAATGGTCATGGTGAAGCTTTCTGTGAAGAATGGTCAGCAAAGCCCACACCAGCGTCGATTCGCTGATGCGGGGGTGATGAGTGTCAGAAAGCTGGTTGTGGTGGTCCGCGCCGAAGGACCGGTGAACGGAGGACCCCCAGGGTACGGGGAACCACCTCGGCGATGGCAGGTTGAGATAGCGGGCCATCGGGAATGCTGCGGATGACGGCGAGGACCGGCACGAGCGCGCGGATGACCAGGCGGGCGAACTCGGCCAGTGCGGCCGGCAGCTGCTCGGCCCAGTAGATCATCGCGATGGTGAGCATGGCCGCGACAAGGTGGGCCAGGAGCATCGGCAGTGAGGCGTGGGAGTGCATCGCCTGACTCGGGGCCACGGAGTCAGCCATCGGACCCGGCATCAGTCCGCCGGCTCCCCCATGGTGCATACCGTGCCGTTCGATGGCGTTGACCGCCCCCGGCGCCGAGGCGGTGGGGGCGAACACCGAGAACAGAAGGTGGAACAGAGCCTGGCTGGCTGAGACCGAAACACAGAGTCGCCACAGCGAGAGTCGCCGTCCGGCGAGGAGAACACAGACGAGGATCGAGAGCACCAGCGGAACGATGAGCCCCATGATGGTGGGCAGTGAGCCGCCGCCGATGACGTGGGAGGTCAGAGCCACGAAGGTCGCGAATGACGCGGCCGCACTGCCTCTCAGGGCACGCCGCTGTCGGGCCTCCATCTTCACACGACTATTCTCACACGATTGCCTCACCCTGAGGGCCTCTGGACCAGGCAGTGAACCATTGGTGCAGCACTTGTATGGATACCACCCCCGCAGAAATCACAAGAAGTCGATGCTCACCCCGGTCATCCTCAGCCTCCTCGCCGACCATCAAGAGACTCCAGGACTCGGGACTTCTGGCCAGCGCAGACACAAGCGCCCCGCGGACCGGGGCCAAGCGCAAGAAACTCTCGCTGACGACACTCGGCGAAGCATTCCTGGCAGGGGCCTCCGAGAGCGTCGTCGACCTGTCGAACCCGACGATTGGGAGCAACAACCCCGGCCCCATGTAAGGTAGTGGACACGAGATCGTGACCGTGATCACTACTCCGAGGATGACTCTCATGGACGAAGAGCAGACCCCGAACGACCGCCCGGACGGCCCCAGCGCCGAGGGCAACACAACCGATGAAGCGCCGCCCAAGTGGAGGCTCCTGGGGCCTGGCCTCATCGTCGCAGCCACCGGAATCGGCGCAGGCGACCTGGTCGCCACCCTCGTCGCCGGTTCCAAATTCGGATATGCCCTGCTCTGGGCGGTCATCGCGGGCGTGGTCATCAAGATCTTCCTCGTCGAGGGTGCCGGACGGTGGTCGCTGGCGACAGGACATTCGATCTTCGAAGGCTGGCGCAGACTCGGCGTATGGACGTCGATCTACTTCGGCCCCTACATCCTGGTCTGGGGGTTCGTCTACGGCGCAACGGCGATGTCCGCGTCTGCATTGCCGATCTACACCGTGTTCCCGCAGATCCCCTTCATCGTCTACGCGATCTTCTCCGGGCTCGTCGGCGCCGCCCTCGTCTGGGTGGGCAGATACCACACGCTCGAAAAGCTCGTCGCCTTCTTCGTCGGTCTGATGTTCGTCACGGTGGTGGGCTCCGCCGCATTCGCTGCGCCGAATCTCCTGGAAGCAGTCAAAGGACTCGTTCCTCTCATTCCCAAGGGCGGCCTCATCAATACTCTGAGCATCGCCGGCGGGGTCGGCGGTACGATCACGCTCGCCGCCTACGGCTACTGGCTCAAGGAGAAGGGCTGGTACCAGCCGAAGTGGATGCGCGTCATGCGCATCGACAACACTGTCGCCTACGTGCTCTCCGGCGTTTTCGTCGTCTCGATGCTCATCATCGGCGCCGAGCTCCTGTACTCGGCGAACATCGCCATCGACGCCGGAGACGAAGGCCTCGTCCAGCTCTCCGACGTCCTCACCGATCGCTACGGCGGATTCGTCGGCAACCTCTTCCTCCTCGGATTCTGGGCGGCCTCGTTCTCCTCCGTCCTCGGCGTGTGGAACGGTGTATCGATCATGTTCGCCGACTTCTGGGGTCGGCTGCGGAAGAAGGATGAAGACCACCCTGATCGCGCCTCGGGCGGAAAGTACTACAAGTTCTACGTCCTCTGGCTCACCTTCCCACCGATGCTGCTGCTCCTGCTCGGAAAACCAGTGAGCATCATCATCGCCTACGGCGTGCTCGGATCGTTCTTCATGCCCTTCCTCGCCATCACCCTCTTACTGCTCCTCAACGGTCGGCACATGCCGAAGGGGTGGCGCAACGGCTGGGTGCTCAACATCATCCTCGGACTCATCGCCGCGATGTTCCTCGCCCTCGGCGTCAACGAGCTCATCGGAGCGTTCTCACCGAGCTGAGCCGGCCGAGGCCGGCCGCCGGCCCGGCGGCTCGGCAGTCCGACGGCCCGGCGGAACTCAGCTCACATTCGACGGCGCTTCGGCTGCACCTAGGCGATCCCTTCCGATGAACCACCCCACAATGAGTGCGGCGAATGGAACCGCAGCGAGACCGGCGCTCAATTGGGCGCTGCCGCCGGTGACAAGAGTGAAGTTCGACAGAACGAGGCCCATGCCGGCCAGAAGCCCCACGGAGGCAAATATCGGAATGAGAATCGTCCGCCACCTTCGACCGGCGCGGGCCGCAGGGTTGCGGACAAAGAAGACGATCACGGCGATCGAAGTCGACAACATGAGAACAGTCATCCCAACGGTCGCGACTCCAGCCATCGAACCGAAGACACCCACCAGCGGATCCACACCGAAGATGGCGAAGATTGCAACGAGGATGATGGCCGTCCCTGTCTGAACAAGGGAGGACACCGATGGGGAGTGATGTTTCGGATGCACCCTGGCGAGAGGTTTGGGCAGGACCCTCATTCCTGCCAACACGAACTGGTAGCGGGCGATCACGTTGTGGAAGGAGAGGACGCAGGCGAAGAGACTGGTGAGAAGCAGAACGTTGACAAGGTCCCGACCGACATGGCCCAACTGATCATTCGTTGTATCGAGCAGCATGTTCGCTTCACCATCGAGGGTCCGCTGCGCCACCTCGGCGATAGTGTCAGGGCCGATGGCCACGACGAATGCCCAGCAGGTGAAGGCATAGAACCCGCCGATGATGAGCACGGCGATGTAGGTGGCACGAGGAACAGTGCGCTCCGGTGACCGCGCCTCATTGCGGAAGACAGCCGTGGATTCGAAACCGATGAAACCGGTGAGGGCGAAGAGGATGGCAACGCCGATGGCGCCGTCGAGGAACGTGTCTGGGGCAAACGACTCGACCGTGATCCCGGCCGGGCCGGGGTTGATGAGAATGGCGAAGTCCAAGACGAGGACGATCCCGATCTCCGCCACGAGCGCAACACCGAGGACCTTTGCGCTGAGATCGATATGACGATATCCGAGGAATGCGACGATCGCCAGGGTGAACAGGGCATAGAGGGGCCACGGGATGGACGGTCCGCCGTAGAAGCGCACGGTGTCATCGATCGCCCATCCGATGTACCCGTAGATGCCGGCCTGGATTGCCGTGTAGGCGACAAGGGCCACGACAGCGATGCCCATTCCCGCCCGTTTGCCGAGTCCGAGCGTCACATAGGAGAAGAAGGCCCCGGCCTCACGAACATGAGGGGTCATCGTGACGAATCCGACCGAGAAGAGGAGCAGGATCAAGGCCGCAATGAGGAATCCGACGGGAGCACCCGCCCCGTTGCCGAGTCCGATCCCCAGCGGCATATTGCCACCGATGACCGTCAGTGGTGCTGCCGCGGCGACAACCATGAAGACGATGCCCATGGTTCCCAGTCGACCCGTCAGCTGTGCCGGTTGATGGGTGTTCTTCGAATCGGTGCTTCCCATGGCAACCTCCTAGATGCTCAATGGTTGATTCGATTCAGCATTCGGTCAGTTGGCCATGGCTGTCTTCAGCAGGTCATGGTCGATGGCATGTGCTGTGATTCCGGTCGGCCCAGTGACGGTTTCAGCGGACACGAGGCAGTTGAGAATGGCCTCCTCTGTCGCTTCGATCACGAGGTCGAAGAAGCTGGTCATGAGCTGCGGAGCGATCATCGACAGCTCGACCGTTGCCCGCTCGACCTGCGGGTTCTCGTCCCACAGATAAGGCGGGATGCCACGATTTCCAGTCGAGAATGCGAGCATCAGGTCACCGCTGTACTGCTCACCGGTCCCGCCCATTCGGCCGACCCCAAGCGCGGCGCGCTGGGCCAGTCGGGTGCATTGATGCGGGAGCAGGGGCGCATCGGTGGCAACGATGACGACGATCGATCCCGATCCACGTTCGAAACTGGTCGGGGCGTCCGGAGTTGGGGCCACTTCGGCGCCGATGCGTCGCCCGACCGGAACACCCTCAACGCTCAGTCGCTCTCGCCTGCCGTGGTTCGCCTGCACGAACACCCCCACCGTGTAGCTGCTGGCGGCGGTGTCGAGGACGCGGGACGACGTTCCCGATCCACCCTTGAATTCGTGGCAGATCATCCCGGTGCCGCCGCCCATATTGCCTTCCGCCGGCAACTCGGATGAGGCGGTACGCAGTGCGTCGAACACGTGCTCCTCACGAACATGATGACCATTGATGTCATTGAGCAACCCGTCATAGGTCTCCGCTACGACAGGCAGGCACCAGTACGGTCCCGGACCTCGGTGTGCCACCTGCTCCTTGACCAGCGCATCGCGAACCAGTCCGACGCTGTGAGTGTTGGTCAGGGCGATCGGCGACGTCAATTCTCCGGCCTCCCTGATCCATTCGAGTCCGGTCATCTCACCGCTGCCGTTGAGCCGATGAGCTCCGGCGAAGACGGGCTCCGTCCAGATGTCCTCGTGAGGGATGATCGTCGTCACTCCGGTGTTCACGGTCGCCTTCTCCCCATCGGAGGGGGCTCCCCCGAGGGTGGCATAACCGAGCTTGACCCCGGGCACATCGGTGATTGCATTGAGCGTGCCGGTCCGATGGGTGCCGACCACAATGCCGAGATCACGAGCTCTCACAATTATCCTCCAGTTATTTTCCTATTGTGAAAATAATGGCTGAATGTGGCGTGGAGCACAACCCCTCGACCGGAATTTCATTGCGCAGTCGGTAACCTGGAGACTCAGCAGCCGAACGAGGAGAGCGGGGAGGCACAATGGCGCGGCCTATCACTCAAGCGCAACGTCGGGAGGATATCCTCCGGGCAGCGATCTCACTCGTCGGGGAGACGGATCTTGCACAGCTGAGCCTCGCCCAGGTGGCAGACAGGCTCGGCGTGACCTCCAATGCGATCAGGTACTACTACTCCGACATCGAGAGTCTCACCGCCGAACTCGCGGCGCGTTCAAACGTCCGCTTCTACGAAGACCGCCTCACGCTCATCGACACGATCGCCGAACACGAGAAGAAGCTGGTAGCCGTGATCGAGGCCGGATTGCCAACAGGCCCCGAGGACGCTGAATGGCGAGTCATCTGGATGGCAATTCTCGATGCGGGCTTCGATCTCAAGAACCGATCCGATGTTCAAGCCATCTACCATCGCCAAGTCGGTCTCTACGAGTCCCTCCTTGCGGCGGGCGCTCGCGCGGGCGACTTCGACCTGCAGCAGGAAGCACGAGACATTGCGATGACCCTGATGTCGATGGAGGACTATCTGGGCTATCGCATCGCCGCTCGGGATCCGCTCATATCCCGAACGACGGCGCTGCACCTCATGAAGGACTTCGTCAGGGTCTCTGTCAGACCGCAGTCACTTGAACACTGGCTCCAGAGCGGTCAAACGCGGCACCGAGGCTCCTAGCCGCCTGGCGTCTCTGAGAACGTCGCGGGGATAGATGCTCGTCATGTCGTAGCTGCCGTGCCCGCTGTCGATCACCTGCTCCATGAGATAGCTGAAGTCATTGTTCCCGCCGAGCACCTTCTGTAAGCCGAAGGCGATGAGTCCGGCCGGCAGTCGGCGCATGGCGGTTGCTCCCAGCCGCGGAGTCCCACCCTTCGCTTCGAGGACGGCGATCATCTCGCGAATCTGGAGCACCGACTCCTTGATGGCCGACCGCGATCGTGCGTATTGACTGAAGCCGCCCATGCGGAGGATTCCGACCATGATGGCGGCGTCGAGGATGAAGTGGAACCACAGCCAACTCCTGAAGTCCGCGACATCTGAGATCGAGAAGCCAGCGCCGGCGAAGAGCCTCCGCACCGCCTTGTGTCGCTCCGAGGGTACGTCGGAATCGATGAGGCCAAGGAAGACACTCTTGACCATGCCGCCGCGCAGAGTGCTGCCGTAGTACCCGCCACCGGCTCCAGGGAATCCCCACACGATCTGGTCCCGCGGAATGCCGGCTACCGCCTGTGTGGGCTCGACCCAGATGTTGTTGAAGACGAGTAGGGTCGCATCCCCGAGGCGCGGGGCGAGGAACTCAACCGCGCCGGCCAGCTGGTCGTGATTGACGCTGAGGATGACGAGGTCGTAATCGTTGTCAGCGCTGAGCTCCTCGCGCATCGTAATGGCCCAGCGTTGCCTGACCTGCCGATTGACCCGTCGCTGTCGCCCATCTCTGATCTCGAGGTCAACGTAGGGACCGAAGTCGGCCGATCGGCCGGGACGGACATAGAAGTCAACATCGTGGCCAGCCCTCTCCAGCGCCCAGCCGTACTGCGTCGCGATCACTCCGCGCCCGAACATGAGAATCTTCATCTGCATCCCTCTCTTCTCCGGCAGTGCGCCGGACAGTGACTCAACCTCCCTGAAACGGAAGGTGCTTTTCACTTAGACTAAGCAGGAAAGCGGAAGAGACATTCCGTATTTCTGGAAGTGAGAGAAGATATGGCCGAACCCACTCAGATCGACCGCTCAAGGCTGCGCTCGGATGCCGCCCGCAACCGCGATCGCATCATCACCGCCGCCCACGAGCTCTTTACGGAGCGCGGTATCGACGTGCCTATGACAGCGATCGCTCGTCGCGCAGAGGTTGGAGCGGCGACACTGTTCCGTCGTTTCGGCGACCGTCAGGCACTCATCGCTGAGGTCTTCGCCACTCAGTTCGACCGCTGCGAATCCGTCCTCGAAGAAGCGATCGCCGACCCCGATCCTTGGCATGGCTTCTGCACCCTCATCGAGGTGGTCTGCCGAATGCAGATCGAGGACCGCGGTTTCACTCAGGCGTTCCTCTCCGCGGCCGCCGACGGAGTCGACATCGCAGGTAAGCGCACGGAAGCTGAGGCGGGATTTGCACAGATCGTCCGTCGCGCTCAGAACTGCGGACAGCTCCGCCCCGACTTCGCTCCCAGCGACATCACGATGATTCTGCTCGCCAATGGCGGCCTCAGCCAAGCACCGGAAGAGCACGCCCCCGATCTCTCACGACGGCTCGTCGCCTACCTGCTGCGCATCTTCGCCACCGATGCCGCGCGCCCCCAGTCTCCTCTGCCGCGACCGAGCACCATGGGTCTGCACGAGGTCCTCCCCTCCGCGTGACCAGTCGGCGGTTACTCGGCAGGGACGGACACAGGTCGGCAGGGACGGGCACAGGTCGGCAGGAACCACGGCCGCCGGTCAGCTCTGAGGTCTCACATCTCTTCGTGAGTCAGCGGATCCCGGTCCTTCATCCGACCGCGCTCGAGAGCGGAGATCGCGTCCACCTCGGCGGGAGTGAGGGTGAAGCCGAAGATATCGGCGTTGAGCCTCTGCCGATCAGGGGTGGCCGACTTCGGGATCGGCAGGCTGCCGACCTCGAGGTGCCAGCGCAGGACCACCTGAGCCGGCTCGACCCCATGAGCCTGAGCCGCCTCGGCGATGGGGGCCTCGTCGAACAGGCCCTGGTCGCGGTACAGCGGTGACCAGGATTCTGTTTGGACGCCGATGGATTCGTGGAAGGCGATGAGCTTGCTCTGCGGGAAGTAGGGGTGGAGTTCGATCTGGTTGACCGCCGGAGTCACCCCGGTCTCCGCGATGAGCTGTTCGAGCATGGGCTCGGTGAAGTTCGAGACTCCGATCGAGGTCACCAGGCCGCGTTCGCGCAGTTCGATGAGTCCGCGCCAGGTCTCGACGTATTTGCCTACGCTGGGGTTGGGCCAGTGGATGAGATGAAGGTCGATGCGCTCGAGTTCGAGCCTGGCCAGAGATTCCTCGGTGCTGGCGATCGTTTCGTCGAAGCCGTGGTGACGCCCCGGAACCTTGCTCGTGATGAAGAGCTCGTCCCGACCGACCTTGGAATCGATGACGGCCCGACCGACTTCGCGCTCATTCTCGTAGTTAACTGCAGTGTCGAGGAGTCGGTATCCGTTGTCGATGCCGGCGATCATCGCGCCGATCCCCTCGGCGTCGCGCATGGCGTATGTGCCGAGGCCGATCTGGGGGATGGTCGCCCCGTCGTTGAGTTCAAGGGTCGGAATCGCTGAGCTGTGCTCTGAAGTGGACATGCCCCAACCCTATGACCGCCGAGGTGGTTCGGGCCAGAGGGTGATCAGACCACGAGTCCGTTCGGAGCCTTCCCGTCGAGAACGTCGATGACGGCCTGAGCTGCCGCGACCCCGGCGCGTTCCCTGGATTCCAGCGTCTGCCCGGCGAGGTGGGAGGTGATGACGACGTTGCTCATTGTTCGCAGCGGGTTGTCCTCGACAATGGGTTCGCGTTGCAGAACGTCGAGTCCAGCGCCGGCGATCTCGCCGTCATTGAGTGCTTGGACGAGGGCAGCTTCGTCGACGAGGGAGCCGCGGGCCGTGTTGACGAGGATCGCGGAGTTCTTCATCGCAGCGAAGCTCGCCGCATCGATGATCGGATCGCCCTTACCGGCTCGGCTGTGAAGAGTCAGGTAGTCGGCGAAGCTGACCATGGTGTCGAAATCGGCGAATTCGATGCCCGACGACTGTTGGGAATCGGGGTGGGCGGTGGAGACGAAGACACGCATCCCCAGCGCAACACCGAGTGCGGCGATCGCCCGCCCACTGGGACCGTAGCCGATGACGCCGAGCGTCTTGCCCCGCAGCTCGGTCCCCGCCTCGCGGGGCCATCCGCCGTCGGCCACACCAGGCAGCACGATGTTGAGCCGGCGAGCGCAGGCGAGCATGAGAGCGAGCGCCATCTCGGCAACAGAGTGGTGGTTGACCCCTGGTGTGTTGCACACGCGGATGCCGATCTCGGCCGCCGCATCGGTGTCGACGTTGTCGTAGCCGACACCTGCCCGGGCGATGACCTTCAACGTTGGGGCGGCCGCGAGCATGTCGCGGGTGACCGGCTCACTCGCAGCAATTGCACCGACGGCCCCCTCGAACAGGGCCAGCTTCTCTTCCTCCGTGCGAGTTCCACCCGCTGGCGAGTAGACCGGTTCGAGGCCGCGTTCGCGCAACATCGTGTCAACGGTGTCGCCGGGGTGAAGATAGTCGGTGGTGATGACGATGCGATTGCTCATGTGTTCGAGGATATCCGGCGTACTGTTCAGACGTGAACGAAACTGTCTCCGCTCAGGCGCGATCCAGATGGATCGCAGTCGGCTCGTGGATTCTGCTCGGCACTGCCGTCCTCGTCGCCGCTAGTGGACTGCTGCCGTTCGACGATTTGATCGATCTTGCGGTCACGACCGGGCCGGTGCTCGTCTTCGTCATCGCCATGACCATCGTGGCCGAGCTGGCCAGTGCCGCTGGGGTCTTCACCGTCATCGCCGAGCAGTTGGCGGTGTGGGGACGTAGGAGAGTCGCTCTCCTCTGGGCCTTCGTGCTCATCATGGTCACTCTGACTACTGCCTTCCTGTCGTTGGACACCACAGCTGTGCTCGTGACCCCCATCATCGTGCTGCTGGCACGTCACGTCGGCCTCTCTCCCCTGCCCTTCGCTCTGGCCGCCGTGTGGCTGGCCAATACCGCATCCCTCTTCTTCCCGGTGTCCAATCTGACGAACCTGTTGGCTGCCGATGTCTTCGGCGAAACCCCGTTCGAGTTCCTGTCAGCACTGTGGGCACCGGCGCTGACCGGAGTGGTCATCACGACCGGAGCGGTGTCGATCATCCACAGGCGATCGTTGGCTGGCCGGTTCGAGCTGACGGATCGCACTCGGCTACCGGACCGTCAGCTGTTCATCGTCAGCCTCATCGTCGTGTGCCTGCTGCTGCCGGCACTGGTCTCGGGCCTGCCGGTGTCGATCGTTGCGGGGGTCGCGGCAGTCCTCCTACTGGGTGCATTCGCCGTCCGGAATCGCCGATTCTCTCAGGAGAGCCGGACACCTCTGAATCTCGGGCTCGTACCGTGGCGGACCATCGCGTTCGCGGCCAGCCTCTTCATTCTCGTCAGAGCAGCAGAGGCGCATGGTCTCGCCTCGAGCCTGACCGCGGCGTCAGGCACGGGCGATGGCTTCGAGGACCTGCTGCAGCTCGCTGCGGTCGGGGCTCTGGGTGCCAACGCGGTGAACAATCTGCCGGCCTACCTGGCCTTCTCGTCGATCGCCGAGAGCCCCCTGCGCATGGGAGCTCTGCTTATCGGCGTCAACCTCGCGCCGCTGGTCTCGCCGTGGGCGTCGCTGGCGACGCTCTTGTGGCATCAGCGGCTGACGAAGATGGGCGTGAGAATCTCCTGGGCGAGATTCGCTCTCCTCGGCCTCGGCCTCACCGTGGTCATGGTGCCCACAACGACATTCGCGTTGTGGCTCAGCAACCGGTGAAGCTCAGCGGACTTTCCTCACTGCGGAAACACCTCGGCGACTATCTGCGATTTACCGCAGTCACCTCACTTCAGGCCGCCGAGCACCTCGTTGAGTGCCTCCGTCGCCGAAGGGTGGGTGTAGATCGTGTCGCGCAGCTCGGTGGCGGTGACGTCGTGGCGCATCGCCAGGGCCACGGTGTTGATGACCTCTTGTGAGTGCACGTGTACGAGTGCGGCACCGAGGATGAGGTCCGTCTTCGCATCGACGACGAACTTGACGATGCCGCGGGGGTCGCCCTCGATCTTCGCACGGGGTGCTGCTGCGATATCGGCCTGGAGCTTCGCGCCGACCTTGATCTCATAGCCCTGTTCGCGCGCATCCTTCTCACTCAATCCAACGCGGGCCACGGGTGGGGTGAGGAACATCGTGTACGGCACGGAACCGCGGTCCTTCGTCGATCGCTTCCCCTCACCGAGCAGCTGGTCGGCCAGGATGCGGTTGTCATCGAGGGAGATGTAGGTGAACATCGGCCCGCCGTTGACATCGCCGAACGCGTACACGCCCTCGGCTGAGGTACGCAGGTGCTCGTCGACGGTGATGAAGCCGCGCTTGTTCGTCTCGATACCGGCCTTGTCGAGGCCCAGGTCCGCGGTGGCGGGCTTGCGACCGACGGCCAGGAGGACCGCCTCGGCGTCGATGGTCTTCGTCTCTCCATCGATCTCGTAGCTGACGGTCGCGGCGTCGGCTCCGTCGCTGACTGCGGTCACCGAAGCATTGTTGATGATGGTGATCCCATCATCGGCCAGCGCCGAGGCGACTACCTCGGCAACGTCGTCATCCTCGCTGGCCAGTGGGCGGGGCCCGTGGTCGAGAACGGTGACCGCGGAGCCGAAGTGGGTGAACATCGAGCCGAACTCGAGGCCGATATAGCCACCGCCGACGATGACGAGGCGCTCGGGGAACGGGGTCACGTGCTGCAGTGACTCGGAGTCGTGGATGCGACCGCCCAGCTTGGCACCGTCGATCGGTGGGATGTTCGCGACCGAGCCGGTGTTGACGACGACGGTGTCGGCGGTGATCGTCATCGTGTCATCGCCGCCCGTCACGAGGACTTCGCGTTCGCCGGTGAACTCGGCGCGGCCGGAGACCAGGAGGACCGAGTCGAGGTCGGCGAGCATGGAGGAGTTCTTCTTCCGCATCGCACCGGTCAGGGTGTCGCGGCGTTTGACGGCCCTGGCGAAGTAGTCGGCCGTGTCGTCGGAGTCGCGCTTGTTCTCTGCGTCATGGACGAGGATCTTCGTGGGGATGCAGGCGATGTTGATGCAGGATCCGCCGATCATGGCATCGGATTGTTCGACGACGGCGACGCGCTTTCCGGCTCGAGCCATGGTGCCGGCCAGGGTCTTGCCGCCTTTGCCCCATCCGATGACGAGGAGGTCTACGTGTTCGTGCTGATCAACTGTGTTCTCGACCATGATCGGTTCCTTCCAGCAGATGATTCGGTCTGGCCAGACTACTCCGGCCAGGTAAAGCTCAAAACTCGCCGAGGTGACTCGATGTCAGGGCCATCGAGCTGGGATTGCCGCGGGTGGAGTTCATCGTGAAGCTGGCCTTCCACGGGAGGTAACGGTCATCCGAGGACTCGATCAGGTCGCCGGTGCTCGTGAATGCGCGACGTCGAACCCGCAGCAGCGGCGTGCCGACCGGGACCTCGAGCAGAGCGGCGTCGTCCTCATTGGCTCCGATCGCATCGATGGTCCGCGACGTTCGGCTGATGTCGACACCCTGGTCGATGAGCTCCTGGTAGATCGAGCCGGAGTCGGTGTCGAAGGCGAGCACATGACGCCCGACTTCCAGTGGATAGTTCAATCGCTCGACCATGGTGGGCACATCGTCCATGAGGCGGAGCCTGAAGACTGAGACGACCGGGTCTCCGTCTGAGATCCTCAGGCTCGCGGCCAGTGACTTCTCGGCGGGCCTGCGGGTGACCCACTGGGTGCGCTGACCTGGAACGATATCAGCATTGTGGCACCACTGGGAGAAGGAGATGATGTCGTCGAAGGACTGGGTGGGCACATTGTCGAGGACGACCGTCCGACGCCCTCTCCCGGAGGAGATCAGCCCCTCGGTCCGCAGGGTCGACATGGCCTGCCGGACGGGGCCGCGGGAGGTGGTGAATTTGCGGGTCAGCTCCGCCTCTGAGGGCAGCTCGTCGCCGGGCTGGAAATACCCTTCGCGAATGGCTGTTCGCAGGTAGTGGGCGATCTCGTCGTATTGCTGTCGCGTGCGTTGCTGTGTCATCTGTACAGGTCTCGTCTGCGTCGGGGATGAGGACAAGTGCTTCCAACTGTATTGCTGTGCCTGCAATGCTGTGCTGCTCGGGCGGCGGCATCTCCTACTTCCTATCCGTCTCGGATGAACCGGGAATGCCGCCCGCAGGGAACAACGCCAACTTCAGGTGAACAATCACCGAACTTGTACATACATGTGCTCAGCGTACGGCAACAAGCGGACAGGATGGGGACATGCCGAAAACTGATCTCATCATCGTCGGCTCAGGAATCCTGGGCCTGGCCACCGCATTCCTCGCACACCGACAGGGCCGTACCGTCCGCATCATCGACCGCTCTGCGCGACCTGTCGGCTCCTCCATCCAGAACTTCGGTCACGCCTGCTTCACCGGGCAGGCCGATGAAATCCAACCCTTAGCCATGGCATCTCGTGCCGGCTGGCAGGAAGCTGCCGCAGCAACCGGGATCTGGGCCGCCGAAACCGGCACATTCGCCCCCGCCATGACCGAGCCCGAGCTTCGCATCCTGCAGGAATTCGCCGCCCACCGAGGCTCGGATCAGGTGCAGATGCTCGATGCCGGGGAGGTCGCCGACGCCATCGGCAATCCTGATCTTCGCGCCATCGGCGGGGCCCACCTGCCCCTGGACATGCGCGTGAACCCGCGTGAGGCCGCACCTGCGCTCGCGACGTGGCTGGCCCGCGAGTGCGTCGAGTTCGATTGGAGCACCACCGTCACCGAGGTGGCCGGAGGCACCGTGTCCACCAACCGCGGGGACTTCCACGCCGATCAGGTCGTCGCATGCCCCGGCCTTGGCCTGTCCGCCCTGTTTCCCGCCATCGCCGACGCCCATGAGGTGCGGATCTGCACCCTGGTCATGTCGCTCATCGACCGCCCGCAGCACCTGCCCTCTGGGTTCGCAATGTTCACAGGCACCTCGATGGCCCGCTACGACGGCTTCGCCGCGATGCCGGGAGCCGCCGCCCTGCGTGAGGATCTCGCCCAGCGTGAGCCGGAACTCGTCGACGCGATCGCCAATCTCATGGTCACCGACATACCGGGCGGACTGCTCATCGGGGACTCGCACGCGTATGACTTAAGCCCCGAGCCCTTCATCGACGAAGGCATCGCGAACCTCCTGCTGGACAGGGCCACCACCCTCCTGGGCATCGAGGAACCTGTCGTTCTCCAGCGCTGGCTCGGGCAGTACACGAACAGCACCAACACCAACCTCATCCTTGAGCGCCCCGACGACCAGACAACGGTCGCCGCGGTCACCTCGGGGGTGGGAATGACCCTGTCATTCGGCATCGCAGGACGCATCCTCAACGACCTCCCACTCGACAGTGGTGCCGGAACTGGAGCGTCCGCAGAACCCGAACCTCTCGCTGAGACGACAGCCACATTCACGACGAGCACCCCAACCGCCGATGAAGTTGTCATGTCCGCCCGATGAACAGGCACGAATTGTATAGACATGTCGTTTCGGGTTGTCGAAGAATGAAACCAAACGATCACCCCGACCACTCGAAAGGCAAGCCGCCCATGGCTCTGTTCCCACGCTTCGGCTCCCGTCCGATCCGATCTCGCACTGCTCGTGCCCGCACCGTCCGGTCTCTCACGGCCGCAGCACTCGCACTTCCCCTGCTCGCCGCCTGCGGCTCGGCCGACGGCGATGACGACACCATCACCTTCGCCGCAGTCCCGGCCGAGTCCTCCTCCACTCTGGAATCATCCTTCGACGATGTCACAGCTCTGTTGGAAGAGGAGACCGGCAAGAAGGTTGAGTTCGAGAACGCCTCCGATTACGCAGCGGTGATCGAAGGGATGCGAGCCGGCCAGATCGATGCGGCCTCATTCGGCCCCTTCGCCTATGTCATCGCCAAAGACTCCGGCATCGACATGGACGCTGCCGCGGCTCCGGCTCACGACGCCGACAAGGCCCCGGCCTACACCTCGCTTGCCTATGCCAAGAAGGGCTCGGGCATCAAAGGTCTGAGCGACCTCAAGGGCAAGAACGTCTGCTTCGTCGACAAGGCCTCCACCTCGGGCTACCTCGTGCCGATGAAGGGAATCATGGACGAGGGCCTCGACATGAACAAGGACATGAAGCAGACGCTGACCGGTGGCCATGACGCCTCGCTGCTGTCTCTGGACTCCGGGGAATGCGATGCGGCCTTCGCCCACGACACCATGCTGAAAACACTTGAAGACTCCGACCAGGTGAAGGCGGGCAGCCTGGAGGCCGTGTGGGAATCCGACCCCATCACCGAGGACCCCATTGCAGTCAACAACGAATCCCTAGATCCCGAGCTGGCCAAGCAGATCACCACTGTTCTGCGCGAAAAGGCCAACATCCCAGCGATGATCGACGCCGGCGTCTGCTCCTCCGAAGATGACTGCGTCCTGCCCGAAGAGATCGAATACGGCTACGCCGAGGTCGACGACTCCGACTTCGATTCCATCCGCGACATCTGCGACGCCACCAAGGCAGACGCCTGCAAGAGCATCGGCTAGGAGAAGCACCCATGAGCATCCATCGACACACCACCAGCACCAAGACCGCTGAGCTCCAGCGAGAGATCGACGATATCTACTCGGTCCAGCTCGACCACGTGACCAAGGATTTCGGCGGTGGAGTCCTCGGACTCGATGACGTCAATATCGGGTTCCGCACCGGCAGGGTCACCGTTCTGCTCGGCCTGTCGGGATCGGGTAAGTCGACGTTGCTGCGCCACATCAACGGTCTGCACACCCCCACCTCGGGCACGGTGCGTGTCCTGGGCCAGGACGTGGGCTCAGTCGGGAAACGAGGGCTGCGGGAGCTGCGCCGCAACATCGGCGTGATCTTCCAATCCTTCAACCTCGTCGGTCCGATGTCTGTGCTGGAGAACGTCTGCGCAGGACAGCTCGGCTCGTTGAAGGGACCGCGCATCTCGCTGATGATGTACCCGAAGTCCGTGCGCCGGGAAGCCATCGAAAAGCTCGACCGCGTCGGCCTGGCCGATCGCGCCTACCAGCGTGCGGACACTCTGTCGGGAGGTCAGCAGCAGCGCGTGGCCATCGCCAGGGCGCTCATGCAGCACCCCACGGTGCTGCTGGCCGATGAGCCTGTGGCCTCTCTCGATCCGGTCTCCGCACTCGACGTGATCAACCTGCTGCGCCAGATCGCCGAGGAGGACGATCTCACGGTCATCGCCTCACTTCACCAGGTTCAGCTCGCCATCGACTTCGCCGATCGGATCATCGGGCTGCGCAGCGGTCAGGCGGTTCTCGACCGCACAACCCAGGGCCTGAGCGCCGAGGAAGCGTCGACGATCTATTCGAGCGTCTCCGGCATGGACATCGCCGAGGCTGGGCCCGGTTCCGCGACGACCGCCACCGGTGTTGTGCGCACCCCGATGTCGAGTGGTGTCACCCGCTGATGTCCACCCTCATCGAGGCCCCATCCGAGGTTCGCGAGGCGCCGGCACGTCCACGTCCGGCCGGGTCGCGCATCGCCGCCACGATCGTGATGATCGCCTTGGTCATCTGCGGCGTATGGTCCGTCGGCGCACTGGGCATCGATATCGGCACGATCGTCGATTCCGTCGACAATGCGGCAGACTTCTTCGCCCGCATGTTCCCTCTCGACTTCCCACCGTTGGCAGAGACCCTGTCGTTGGTGTTCGAGACCTTGGCGATCGTCTTCCTCGCGACTCTGCTTTCGGCTGCCCTGTCCATCCCGGTGGCCCTGGCCGCTGCCCGAGCCACTCGCTGGGGAGTCACCTCGCAGTGGATCGCTCGTGGGCTGACGGTGCTGGCACGTGCAGTACCTGACCTGGTGCTCGCGATCATCTTCCTGCGCATGTTCGGCCTCGGAGCCACTGCCGGCATCATCGCCATGGGCATCCATTCGGTGGGCATGATCGCCAAGCTCTACGCCGATGCTATCGAGGAACTCGACGACGGCCCACGCGAATCCGTGGAATCCCTCGGCGGCAGCCGTGCTCAGCAGATCATGGCGGCCATCCCCCAGACGCTGATGCCCCAGCTCATCGCGACGGCGCTGCACCGCTTCGACATCAATCTGCGCACTTCTGTGCTGCTGGGTTACGTCGGTGTCGGAGGCATCGGTCTGGCGATCGCTGATTCCCTGCGCACGCTGGACTATCAGCGGGGCATGGCTCTCGCGGTGCTCGTCCTGCTCCTGTGCATCGGCATCGAACTCCTCTCCGGCGCTATCCGCGCTGCGCTGATGAAGTCAGCCGGGCAGAGGATCACCGGCGGCACGTGGGTCGATCGCCTGCTCAACCACGGCCGCGAGCCCGGGGTCAACGATCTCCACCTGACACCTCCGTGGAGTTCGGCCCGCCTCAAACGCTTCCTCTCTGTCGTACTGATCGCGGTCTTCACCGTTACGGCCCTGTGGCGCGTGGATGTGTCCTGGTCGGCGCTCATGCAGGGGCTTCTCGACCTACCGAAGACCTTGGCGCTGTTCTTCCCACCTTCGTCCGGCGAGTCCATGTCCAACCTCTTCGAACAGCTGCTGGTCACCGTTCAGATCTCGCTCGCGGCCACTCTCATCGGCGCCGTTCTGGCCTTGCCTATCGGCATCCTCGCCGCCCGCAATGTCGTGGCGAATGCCTATGTGCACCAGACTTTTCGCGTGGTCATCGTGATCGTGCGCGGCATTCCCGAGCTGATCCTCGCGATCATCTTCGTCGTCATCTCCGGCCTGGGTGAGGTTGCAGGAACGCTGGCTCTGTCGATCGGCGCGATCGGCCTGCTCTCGAAGCTCATCGCCGATTCCCTGGAAGAGACCGACACCCAGGTGCAGGAAGCGATGCGGGCCACCGGTGCCAGTGACGCCCAGGTGTTCTTCTCCGCCACGCTGCGCCAGGCGGCCCCGGCCTTCGTTGCCCACACGATGTATCTGCTGGACAACAACATCCGCTCGGCCACGCTGCTCGGAGTCGTCGGTGCCGGAGGCATCGGATTCCTGCTGCTCAACGCCTCACGGGTCAACCAGTTCGACGTCGTCACCATGGTGCTCATCCTCATGGTCGCTGTCGTCCTCGCAGTCGAAGCATTGTCGATGTGGCTGCGCAGGGTCATTCGCTGACGTCCAGGCCATTTCACACAACCGATTGCATACCCCTATTCCACACACTTCGGCCTCACACACCCTGTTCCTGATAACCCACACACTGTGTTCCAGATAGAAGGAGAAACATCATGATTGAACTCGCCATCTTCGACATGGCCAGCACCACCATCGACGACCGAGACGAGGTCTACCGTGTTCTGCGGGAGGCCACGGAACGTGAAGGTGCGGACTACTCGGACGAGGTGTTCCAGAAGTGGATGGGCACGGAGAAGAAGTGGGCGATCGAAAATCTTCTCCGCCTCGGCGGGGTCGAAGTCGATGCCGAGCTTCATGAGCGGGCCTGGGAATGGTTCCGGCAGGAGCTGCGCCGCACCTATACCGACAATCCGCCGAAGCCGCTGCCCGGGATCGAAGAGGCGCTGACGACCCTGCGCGAGCAGGGCATCAAGGTTGGACTGACGACTGGGTTCGCTCGGGAGATCGCCGATCTCATCTTCGCATCCATAGGATGGAAGCAAAGCGAGACCTTCGACGCTTCGTCCTGTGGTGATGAGGTCGAGGCCGGGCGGCCAGCACCTCACATGATCGAGACCGTCATGGAGGAACTCGGTGTCGAGGACACGGCGGCCGTCGTCAGCGTCGGCGACACCTCGGCGGACGTGCAGTCGGCCCTGCGCGCCGGTGTGGCCTCGGTGGGTGTGCTCACCGGACACCTGAGCAGGGACGATTTCGAGGCCGAGGGTGCGCACCTGGTGCTCGAGTCCGTTGCGGTGCTCCCCGATGCTCTGGCCGACCTGCCGATTGCAGCCTCAGTTCCGGTGAACCAGTGACGGCGCAGGTTCAGACGCGGGTTCAGCCACAGTCTCAGGATGAGGCTTCCCCGGCCGATACCTCGGCGGGTACGAAGGCCTCGGCGGATGCTGAGGGCCCCGCGGAGACGGCCCAGGCCGTCGTCTGGCTCGGTGGGGATCAGTTCGAGACTCAGTCCTTCGTCCTCCAGGAACTGGCCGAGGGTGAGAGCCTCATCCGGCTGACCACCGCTACCGTCTGCGGCTCGGATAGGCACACCGTGCGCGGGCGTCGCCCCGGAGCATACCCCTCGGTGCTCGGACACGAGGGTGTCGGCGTGGTCGAGGATTCGCGGGGTGGGATCGCGCTCGGACAGCGCGTGGTCTTCTCGGTCACCTCGGTCTGTGGGAAGTGCGAGAACTGCAGGCGCGGACTCAGCGCAAAATGTCAGTCGGTGGCCAAGGTCGGTCACGAATCCACCGACAGCGGCTGGGCCTTGTCCGGCACCTACGCCTCACACATCCACCTTCCTGCCGGCGTGGCAATCGTCCCGGTGCCGGATTCGGTGCCCGACGCCGTAGCCGCCACGGCAGGGTGCGCCGTCGCGACCGTCATGGCGATGTTGGAGGCCGCGGGAGATCTGAAGGGAAAGCGTGTGTTCGTCAACGGTCTGGGAATGCTGGGGCTCACCGCGGTAGCTGCCTCCCAGTCCCGCGGCGCCGCCGAGGTGCTCGCCTTCGACCCGACACCGCGGCGCCAGGACCTTGCTCTCTTCGCCGGAGCGAGCACGATCGTGGAAGAGGAGATGCCTGCGGATGTCGATGTTGCTCTCGAGCTCTCCGGCACCACCTCGGGCGTAGAGACCTGTGTTGCCAGCCTGGGAATCGGCGGTACCGCAGTTCTCGCCGGAAGCGTGAGCCCGGGGCCGAACATCGAGATCAGCCCCGAACAGCTCGTGCGAGGTTGGCGCACCATCACCGGTGTACACAACTTCGAACCCCACCACCTGCAGGAAGCCGTCGACTTCCTGGCTGCTGACGGCGGGAACATGCCGTGGGAGAACATCCTCGGCGGCCCGATCGAGCTGTCGGACCTGCCGCAGGAATTCGCCGAGCCGAGTCCGGGGTTGCGAACCGTGGTGAAGATCGGGCAGTGAACTCATGTGACCTGTCGAACCAGAGGAAGTCCGAGTTCGACAGGTCACATGAGTATTCACATTCAGAATCCAGCGACGAGAGCGACTCGTCTAGGCCCAGAGGCTTGCCAGCGCCTCCTTGTACACCTTGCGAGCCGCAAGTGCCTCATCCATGGTCACCTCGACGAAACGGGTGACCGTCCCGGGAGTCGCCCGAGCGACCACATCCATATCCGCGCTGATGACGGTGCCGACCATGGCATATCCGCCTCCTGACACCGCATCTCGGTGCAGAATGATCGGCTGCGTACCACCAGGAATCTGAATCGAACCGACGGAATAGCCGGCGTCGACGATGTTGGACGGATCTGAACCAGCACCGAAGGGCTGCTCTCGCTCCCGCCATTCGACTCCGGGGCCCTTGTACCGAAGCCCTGCCCGATCCGCCACAGGCGTGAGTGACCACTCTTCCTCGACCAGATTCCTCTTGCCCTTGTCGGTCAGCCGAAAATCATACAGTCCCATGAGCACTCGCAGCTCCTGCTGTTTCGAGAACTCCGGACGTGCCTCGACGGGCACCGATTTCTGCGGCACCGCATTCAAGTCTGCGGTGGCTGGTCCGACAGGCAGAACATCACCGGCTTCGAGCTTTCGACCGTCGAAACCACCCAGTCTGCCCAGCGGGTAGGTCGAGCGCGATCCGAGCACAACCGGCACATCGATTCCACCGTGAACCGCAATGTAGAACCGTGCGCCCTGCGTCATCATGCCGAATTCGACTGTTCCACCAGAAGGAACGGTCAGAGTCTCCCACATGGGAGCCGACTCACCATTGATCGTGATGCTCACCTCGGCGCCTGTCACAGCGATCACAGATTCCGCATCGAAGCTGAGGTTCGATCCCATGTACGTACATTCGAGGACGGCCTCATCGACGGTGTTGGCCACGAGCATATTCGCGGCCTGCGAAGAGTAGGCGTCCAAGCAACCGCCTTGCGGAAGCCCCACGTTGTAGTAGCCGAAGCGCCCCTGATCTTGGACCGTTGTGGACAACCCTGGTGTGAGAACTTCAATCGACATTGAGCGCCTCCATGAGCACGTTGTTGTAGGCAGATCCCTCGTCCAGAGCTCGCTTCAGATCGAAGGTCACCGGAGTCTGCTTGAAGGAGAAGGTACCCTGCTCCACCTGTTCCTGAATCTCGTAGTATTCGGCCTCTTCGATCGACCTGAATTTCACGATGTCTCCTGGCTTGAAGAAGATCATAAAGTCAGCAAAGTCCGGTCCCTGCTGCTGCGGATCGAAGATGGGCGCTGCGGCAACTCCGAACATCTGGTATCCACCTGCACCGCGTACCGAATAGAGCGCGCAGAAGCATCCACCGTGCCCGATCGTGAGTTTGGGAGTATCGGTGCGAGGTGTCAGGTATTTCGGAACCTGGAGTTGGTGCTCGCGGTCCACAAGTTGGTACATGAATGGCAGTCCGGCGACGAATCCGACCATCGTGACCAACCATGGTGAAGAATGGTGGGCCTCAATGAATGCTTCTGCACTTTCGAGCTCGTTCACTGCCGCTGCATAGTCGAGGTCGGTGCCGCTGGGATCTTGGTGGTAGCCCTCGCGGAATCTCTCGACGACTTCGGCCGTGAACGGATCCGAATACCAGACAGGGACTTCGACGATCCGAGTCTCCAGGGTTGTCGTGTCGGAGTGAACGACACCTTCCTCGATGTCGCGGATGATCGTCTCCAGTGAGTTCGGAGCGATGACATCGGGATCAAATCGAACGAGCAGCGAGGCGTTCGCCGGGCACAGCTCGATGATTCCGTCGAGTTTCTTCTCCGCAAGCCCTCTGCCGATGAGCATGGCCCGAAAGTTTGCCTCGAGGCTCATCTCTTCCGAGATTTCGACGAAGAGGAACTCATCCCCGCCGAAGGTGTACCTCGCCTCTGGAAGCGTGGTGGTGGACTTCGTTGTCATAGCTTCTCCATTTCCAGATCTGTGTTTTCAATGAATGCGGAATAGTGCTCGACGCTGGCGAACTCGCTGCGTTCGATCAACAGCCGAAGCAATGGAACCGTCGTCTTCACTCCGGTGATCTCCAATTCCGAGAGTGCGCTGCTCATCTTCTCGATTGCCGATGCCCTATCTGAGGCGTGAACGATGAGCTTCGCGAGCATTGAATCGTAGAAGGGTGCTACGACTCCGCCTTGCGCGAATCCCGTGTCTACACGGATTCCATCACCGGTCGGCCAGTGCAGTCCGGTGATTGTGCCTGGCGAGGGCAAGAAGTTGTTCGCCGGGTCCTCGGCGTTGACACGAACTTCGATCGCGTGGCCGTCGAAGGAGACATCGTCCTGGGTCAGTGACAGTCCCTTTCCGTCAGCGATGCGGAGTTGCTCGGCGACGATATCGATGCCGGTGATGAACTCGGTGACCGGGTGTTCAACCTGCAGCCGCGTGTTCATCTCGATGAACGCAGCGGTCTCCTGTGCTGGGTCGTAGAGAAACTCCACAGTCCCAGCGCCCTTATAGCCTGTGCGCCGGGCCAGTTCGACCGACGAGCTATGGATCACCTCGCGCACATGTTCCGGAATGCTCGGTGCTGGGGTTTCTTCGATGACCTTCTGCTGTCGCCTCTGCATCGAACAGTCGCGATCGCCGAGGTGGATGTAGGTGTTTCCATCACCGAGGATCTGTACTTCGACGTGACGAGCGTGGGTGACGAATCGTTCCATGTACAGTGCGTCGTCACCGAATGCTGCGCCGGCTTCTGCCCGAGCGATGTCGATGGTTTCGAGAAGCTCGTCCGCTGACTCGACAAGTCGGATTCCGCGCCCTCCACCGCCGGCAGAGGCTTTGACGACGAGGGGAAAGCCGATGTCTTCCGCCAGCGCACGAGTGTCGCCGTCCGGGTCCAAGACACCTTCCGACCCTTTCAGAGTCGGCACACCAGCAGCTACTGCTGCGTTCCTTGCCTGGGCCTTGTTTCCCATCAGTCTGATCGATTCGGGGTCCGGGCCCACCCAGGTGATTCCAGCGTCGATGACCATCTGGGCGAATTCAGCGTTTTCGGAGAGGAATCCGAATCCCGGGTGAAGTGCGTCCGCTTTGGACTCGACGGCGGCCTTGAGCACTGCGTCCTTGTTGAGGTAGGACGCGGTGGCTGGTGCAGGTCCGACGAGAGTTGTCTTGTCTGCCAGCTCGGTGGCTAGCGATTGGGTGTCAGCCTCGCTGACTGCCAGGACGGTTTCCACACCCAAGGCCCGGGCGGTTTTGATGATGCGTGCTGCGATTTCGCCGCGATTGGCGATGAATAGCCTGTGCATTTTCATGTCCTCCTGACTCAGGCTTCGTCAATGACTGCGATGACATCGCCAGGGTTGACCATGCCTTCGTTGTCCACCTTGAACTCACGGACTGTGCCAGCGACGTCTGCTTTGACCTCACTGAACTGCTTCATGATCTCAACGATGCCGACGGTCTGACCGACCTCGACTGCGTCACCGACAGAGACGAAATCGTCTTTCCCCGGAGCCGGCTTGCGGTAGAAGATTCCGGGAAGCGTGGAAATGATGTCTGCCATTATTCATCCTTTGATTGATTGGCACTGACCCAGGTGGTCCTCGGACAGTGGTCGAGCTTGGCACTCAGGTGTGCCGCCGGTAGTCGCTGAGTGAGGCGGTTGAAGTCACTTGCCCGATTCAGCCGAGTTGATCGCCGCACGAACGGCGCGCACCACCTCGGCGGCGTTTGCGGGGTCGGAGTGAACGCACACACTGTCGAATTCGATCGGAAGCGTGTTGCCATCGTTGGCTACGATCGTCCCTGTCGTCAGAGCGGACGTGATGCGGTCAGCAGCAGCGCTGGGTTCAGCGGGTTTGGGTGATCGCTCGATGACCAATTTCCCCTCACCGTCGTAGCCGAGATCGACGTAGATCTCACCGACGAATGGCACTCCGACCTCATCACACACCTGTTTGTGAAGAGTGTTGGCCAGGCCGAAGATCGGCACGCCGTGGACCTTCGCGACACGTGCAACCGCAGCCATGAGGTCCGCCTCCCTGGAGATCATTCCGTACAGGGCACCGTGCGGCTTGATGTGGCTGAGCGCAAGTCCGTACCGTGTCAGGAACGCGCTGAGGGCACCGACCTGGTAGGTCACGATGTCCTCTACCTCTGCTGCGCTCATCGACATCTCTCGCCGACCGAAGCCCGCCAAATCCGGCAGCCCGGGATGGGCGCCGACCATGACATTATTGGCTGCAGCCAGTTCGACGGTGCGGTTCATGATATGAGGATCCGCGGCGTGGAATCCGCACGCCACGTTTGCCACGTCGATGAGCTCCATCAGCTGAGCGTCATTGCCGAATTCATGCAGCCCGAGGCCCTCGCCCAAATCTGCATTGATTGTGATTGTCATTATGCACCTCCGACTCTCAGCCTAGGGAAGTCCGGAGTGATGGGCCTCACCAGATGGATGAAATATCGGCATCTTCGTTGTGCATTTTGCACTATTTCTCGTAAGTTGTCGCTATGCGCATCCTCGACCTCATCACAGATCCTCAGCTCCGATTGGAGTTGGCGACACCCAGCCATCACATCGAGCTCGAGTCTCCGATCATCTCAGCTGTGGCGACAGAGTCCATTGATCCTGCCGCATATCTGAGTCCGGGAACTCTGATCCTCACGACCGGAATGGCACTGAATTTCGATGATCCGAGGATCTGGGACGCATACATCGAAAGGTTGGTTTCCGCGGGCGTTCCTGCCCTGGCATTCGGGGTGGGCAAACCGCACATCTCAGTCCCTCATGGACTGCTGGCGGCTGCCCGCGACCACAAACTGCCGATTCTCATCGTGCCGGGGGATGTTCCCTTCCTGCAGCTGCAGAACCTGGTGGTCAGAGCACTGGCAGAGGAAGAATTCCAGGCTTCTCACCAGGCATGGAGCATCGCTGAGGAATGCACCGATCTCGCCACCCAAGGGGCATCATTCGGTAAGCTCCTCGACCACGTCGCAGAGCGCACCAGCGTTGCACTCAGGGTTGTCGACGATGCTCAAGCAGTCTTCGCTCTGGGCGGACATGACGTCACGGACGATGCTTGGGCTCTCGGACAGGGCACGTTCTCACTGCCTCTCAGCGTAGGAGACGGGGACCGGTGGGAACTGGAATGCCTGCCGAATGACAGAACTCTGCAAGGACAGAACCGTGGTGGCAGCGGCCGCCGAGCGAACACTCACATCAGCCGGCTGCGGACGGTGCTGTCTCCTGCCGCCGCCGTCCTGGGAATGACACTGTCGCACAATCTGAGTTCAGGCCTGTGGGCCTCCGGTGATTCAGCAGGTCTGCTGACTGCCCTGCAGCGCACTGACGAACAGGCAGACGGAGCGATCAAGCAGGCACTGCATGACCACGGCATCGATTCGACCGTGGGACTGCGTCTCATCAGCATCCGTGCCAGCTCCCCCATCCGGCTCCACATGCTGGCCTGGAGGCTCACCGAACTGGTGGAAACCACTGCGACAGCGATTCCCATGGATCTGACGAACTCCGTTCTAGTCCTCATCGCACCACGCACCGGACTCCGCTCGGAGACGGTCCGTCCGGAGACGGGTGACGGGGCCAGTCAGGAACCGTACCTCGACCAAATCCCACAGACGGTCAATGCAGAGGCCGGCGACAGCATGTACATCAGCGAACCGCTGGAACACATTTCGGAGCTGAGTCTCTTCACGGCCATCTATTCGGCGAGGCGCAATCGCCCTGCAGCAGACCAAGGTGTTCGTTTCACAGGGCCGCCCGAACTCTCAGATGTCGTCGCACTCATCCCCATGTCCTATTCCTCGGCCATCTCCGCAGCAGTGCTCAGGCCTGTCCTCACTGCCCCGGACTCGCAAGCTCTGCTCGAATCCTTGGCAGCCTTCATCGAGACAACGTCGGTGGCGCAGGCCGCGGCCGTGCTGAGGATCCACCGAAACACTGCCCGTTACCGTCGTGCTGAGCTCGAGAACAAGTTGGGTATTGATCTCTCCAACGGACGAGATCGCAGCATGTGCGCTCTCGCCTTAGCGCCCCTCAATCCCTAGCCCCGAGCCGTCTCCAGATCCTCGCGGAAAGCACGTCCAGCGGCACCGATATCTCCCGCCGAGGTGATGAAGCGGAACCCTTGTTCTTTGCGAGTTTTGGCTTCCGCACCATCACCGCAGTGGATGCCAGGTATGACGCCGGCTGCGTCAGCTGCCGTGCGGATCCGGGCGACCGCCTCGGCGTGGGCATCATTTGGCTGACCAGGAAGTGCGTCGACTGCGAATGCGAGATCAGCAGGTCCGACGTAGACGCCGTCGATTCCGGGAACTTCGCAGATTTTCTCGACGTTCGCCAGACCTTCCTTGTTCTCGATCATCACGAAGAGCAGAGGGCGCTCGTCACGGGTGTCCTGGACCGCGTTGTGCATGAGTTCAGCGGTCGGACCCCAGGAGCGGTCGCCGCCGCGGCTAGGGTAGTCGAGTGCGGAAACGGCAGCTTCGGCCTCGGCGACCGTGGACACGAGCGGCACGATGACGGCTTCGACGCCGGCGTCGGCGAGCATGCCGATCTCGGTGAAGCGGTTCGCCGCAACCCGGGCAGTGACCAGGGCGGATCCGCTGGCACGGATGGCATCTGTGAGCCGCAGAACGTCAGTCGGGCGGGTGAAACCGTGCTGCATATCGAGGCACACGTAGTCATACCCTGCGGCCGAGCCGATCTTCGCGAGCTCCTGGCTCGTCGACATCATCCATAGTCCGTTATAGATCTCTCCGGCGGCCAAGCGAGCGCGGTGGGTTTCCAGTGCTTCAGTCATATGTGCATCGAATCACATCGGCACTTCCAGACGCCATAGGTGCCCGGCATCCGGATGGGACCTCCATCGGCGCCCTACTGATCGTCTTGCAGTGCTCCGACCACACGGTGTCGCGAGATGGCGAATGGTCCGCTGCGGCCCACTTCGATGAGTTCGAGGTCGAGTCGGCGCGGCAGCAGGTGCCGTCCTGCACCCAAGGTCACTGGTGCGGTCCAGGTGATGATCTCGTCGAGGAATCCTTCGTCGGCGAATTGACCGGCGAGGTCCCCGCCGCCCATCACCCACAGGTCATGATCCCCTGTCGCCATGCACATCTGAACGTAGTGATCGGCGATTGCCCCCCCCCTTGGCGAAGCGGATGTCCGGATTCTCGTCGCTCAACTCAGAATCCTTCGCGGGCAGGGGCAGTTCCCTATGCGTCATCACCCATGCAGGCATGGAGTACGGCCATGGTCCGTCCAGGTTGCGCAGCAGCCATTCGTAGGTCGTGGCACCCATGACGATCGCACCGATTCCGGCGAAGAACGCCTCGTCAGGTTCCTCATTCGGCTGCCGCAGCAGCCATTCCAAGGAGTCACTCGGGTCGGCGATGTATCCGTCAAGAGTCGTTGCTGTGTAGTAGACGGTGCGAGGCATGAAGTCTCCCCGCTGCAGGTCGTGGTCGGATGGTGCCCCTTCGCTATCATCCTATTGACCCGCGACCTTGGGCGCCTCACTCCACTTGATGAGTTACGATCCCCTCGGACACAGTCAGCAGAACCTGTCCCTGCCCCAGCTCTTCCGGTGGGGCTTCGAGCGGGTCAACGTCGAGGACCGTGAACGTCGCGGGAGCACCGACGGCAAGGAATCCGCCCTCCTCACCGATCGCAGCAAACGGCTCGGTCGTGTAGCCAGCCAGCACCTCGGCGGGGGTGAGCCCCTGCTCCGGCAACACGGGAGTAGCCTCAACGTCCTCAACCGGGCGTCGCAGCTGGGCATCGGCCATGATCGGCAGCACCTCGAAAGGCGCGACCGGATAGTCCGATCCCAGGGCCAGCACTCCCCCGGCATCGATGACATCACGAGTGCACCAGGCGCGGGCCGCGCGCACCTCACCGAGGCGACGCGACCAATCATCGCTGCCGTCGGCCGCGGTGTAATGGGTGCAGTGCGCAGGCTGCATGCTCGCAGCGATTCCCGCCGCACCCATCTGGTCGATGACGTCCTTGGCGACGGATTCGATGTGCTCGATCCGGTGCTGCACGCCGGTCTTGGGCAACGCCGCCAGGGTCTCGACGACTTCACGGATGCCGCGTTCGCCAATCGCATGGGTTGCGGTCGGAACTCCGGCGGCGTTGAGTTCGCGGACGCGTACCGCATAGTCGTCGATGCCGCCCCACGCCGAGGTGGTCGATTCGCCCTTCGAATCCGGGGTCTCGAGCCAGGCAGTTCCACCTTCGACGGTGCCGTCGATGAAGAGCTTCGCTCCCCCGATGCACCACCGCTCACCATGCCGACCTTGAGAATCGATGAGTTCACTCAGCTGTGCATCTGTCGTTGCGGGAGCGCACCAGGGCGAAAATCTCAGTTTCACTGGCAGCGGTCCTCGCGCCTCGGCGGCGGTGAGGAGGTCGATTGTCTCGGGATCGTTCATGTCCATCACGTGCACGGCGGTGATTCCTTGCACGGCCATCGCAGTCAACAGCGTGATGAGCGCGTCCACCTGTTCCTCAAAACTCAGGGCGGGAATGAGCTCACGGATCTCCTCCATTGCCGCGAACTCGAGCAGGTGCCCTGTCGGTCTCCCCATGTCATCGACGACGATGGAGGAATTTCCGGGGTAGGTGCGCTCCTCGGCTACGTCGGCAGCTGCCAGTGCCGCGTCCGAGGCGATCGCCGAGTGGGCGTCGAAGAGGGACACAAATGCCTTCCGATCGGTCCCGATGGCGCGGTGGATGACGGAATTCGCGATCGCCTCGTCAGCGAAGACATTCGGGTCGAGACCCCAGCCGAGCACCCACTCCTCTGAGTCCGAGGACGCGGCCTCTGCACGCAGTGCCGCGATGACCTGGTCCTGGTTCTTGCAGGCGGTGAGGTTGACTCCTCGGGTCATCGACAGGCTCATCATGGGGTGGGCGTGCGCGTCGGTGAATCCCGGGACGATTGTTCCGGGGACATCAATGATCTTCGTCGCCGAGGTGGCTGTTCCGTCGATTTCGGATCGATCGCCGATCGCGGTGATGACTCCGTTTGCCACTGCAATCGCCGAGGCTGCCCCAGCCTCTCCTGCCACGTTGCTCGGGCCCTCCGCATCACCTGCTTTGGGGGCCATCGTGTGCACGTTCCTCGCACAGATAATGAGGTCTGGGATCGTACCTGTCGTCACTGCTGCTCCTTGCTTGTCATTGCTGGTTCGCTGTCGATCGTGGGTTCTTCGGCGAAATTCAAGATCGGCACCGGACGACGGAAGAAGCTGGTCCTGAACAGCAGGATCGCCACACCGATCACGGCCCAGATGCCACCGATCACCCAGGTGAAGGGCTCCAGCGATGTCCACAGCCAGATGCTGAGTCCGAAGCCGATGAGCGGCATGACCCCAAAACGGATGATGCCCCATGGACTCCGATATGCCTCGCCGGACGCGGGGAAGATGTAGGCGCGGATGACGGAGAGGTTGACCATGCTGAAGGCGGCGAGCGCACCGAAGCTGATCATGAACGCGGCCTGGTCGAGGGATAGGAACAGGCAGGACAAAGCCACAATCGAGACTGCGGTGGTCGCCACTGCCGGGGTCTTGAAACGTGGTGACAGCTTGCCCAGAACTCTGGGCAGAGTGCCGTCGCGGCCCATGGAGTACAGGATCCGTGACACCGATACTTGCCCGGCCAGTCCGGAACCCAGGCAGCCGGCGATCGAGGAGATGACCATGACGATCGCAAGTGCCTGTCCACCGACGTGATCGGCGAGGACCACACCAGCCGCGTCGAGGAGCTGCTGCGGGACGCTGCTCCAGTCGTCGGGATGGTAGGCAAGCGCACCCACCCAGGACACGAGGATGAAGATGCCCCCGCCCAGCAGTGTGGTGAGGATGATGGCGCGCGGGATATCACGCTTAGGGTGCTTGGCTTCTTCGGACAGCGTAGACACGGCGTCGAAGCCGAGGAACGACAATGCGAGGATGCCGGCGCCAGTGAGGATCGGACTGAAGCCCTCGGCACCGAAGGTGAAGGGTTCGAGGAGTCCGGGTGCCGAGGGGTCGTTGATGGCAGTCTTCAGCGCGAGGATCGCGAACACGATGACCGTGGCCACGGAGATTGCAATGGTGGCGATGTTGAAGCGGTTGGCCATCTTGATGCCGAGCACGTTGAAGACATAGATGATGATCACAGCAGCCAAGGAGAACACCTGAGTGGGGATGCTCGGGAACTGGGTGCCGACGTAGAGGCCGAGGATCATGAAGTTGATCATCGGGATGAAGAGGTAGTCGAGCAGCAAGAGCCAGCCGGTGAGGAATCCGGCTGTGCCACCGAATGACTGCTGGACGAAGGTGTAGGCCGAGCCTGCGACTGGAAATCGGTGCACCATCGCTGCATAGCTCAGGGCTGTGAAGATCATGGTGATGAGCGCGACGACGTAGGCCAGCGGAAGGTGCCCGTCGGTGACCTGGTTGACGATTCCGTAGGTGGTGAACACCGTGGCGACTGCCATGTAGGACAGTCCGAAGAGTGTGAGTCCGACGAGCCCGAGGGCTCGTCTCAACTGTGGGGGCGATTCCTGAGCCACGGTGCTCTCCTTCGAGTCGAACTGCGTCTGGGTCGGCACCGGATCGGATCCGTAGAGGACCATCTCGGCACCGGCGTCGACCTTAATACTAAATCGGTTTAGTGATGTGCGCAACAGTGATTGAAGATTCTGCTACGGTCGGCTCATGACAACTTCGCGGCCAGTGACCCTGCAGCAGGTTGCTGACCAGGCGCAGGTGTCCAGGTCAGCGGCATCATTCGCACTCTCCGGTCGTCCCGGCGTCTCTGAGGCGACCCGTTCGAAGGTGCTCTCCATCGCTGCCGAGCTCGGCTACTCGCCGAACCGAACGGCTCAGAACCTGCGCTCCTCACGGACCGGGATCGTTGCGGTGTATTCGCCGAAGGACGTGAGCGCACTCAGCTATTACATGGAGGCGACCTTCGGCATCGTCGATGAAGCAGAAGCATCTGGTCACACCGTCACGATCGTCCCCCACACCGCGACAGCGGCCGAGCACCTTCGCGCCGATGGGATCATCGTCCTCGACCCGACGCTCGGTGACCCTATCGTCCCGCGGCTGCTCGAACTCGGCCTGCCCGTCATCAGCGGCGAGCAGATGCCTCAGAAGCTCTCCTCGCCGATGCCTCCGGCCACTACCAAGGTGGCTGGCACTCCTGAAATGGTCAGCACCCCTGCGGTGGTCGGCACCTCTGCCGTGGCCGGCACCGTGACCTCGGATCATATCGCCTCGACACGGGAGGTCCTCGACGCCTTCGCTGCGGCGGGAGCACGCGCACCCGCCATCATCGCTCCCGAGGAGCGAATGTCGTGGTCTATGGCCGTCGAGGACACTTACCAACAGTGGTGCGCCGAGAATGAAGTCGAAGCACGCGTCGAGACCGCCTCACTGGAGGGGATGGCCGAAGCAACGCGGCAGGCGACGAAGAGACTGCTCGATTCCGGGGACGTCGATGCGATTCTGGCTCTCACCGATGGATCCGTGCTCACCGTCGTCACCTCTGCCGCGAACCATGGCCGCAGGCTCGGCGCCGACCTGCTCGTTGCCGCAGCGGTCGACTCCCCAGTCCTCGGCTACATGGATCCGCCGGTGACCGCAGTCGACCTGCGCCCCCGAGAGTTCGGCCGTGCCTGCATGAATCTGCTCTCCAAAGCCCTGGAGACCTCGGGTCCACCTGCGGACTCCTCACATTCGCTCGACTCGCCCCGAGAAGTCCAGCTCGCCGAGGTGGTCGACACCAAGGTCATCCACCGTGCCTCAACCGCCGGCCCCTTGCATCTCAAAGGTCACTGACCCAGAGTGAGCGCCACCCAGGGCCATGTAACGCGAACCCGCCGCCAAATTCGCGGGAACAGAAGTCCGATATCCGAGCCTCAGATCGCACTTCTGTTCCCGCTCAATTGCCAGCCCAACCGCCAGATACAGTCACCGCCCCAAACTTCGCCTGGCACCTCGCCGTCTCCGCCCCACCTTTAGGCTGGCCTTCAACACTGTTTCAGGCTGTCTCGACCGGCTAGGCCGCTGCGCCGTTCGAGGTAATACCGGATCTTGTGCTCAAGGCGAATCCGATTCGTCTGGCTGGTCACCTTCAGAACTTCCCACCCCTGCTGGCGCAGCGCCTCATCCCTGGTGATGTCGCTGTTCCATTGTGATCGTGAGGTCCGATGGTGGTCGCCTTCGTACTCAAGGGCCAGCTTTGCGTGGGGATAGCCCAGATCCGGTTCCACAATTCGGTTCAGCAGAGGGCAGCGCACGGGCGGATGAACAACCAGTTCCGGCAATCCGCAATTGATTGCCCACAGACGCAGATCAGTCTCCTGCGGAGAATCGACTGATTCCCGAACCAGCGACATCGCGGCCTCGACTCTCTTCCGATTTCGCAGGTACCTTCGCTCCGCAATCTTCGTTCGCAGGAACTCAAGGCTGCACAGCGGAGGCCCATGCCACCGTCCGACTATTGAGTCGCCGAGTGCCACGAGTTCGTCCCGAGTCAGCACGGCACTCAGGTCAAGGAAGACACCGACGGGCGAGTGCATCGGCATCCCAAGCCAATAGTCGCCTTCTGCAAGATTGTGGCGTCTCAGGCTGATTCCCTTGCGCGAGACCTTGCGGCCAGGATCGAATGTGACCAGGTGCAGATGGCTATCGATCAGTCTGCGAGGCAATGGCAGCCCGAACAGCCGCGCAGCCGATGCCCCTCCGGCAGCGATTCCAGGAACGGCCATCGTCATCGCCCTGAGTTTGAGACTCTCGTTCATCCACGCGTCGTCTGCCCAACTCGGAGTCGGATGCTCAACGAGCCTCAACTCATCACGATGGATGCCGTCGATGACGGCGCGGAATCGGGGATCGTGAAGCAGGCGGTGCTTACTGATCCCCAGCGATTCAGCCTCGCTGGTTCTGAACAGCGAGGGATACATTCGGTTCTCTATGCGCATACCCATGGTGGCTAAGCATGTCGACCGGCGATTTTATCCGCATCAGCCGAAACCTGCCCTGTGGAAAGTCAGCAGATGTCCACAGTGCACCCACTCACTAGTCCGAACTTGCTCACAGCACGTCAGCGCACGAGTGAACTTCTGCCATATCCCCCACAGTTACCCACCATTCGTCCAGATCACCCGACATTTCGCGGGAACATAACCTTGAAATTTCGGTCGGATATCACTGTTCTGTTCCCGCGAAACTACAGGCTCGGTAGGAAGTACTGGGTTCGTGAGGAGTGCGCAGTCCACAGTCTGGGTACGCGAGTGGACCGCTGGGCTCCGCCCTACCGCTCCCGGGCCTTCACCCCCAGCGCCAACCGCGCGATATCCCTGAGCACTGCGAACTCCTCACTGTCCTCGAGCAGCCCTTTGAGCTCGACCGCAGCTTGGCCCAGCACGGCCCGGTAGGCGCCGGCGACATTGTCAGGTTCCCGGGTCAGAGGATAGGACACGCAGAGTGCGAGGATGGCTCCACCGACAGTGAAGGCCACACTCGCCGAGGCGGTTCCCTTCACCCGTGCCTGCTTCGTGGCGTAGAACTCCTGTGGATTGCTCGGCCCGCACAGCGCCAGCGCGGCAGATCCGCCGTCGACGAGTGGGAGGACGGTGCCGACGCTGCGGGAGACGCGGAGTTCGTGGTCGGCTTCGACGTTGCGCACGCACACCCGGTCCTCCCCGACACGGACCCAGAGCTGCACCGATTCACTGGTCAGGGTTCGCAGATGCTCGAGCACCGAGTTCGTTGTTGCGATGCTGCGTCTGCCCGGGAACGGCCCCAGACGCAGCAGGCCATTGTTGTCACGGACGATGAATCGATGGGTGCGCAGATCCGCCAGCAGCCGGTAGGTCGTGGACTTAGAGTACCCCAGACGACGGCACACCTCGGCGGCCGTCAACGGAGTGTCCTGCAGTGCTGTGAGGATCGCGGCACTGCGGTCGATGACGCCGATCTCCTTCGCCGAGGCGGTGCCGCCAGGCGAGGCGGACGCACCGGAAGAGACCTCGGAGCTGCCAGTGGTCGCGGAGTTATCAGTCATGGAGTTCTCTTTCATTCCATACTCACATCGGCCAACAGCTGGCGGCGGCGCACCCACCAGCGGAAGATGATGGGTCCGACGATGCCTAAGATCATGAGCACGATGATCGACAAGGACACGGGCCGGGTCAGCAGCGGCATGAACGACCCGCCCGAAATCTGAAGCATGCGGCGGAAATTGTCTTCCAGCAGCGGGACCAGGACCAGAGCCAAGATGGAAGGGGCCAGCGGGATGCCGCCCTTCTCCATCAGGTAGCCGATGACGCCGAAGATGCCGAGCATCATCAGGCCGAAGAGGCTGAACTCGATCGCGTAGGCGCCGATGACGACGAGCACGAGAATCGAGGAGAAGAGGATCTCCTTCGGCATCTTCAGCAGCTTCACGAAGACCCCGACCAGCGGCAGGTTGAGGATGATCAGGGCGACGTTGCCGATGTACATGCTGGCGATGATCGTCCAGATCAGCCCCGAGTCGTCGCGGAAGATCAGCGGCCCTGGCTGTAGGCCGTACATCGTGAAGACGAAGAGCAGCAGGGCTGTCGTCGCGGATCCGGGGATGCCGAGGCTGAAGAGCGGAATCATGGCCCCGCCCACTCCAGCATTGTTCGCGGCCTCGGGCCCGGCAACGCCCTCGATGGCGCCATGGCCGAACTCGTCCTTCCGCTTCGAGATCCGCTTCTCCATGATGTAGGACATGAACGAAGCCAAAGACGGGCCGACCCCGGGCAGAATGCCGATGATGAAGCCGAGGACTGATCCTCGTGCCCAGGGCATCGTCGAGCGCTGCCAGTCCTGCTTCGTCATCCACTTGTCTTCGCCGAAGCTCTGGATCTCCTCCTTGGCTCCACGGCCCAGGGCGAGGTTTCGGATCGCCTCAGGGATGGCGAAGAGGGCCATCGCGAAGATCGTGAAGTCGATGCCGTCGGAGAGCAGGTTGAGGCCGAAGGTCTGGCGCGGCAGACCCGTCTGGAAATCGAGACCCACGAGGCCGACGGCCAGACCGATGAAGATCGAGATGAGTGCCTTGGCCCGGGAGCCAGACGACATCGTCGAGGCCAGCAGCAGGGCAGTGGCCATGAGCAGAAAGTACTCGGTGGCACCGAAGACGTTCGCGAGCTTCACCAGCACAGGCGAGAGGAAGGTCAGTCCGATGATCGCCAACGTCCCGGCGAGGAAGGAGCCGATCGCGGCGGTCGCGAGCGCGGCCTTGCCCCGACCTTGGCGAGCCATCTCGTAGCCTTCGATGGCGGTCACCGCGCTGGCGACCTCACCCGGGGTCTTGATGAGTGTGGCGGTGATCGAGCCGCCGTACAACGAGCCGTAGTAGATGCCGCACAGCAGGATCAGACCGTGCACGGGCTCCATCCCGAAGGAGACGGGGATGAGGATCGCGATGGCTGAGATCGGTCCGATGCCCGGCAGCACGCCGACGACGGTGCCCAGCAGCACGCCGAGGAGGGCGAACGCGAGGCTGAGGGGTTCGAGGGCCGAGGCGAAGCCTCCGCCCAGGTCGATGAGTGTGTCCATGTCTGCCTCCTAGCCCAAGATTCCGACGGGCAGATACACGGCCAGCCCGTAGACGAAGGCGACGTAGACGACGAGGGCGAACAGCACCGAGAAGATGAGGTTGCGGATCCATCTGTGAGGTGCGTAGATGCTGGTCATCGTCATGAGGAAGGCCGTCGTGGAGAGCAGGAAGCCGATCGGGATGAGAATCGCTAAGTAGACGAAGAAGAGCGCGAACTGCAGCACGACCTTCTTCGAGGGCGGATCCTCCGGTGCCTCGAGGACTACCGCCGAGGCGCCGCCGCTGGCCGACCCGTCCTCCCCGCCGGAGCCGACGGCTCTGCCCGTGGCGCTGTCCGCGGCGCTGGGGGCCGCCTCGGCAAGCTTCCGCCCGCGGTAGAGTGCCTGTCCCACAAGGAAGACACCGAGCACGATGAGGGCGATGCCGACGATCGCGGGAAAGGTTCGCGGGGTGACGATGTTGTTCGTCTCCTGGATCCAGAATGTGGCGACATAGTAGACGACGCCGATGAGCGTGACGGTGAGACCAGTGACGACATCGCCTCTCAGCGCCGGACTCATCGACCTCATTTGCTGTTGCCCAGATCGGTCTCCTTGACGCCCTCCTCAACGGTGGCGGCTGCCTCTTCGACGTACTTCTGCGCGTCATCGCCCGTGCTGAACTCTTCGGACCACTGGTTCTTCTTCAGTGTGTCCTTCCAGGTGGCGGACTTGCTGACGTCTTCGAGCGCCTTCGCCCAGTAGTCGACGGCCTGCTGCGGCATCTCTGCGGGACCGAAGACTCCGCGCCAATTGCCCAGGGTCACGTCATAGCCGGAATCCTTCGCAGTCGGCACCGAGTCGAAAGGCGCGGCAAGCGGCTCCTCCGCGAACGTCACGAGCGGTTCGATGTCGCCGGATTCGAGCACGGAGCGGAATTCGCTCATGCCCGCAATCGCGACCTTCGCATCCCCGTTGAGCATGGCCGTGGTCTGTTCGCCGCCGCCGTCGTAATTGACGAAGTTGATGTCGCCGGGGTCGACCCCTGCCTCCTTGGCGAAGAGCGCGAACGGAAGGGTATCGTCACCGGCCGCCGCGACGGTGACCTTCTGCGGATCATCCTTGAGCGCTTTGACCAGGTCGTCGATGTTCGAGAAATCGCCGCCTTTCGGGGTGACGACCATGAAGTCCTCGACGTAGAGGGTGGCGATGAGCGTCGTGTCCTGGGGGCCGTACTCGCACAGCCCGCGCGCCTTCATCGTCTGGCTGGCCAGCGAGGTGACCGCGATCTGGTCGTCCTTGCCCTTCTCCTGCTGCATCATCGAGGTGATCCATGAGCAGCCGGTGCCGCCGGGGCGGTTCTGCACCGGCAACGGGGTGGAGACGATATCTTCCTTCTGCAGGGCTTCGACGAGGGCGCGTGCAGTGGTGTCCCAGCCGGATCCTGGTTCGGCCGGTGCGGTGACCGTGACCGGCCCCTTCGGATAGTCGCCGCCCTCCCCCGGTGCCTGGGCTTTGTTGCCGCAGCCTGTGGCGACGAGCGCCAGCGACGCGAGCACCGCCCCGACCTTGAGAGCGGGCTTCAACGCCCGACTCTTCCGCATCGCCGAGGTGGTCCGTCCTTGTCGTGTGATCACCGGTGACCGCATTGCTTCTCCTTCGAATGCAACTGATATCTGTTATGTGGAATGTCCGTGCTGGTGAGGCCGGGGGTGTTACTGAGACTGGGTCTTCGACTCGCCGACATCGACTTCTCGGTCATCATCTCGTGCCCCGGCTTCGGCTGGACCGTCCCGGTAGCGGGCGTTGTGCTCACCGGGGGTAGGCACATCGCTGCGCAGTCCCAATCGCCGACCACCGAAGGTCAGCGGCAGCAGGGGAACATCGACGTGGTCCCCGCTGGGCAGACCCGTGCTCGCCAATGCTCCGGAGGCCACGAGGTGGGCGTCGGTGGTGAGATCGGCCGGGGTGTTGACCGGGGCGACCGGCAGCCCGCGACGGGTGCACTTCTCCTCGATCTGGGCGAGGTCAAGCTGAGACAGAGCCGCCTGCAGTTCAGCATGGATGAGATCGCGGTGGTCCACGCGACCCTGATTCGTCTCCAGGTCGGGGTCCCCGGCGAGCTCGGTGAGATCGAACTCGTCACAGAGATCATGCCATTGGCCGTCGCTGACGGCGGCGACGAAGATCTGGTCATCGTGCTGATCGCGGAAGATGTCATAGACGGCCCAGGTGGCCCGGCGTGTGGGCATCGGGCGCAGGGGCTCACCGCTGAGCTGAGCCTGCGCCATGTGCGTGCCGACGAGGAAGGCGTTGTTCTCGAACAGGGCGGAGTTGATGACCTGTCCCTCCCCAGTGCGTTCGCGCACACGCAGTGCCGAGAGCACTCCGATGACACCGAACATGCCGCCCATGATGTCGTTGACACTGGCCCCTGCACGCAGCGGCTGGCCGGGCGGACCGGTCATATAGGCGAGGCCGCCGAGCATCTGCACGACCTCATCAAGCGCGGTGCGCTGTCCGTAGGGTCCGGCAAGGAAGCCCTTGAGGGAGCAGTAGATGAGGCGGGGATTGCGTTCGGCGAGTTCCTCGTAGCCGTAGCCCATGGACTCCATCTTCCCCACCCGGAAGTTCTCGAGGAGAACATCGGCGGAATCGATGAGGGACAGGGCGACGTCACGGTCGGCCGCCTCGGCGAGATCGAGCTGGACAGACTGCTTGTTGCGGTTGAAGGCGGGGAACAGCCCCGCACCCGAACCGGGCAGGTACCGGGTCTTGTCGCCGGGTCCGCGCGGTTCGACCTTGATCACCTCGGCGCCCAAGTCGGCGAGGATCATCCCGCAGCTGGGGCCCATGACCATATGGGAGAACTCGATGACGCGGATGCCCGCCAGCGGCAGCGTCTGGGAGTCCACGGTCGAGGATTCGTCCTGCTCACGCATGGAACGCCGCCGGGACAGCGGGGATGGCCGACAGGCTGGAGGTCAGTTCGTGGCCGACCGCGGCGCTCAGCGGCTCCCTGACAGCTGAGAGCGCCTCGACGTCGACACCGGTGGCCACACCCTCGCGGTGCAGGAGGTGGACGAGATCATCGGTGCCGATGTTTCCGGCCGCTCCCGGGGCGAAGGGGCAGCCGCCCAAACCGCCCATGGCTGCATCGAAATGCGAGATTCCCAGGTCGAGGGCGGCGATGACGTTGGCCATGCCGAAGTTATATGTGTCATGAAGGTGCAGGTTCACCGGTCGCTTGGGGAAGGCTTCCAAGACCGCCGAGGTGTTCCTGGACACCAATGAGGGGTTGGCGTTTCCGATGGTGTCGGCAATCCCGATGCCGTGCGCTCCGGCATCGACGAAGGGACGCAGCACCTCGACGAGGTGGCCGGCATCGGTGATTCCGTCGAAGGGGCAGATGAAACTGACTGCGGTGGTGATGTCGAAGCGAACACCATGATCGCGGGCGAAGGCCGCGGCTTCGAGGAGGCGGTCGGTGGCCTGGACGATCGGAGCATCGGAGTTCGCCTGCGAATGGCCCTCGGAGGCGGAGAGGACGAGCTTGATGTTCTTCGCTCCAGCATCGACGGCGCGCTTTGCGCCCTTGAGGTTGAAGACAAGAGTGAAGAAGTCGACTCCCGCGGCCTCATGAGACTGGAGGCACTGCAGGACCTCGCCGGTGTCGGCCATCTGCGGGACCTTCTTCGGATTGACGAAGGATCCGACCTCGATCTCCTTCAGCCCTGCCGTGATGAGCTGTTGGCCCAAAGCGACTTTGACGTCGGTGGGAACGATGGCGTCTTCGATCTGGAGACCGTCGCGCAGCGTCGTGTCGAGAATCGTGACCGATGTTGGCCGAACCATGGTGAGAGCTCCTTCTTTGACCTGCCTCAGTCCCGAAGAGCGGGACGAGATCGGCATCACGCACCTTTGCGCTCAGCCGTCTGCCATCAACATAGCCGCTCGTGGCAAAGCTGCGGTGGGCGCGGAGGCGAATTGTTCGCCATATGAGAAGTGCTCGTGAAGTGAAGGTCATCACTCCCGATTAATGGGACTCCCGGTTTTGCCAGCTCGGATGCGTGTGGTCAGCCCTGGCTCAGCCGGTGCTCAATCCTGTTCAGGGCGTTTCCCGCCGAGCTGGGCGAGTACCTCGTCGGTGTGCTCGCCCAGATCGGGGCCGAGGTGGTCGATCGGAATCGATGAGCCGCCGATGACCGGGGTAATTCCTGGGAAGGCGACATCGGTCTTGGTCTCTTCACCGGTCGAGACGTCGAGGTGTTGGATCATGCCACGTGCGGCCAATTGTTCGTCGGTAACAAGGTCTTCGGCGGTGTAGATCGGTCCTGCGGGAACGCCCGCGGCCTCCAAAGTGTCGACCACCTCGGCGACATCACGCTGCGCGCACCAGGCACCGATGGCCTCGTCGAGTTCCTCGCGTCGCTCCCACCGTTCGGCATTGGTCTGCAGACCGGGGTCTTCTCCCAGATCCGGGCGGGCGATTGCGTCCATGAGCCGTCTGTAGATGCCGTCCCCGTTGCCGGCGATGACCACGGACTTTCCGCCCGCGCAGAGGTACCCGTTCGACGGCGCGATGCCCTCCATCCGGCCACCGGTGCGTGTGCGGGTCTCACCGAAGGCGGAGTAGTCGGGGACGAGGGATTCCATGACGGAGAACATGGCTTCGTTCAGGGCGACGTCCACAGTGCGATCGGCCAGGGATCCCCTGCCCTCGAAGCTGTGGTCGGAGCCGACGACCGCCTCGGCGGCTCCGGCGATCTTCTGTCGCTGACGATCGAAGAGCATCATCACTGCACCGAAGGCTGCCTGCATTCCGGCAATGGAGTCACCGATCGAGACGCCCACACGCACCGGGGGCCGGTCGGGATCGCCGACGAGTTCGCGGAACCCGGAGTAGCCTTCGGCGACGGCGGCGAAGCCCGGGCGTTCGGACATGGGTCCGGTCTGGCCGAAGGCGGAGATGCGGACCAAGATGATGTCGGGGTTGGCCTCTTCGAGGACCTCGGGCCCGAGCCCCCATTTCTCGATGGTGCCGGGACGAAAGTTCTCGAGCACGATATCGGACCGGCGCACCAGCTCGAGCGCCGAGGCCCGACCCTCGTCTGAGCGGAGGTCGAGCACAACAGACTTCTTGTTCCGGTTGATGGTGCGGTAGAGCATCGAAGTGGTGCCCTGCTTGAGGCGCCAGTTGCGGAGCTCGTCGCCCGTGCCGGGGCGTTCGATCTTGATGACCTCCGCCCCGAAGTCAGCCAGCATGCGTCCTGCCGTCGGCGCGGCGATGTAGTTGCCGAGTTCGAGGACTCGCACACCTGTCAGGGGAAGACGGCGCGTTGTCATGTCGATGCTCCTGTTCGTCTGGATGTCATTGCCGTGATGGCGATCATCCTGGTCACATTGGTACCTCAATGGTGACAGGTGTCGGCGTTTGCGGACGGACACGGACACTCGTGTACGACCGTGGTGCCTGTGAGTCGCAGCTGGCTGGGAAGACGTTCGCCTGGCTGGACGAAGGAACGGAGACCGGCTTCACTGGCTGAAGGCAGTTGTGTGCTCCTGGTCAGCGCAGACCCTACCGTATGGAAACATTACTGCGGGGAAACATCAGCAGAGGATTGTCGGTGAATCTCGGCGGTATATGAACAAGCGCTGAGACTTGAGCCAACATCACGCAATATTCCTTGTTCGTCCTTGCCTCATCCCCGCTGTTATCTAAGACTGGGGGAACGGTCGCAGACAGCGGCGTTACGCTACTGAAAAGGAGTTCACCGTGGGAATCGGAGATTTCGCAGACAAGGCCAAAGACGCCGTCAACTCTGAACAGGGACAGAATGTGGCCAATCAGGGCCTCGACAAAGCCGCGGACGCAGCTAACAGCGCGACCGGTGGAAAATTCTCCGACCAGGTTGACCAGGGCCGCGAAGCAGCAGGCGATTTCGTCGGCGGAGGAGACAACCAAAGCGGCGGACAGTCTCAGGGCAACCAGGGCGGCCAGGGCGGACCCGGCGGTCAGCAGGGCGGTGGACAGCAGTCCAACACCGGTCAGGGCAACCAGCCCCAGGGTGGCCAGGGCGGACCTGGTGGTCAGCAGGGCGGTGGACAGCAGTCCAACACCGGTCAGGGCAACCAGTCCCAGGGCGGCCAGCAGGGCGGTCAACAGGGTGGACCCGGCGGACAGTCGCAGGGTAACCAGGGCAGCCAGCAGGGTGGCCAGGGTGGACCCGGTGGTCAGCAGGGCGGCTTCGACCAGCAGCGCTGATCCTCTCAGCCTCACGCAGTAACTGAAGAGGGGCGGTACTCCCGATCGGGAGTACCGCCCCTCTTGTGTGGCTCTGCAGCGTCACCAAGCGGACGAACCTATGCTGTCGTCACTGGGTAACGGTCACGGCCTGCCTATGCCGGCCGAGGCCCTCGATCTCCATCTCGATGACATCCTCAGCGACCAAGAACGGAAACTTCCCGGACAGGGCCACGCCCTGAGGTGTTCCGGTCAGGATCACGTCCCCCGGTTCCAAGGGCATCGTCTGGCTGAGCTGATGGACGATCTGCCCGACATCGAAGATCAGGTCGCTCGTCGACGAATCCTGTCGTGCCTCACCATTGACCCAGCTGCGCAGTCGCAGGGACCCGGGATCCACCTCGGCGGCGGGCCTGATCCACGGCCCCAGAGGCGTGAAGCCGGGAAGGTTCTTGCCCTTCGACCATTGGCCGCCGGATTCCTCGATCTGGAACCGACGCTCGGACAGGTCGTTGGCCAGCAGGTAGCCAGCCACATGCGAGTACGCGTCCTCCGCCGAGGCGACTCTGAAGGCTCGGGTGCCGATGACCAGTCCCAGCTCGACCTCCCAGTCGGCCTTCGTGGCGTAGGGCGGCAGCTCCAAGTTGTCGTAGGGGCCGGCAATCGTCGAGGGCATCTTGAAGAAGACGACGGGCGCCTTCGGCGGTTCTGCTCCTGCCTCTCGAGCATGCGCCGCATAGTTCATCCCCACGCACACCACCGCCGAGGGGCGTGAGACGGGCGCTCCGATGCGCAGCCTCTCCGCTCCATCGAGGGTTTCGAGTCCTCCTTTGTCCAGTGCAGCACGAACTCGTCCGACGCCGTCGTCGGCAAAGAATTCTGGGTTGATGTCGGTGGTCAGGGGGCGCAGATCGTAGTGGATGTCCTTGTCACGCACTACCGGGATCTCATGGCCGATGGGGCCCAAACGCAGCAATTCCATGCGGTTCCTTTCGTGTTCGTCAGGCTTGCGCATCCGGCCGTCGTTGGACGCATGCACAGTGCAAGCCTGTGGCCCCACGGTAGTGTCGTCTCGCATCCTAAGTTGGAATCGTTCAAGTATTGGACACGTCTTTTGTGGACGTTCGCACAATTATTTCCGCACTGCGGAAATGCAGCCGGTCAGTCCGAATCGGCGCCCTTTTCTACTCTTCCGCCCCAGACCTCGCGCCTTTCTACTCCGCCGAACCGAATGCCGCCGAGGTGTAATCGGATTTCGCACGCCTGGGCACAACGACGATGGGCACCGGTGAATGCTGGAGAATCCTCATCGCGTGACTGCCCAGCGAGACCCGCTTGAGCGCCCCGAGACCGGAGGAGCCGAGCATCATGACCTCAGGATCCTTCCACTCCACTGCGGTCAGCGCACTCGCCCAGTCCGGCCCCGTCCCGATCGCCACGTCGGTTTCGCCGGGCTTGATCTGGAGTCGATCGATCGAGCACAGGATCTCGTCTGTGTCGCGCCGGATCACCTTGGACCATTCGTCGATGACACTGGATTCGACGTCGAGCCCCACCCCCGCCGCCCCGATCACACGCGATCTGGGAGCGAAGGACGCGATGCGGAAAGGCACACCGGACTCGGCAGAGACCGTCGCGGCCCCCAGAATGAGGTCCGCCGAGGTGGACGAACCGCTGTACGCGGCAGTGATCCTGCGTAGGCGAGCCCCCGATGCAGCTCGGTATCCCACGGGTGCCAACGCCACCGGCAGGCCGGCGCTGTGCAGCAGTCCGGTCGATACGGACCCCAATGCGATCCGGCCCGACTTTCCGTCTGCGGAGGGACCGACGACGAGGCGAAAGGCATTCTCCCTTTGGCACATCTCGAGCAGTCCACGTCGTGATGATCGGGCACTGTGGACGAGGCAGGTGAAGTCGATGTCATCGGGAAGGAGCGCCCGAACATCGTCCAGGGCAGCCTCGGCGACACTGCGCAGCTTCTTCTGGTATTCGCTCTCGAAGAGCACGGGAGACATCGGCCAGGCCGCGGAATCGATGGCCACCGCGACGAGCCGATGCCCATAGGACCGCGCGAGCACGATTCCCAACTCAACTGCGGGCCTATTGTCCTGACCTGGCGCAATACCGACGACGATGCTCATTATTTCCCTCCTGCGGGATCGGATCCCTCAATGCTGTCACGTGCTGCCCGTTGCTTGCCGAGGACAGAGGATCTGCGGCCGAAGATGAAGTACAGGCCGAGGACGACCGCGGTCCAGATGAGGAAGACGACGATCGTGATGATCTGCAGATTGCTGATGATCCAGAGGCAGCCGATGATTGCGAGCACCGGCAGGACCGGGTAGAAGGGCACCTTGAAGCCGCGCTCGAGGTCGGGTTCGCGTACCCGCAGGATGATGACGGCCAGGGACACCACGATGAAGGCGACGAGGGTGCCGATGCTCGTCATCTCGGCGAGGAAGTTCAGGGGGATGAAACCGGCCAGGATGGCGATGACCACGGTCACGACGATCGTGCCTTTGACCGGGGTGAGCGTGCGCGGATTGACGTCGCCGAAGAACTTGGGCATCATCCCGTCACGTGACATCGTGAAGAGGATGCGTGTCTGGCCGTAGATCGAGACGAGGGTCACGGAGAAGATCGAGATCACGGCACCGGCGGCGACGACGGTGCCCGGCCACTGGGCTCCCACGATATTCTCGAGGATCGCCGATAGGCCAGCCGTCTGACCGTCGAAGTCCTGCCAGGGCTGGGCCGACAGTGCCGCGACAGCGACGAGCACATACACGCTGGTGACGATGATGAGGGCGGCGATGAGGGCCCGGGGCATGGTCTTCTTCGGGTTCTTCGTCTCGTCGCCGGCTGTGGCCACTGCGTCCATGCCGACGTAGCTGAAGAAGATCAGGCCGGAGCCTGCCACCACCCCGGAGAATCCGAAGGGTGCGAAGTCGGCGAAGTTGTCGACGTTCCAGCCGGTGACTCCCACACACACGAAGAACAGGAGCACGCCGATCTTCGTGCACACCATGACGGTGTTGATGACGACCGATTCGCCCGTGCCGCGCACCAAGAGGAAGCAGCACATGGCCAGCAGCAGGATTGCGGGCAGGTTGACGATCCCACCTTCTTCTGGGGCGTAGGCCAGGGCGTGCGGGATCTCGAACCCGAAGAGGTTGAACAGCAGTTGGTTGACGTACTGTGACCAGCCCACGGCGACCGCGGCTCCCGCGACGCCGTACTCGAGGAGCAGACAGGCCGCGACTCCCATCGCCGGCAGCTCGCCGAGTGTGGCGTAGGCGTAGGAATAGGAGGAACCGGAGACGGGCACGCTGCCGGCCAGCTCCGCATAGCAGATGACCGCGAGGCCAGCGACGAGGCCGGCGATGACGAAGGACCAGATGACTGCGGGTCCGGCCACAGGAACGGATTCCGACAGGATGAAGAAGATGCCGGTGCCGATGGTCGACCCGACGCCGATCATCGTCAGAGAGAACAGCCCGATCGTGCGCTTGAGGTCGCTCTCCGTCTCCTCGCCCTGCTGTGGGACCGGCTTCACCCGGAAGAGCTGCTGTCGCAAAGTCGCCATTGTCATTCCCCAGACATCGTCGTCCTACTGAGCATGAGCACCGGAACTGTCGATCATCGCCGATGACCGCCAGCCCTGATCCGGCACTTTCGATACTGCGACCTTACGACAGTCCTGCCTCGCCGAGGTGGTCCGAAGTTGAAATCATGGGTGCGAAATCGGTCGTTCGGGACAGTCAGAATCGGAGCCTGAGACTATCGGCACTGGTCAGAACGCTTGTCCGTGTCCAACGAAAATCCTATTCAACAAAACGGTTGAATACGTGAGGGCATCGGCCTACAGTTGTCTTTAACCTACTAGTTGAATACAGAATGGAGGGTCAGTGGACGATCAGCTGACGAAGGTGTTTTCGGCCCTGGCCGACCCCACTCGACGAGACATGGTGGCCAGGCTGTCCATCGCCGATGCCACGGTCAATGAACTCGCCGAACCTTATGAGGTCAGCGTCCAGGCCGTGTCGAAACATCTCAAGGTCCTCGAGGACTCCGGACTGGTCACTCGCACCCGGGACGCCCAGCGCAGACCAGTCCACCTCGAAGACAATGTGTTCGATCTGATGACGAAATGGATCGAGAGATATAGGCGCCAAGCCGAAGACCGCTACCAACGCCTCGACGCAGTCCTGGAAACGATGGACGCACACGAGGACGCACACCAGACGGACTCCACAGCCGCCTCGGCGAAGGAATCCACGCAACACTCACGCAAAGGAGCATGACATGACCACCACCAACGACACCGACTACTCAACCCTGAAACTCGAGGTGCCTGAGGGGACTCAGACCGTTTCGATCACTCGCGATTTCGCGGCCACACCGGACAAGGTGTTCCGCGCCCACATCGACCCCGAACTCTTCGTGAAATGGTGCGGACCCGACACGATCACGAACACGATCCGGGAATGGGACCCGCAGACCGGCGGGAACTGGAGCTACCTCTCCACCGATGACAACGGCGAGTACGGCTTCTTCGGGTCTTTCCACGAGGTGCGGGAGAACGAACGCATCGTCCAGACCTTCACCTTCGAGGGCTTCCCAGATGCCGTGAACCTTGAGATCCTCACACTCACCGACCTCGGCGATGGACGGACCCGCCTGGCCTCGACCTCGGTCTTCGACTCTCTCGAATCCCGGGACGGCATGGTCGCCTCAGGCATGGAACACGGCATTCGCGAGGGCTACGACAAACTCGAGAAGATGCTCGCAGAAGATCAGTGAGGCCTGACGCTCCCGCTGAGACGCAGGAGCTGCGCGGCCTGGGCATGGTCCCAGGCCGCGCAGTCCGATGATCAGACCGCTTCGCGGCTCTTGACCTTTTCCTTCTCTGCGAGGACTCGGTCGCGGATTGCAAGGAAACAGGAGACGGCATCGCCTGCGGCCGAGACGAGCTGCCTCGTGCTGCCTCGCCGCACATCACCGGCGGCGTAGACGCGATCCATGGATGTCCTGTGATCGGCGCCGGTGCAGATATAGCCCTGTCCGTCGCATGTCGAGCAGAAGTGGATTCGACTCCCCAGCAGCGCCTCCTCACCCGGCATGCCAAGCGTGCGATAGGTCGTCCCGGTCGCCAGCACCTCTTGAGATTGCCTGAGGCCGTGGCGTCATTGCCAAGCGCTGACATGATTCTCCTAATTATTTGAAGATTTCAACTGTGCGTGGAAATCTATGTGAGCGATTCCACATTCGCACATAATGAAGTGATGTGCAAGACTTCCACTAGAAGTTGAAACCGGCTCATCGCGCAGAGGAGAAGACCCGTGACAGCGCTCAATTCGGATCGCTACGACCAGAAGGTTCGGGAGACCCTCGAGCTTCTGGCAGGGATCAGCGAGCCCCTCGCTCGGGCCCTGGGCGAAGGCTGCGAGGTCGTCATCCACGACCTCACCAATCTCGACAACTCGGTCTACGCCATCGCCGGAGGGGTCACCGGCCGTGAGGTGGGCGCCCCACCGACCAACCTGCTTCTGCAACACGTTCTCAGCGGGGCGCAGGGCGATGTCATCGGCTATCCGACGTCGCTGCCCGGCGGGCGCACCGGCCGTTCAAGCACGATCATCATCCGCGAACCGGAATCGGGCACACCGATGGCCGCGCTGTGCCTCAACATCGACGTCACCAACGTCAGGTTGGCCCACGACATGCTCGGCTCGCTGCTCGCGACGCCTCCGCCGGTCGCCGAAACCAGCGAGGAGCCCGACACCGGTGAGGTCTTCCCCCACACCGTCAGCGAACTGACCGCGCAGATCGTCGCCGAGGTGATCGCCAGCGCCGATGTCCCCGTCGAACTGATGAAGAAACCCCACAAGCTCGAGGTCGTCGCTGAACTCGACCGCCGTGGAGTCTTCCAGGTCAAAGAGGCTGTGGCCGGAGTCGCCTCGGCGCTGGACGTCACCCGATACACGATCTACAACTACATCAACGAGCTCCAAGGCAGAGCCCCGGAAGGACAGTCATGACCGATACCCACGATCACGCGTTCGCCCCAGTCGAAGACGACATCGACCGCTACGATCCGCAAGCCCGCCAGTGGCTGGCCGGAGCCATCAGGGCGGTGAAGTCTGATGCCAACAGGTCGTCGGACACGCATCTGCTGCATGTGCCGCTGCCTTCCGATTGGGGCATCGATCTCTATCTCAAGGACGAGTCGAGCCATCCCACCGGGTCCCTCAAACACCGTTTGGCCCGCTCGCTCTTCCTCCACGCACTCTGCAACGGGTGGATCAAGCCCGGTCGCCCGGTGGTGGAGGCTTCCAGCGGTTCGACCGCGGTCTCCGAAGCGTATTTCGCCCAGCTCATCGGTGTCCCGTTCATTGCAGTCATGGCTCGGTCGACGAGTGCTCAGAAGATCTCCCTCATCGAGTTCTACGGCGGCACCTGCCATTTCGTCGACAACGCCAATGAGGTCTATGAGGTCGCAGCCGATCTTGCCGCGGAGTCCGGTGGTCACTACATGGACCAGTTCACCTATGCCGAACGCGCTACGGATTGGCGCGGCAACAACAACATCGCCGAGTCGATCTTCGACCAGATGGCGAGTGAGACTCATCCCGAGCCGTCCTGGATCATCGCCACCGCCGGCACAGGCGGCACCTCGGCGACCCTGGCCAGATACGTTCGCTACACCGGCCGGGCCACCGGAATCTGTGTGGCCGACCCGGACAATTCGGCCTTCTTCGCCGGATGGCGGGACCAGGACCCGTCGGCGACGACCGATCAGGGATCCCGCATCGAGGGCATCGGGCGGCAACGGGTCGAAGCGAGCTTCATCCCTTCGAGCATCGACCGGATGATGCATGTCCCGGACGCTGCCGCCATCGCCTCCATCCAGCTTCTTGAGACACTGATGGGACGTCGCGCCGGAGCGTCAACCGGCACCGGCCTGTGGGCCGCGTTCCGCATCGTGTCGCAGATGAAGGCGGCAGGAGAGACGGGCAGCCTGGTGTCCCTGATCTGCGACCCCGGCGAGCGCTACCTCGACAAATACTATTCCGAGCAGTGGCTGGCCGAATCCGACCTCGACACCACCGGCTACCGCACCCGCCTCGAAGAATTCATGACGACAGGAGTCCTCTGATGAACAGCGAATCAACCACCACACCCGAAGCCCGTCTCCACAACCTCGGCCTGGAGATCCCCGCAGTCGCCGCGCCTGTGGCTGCCTACGTTCCGGCGGTGCGCACCGGAGGCCACATCTACACCTCAGGCCAGCTTCCCGTACAGAACGGGCAGCCGATCCACAGGGGAAAGGTCGGCGCCGAGGTCACTCTCGAAGAAGCGCAGGCCGCGGCTCGTCAGTGCACCCTCAATGCCCTGGCTGCCATTCGCGCGATCACCGGTGAACTCTCGGCGATCACCCGCATCGTCAAGGTCACGGGCTTCGTCGCCAGCGCCCCGGACTTCACCGCTCAGCCGCAGGTCATCAATGGTGCCAGCGAGCTTCTCGGCGAGGTCTTCGGCGACGCCGGGATCCACGCCCGCAGCGCAGTGGGCGTGGCAGTCCTGCCTCTGAATGTCCCGGTCGAGATCGAGATGATCGTCGAAGCCTGAGAGTCCTTCGCGGCAAAGGACCCTTAGGTCGCTTTCTCGGCCATCATGGCGAAGTACGAGTCGCGGCTGCGACGAACGTGCTGGCCCATCACCGCGGCGGCTTTGGCTTCCTGCCCTGCATCGATGGCCGCGATGATGTCGCGATGCTCGGGCCAGGCCTGAGGGCCGCGGCGGGTCACGTTGAGTGAGTACAGCCATTCGATCTTGCCCGAGATCTGGCGCAGGAGGCTGACGAAGGAGAGGCTGCCGCTGAGTTCGGCGATGGCGAAGTGGAACCGCATGTTGAGCACCGCGAGGTCCTCGTAGCGTTCCTGGCCGATGACGATGTCGCCGGCTGCGAGGATCTCATTGATCTCCTTGCGGATCGTCCGCCACCGTTCGTCGGGTGCCTCACCGTTGCTCTGCTGCCCAGCGCGCTTCGCTGCTCGCTTGGCGGTCGCAGATTCGAGGACGATGCGGATCTCGAACAGGTCCTCGGCATCCTCGGTCGGTGAGGGCGCGACCATGCTGCCGCTGTAGGGCCGGGACTCGACGAGCCCCTCGGCCTCGAGAGAACGCAGCGCCTCACGAATCGGGATCCGGGAGACCGCGTACTGCGTCGCCAAAGCAGCCTCGCGGAGTTTGCCGCCGGGCGGGTGCACACCCCTGATGATGTCGAAGCGGATCTGCGCCCCGACGCTGACGCTGCTCGATGTCGAAGAAGCGGTCGGTGCGGACTCGTGGGCCGAGGCAGAGCCGGACACCGAGGCGGGGCCTGCAGCGGACTCTGAAGTGGAACCAGGCTCAGGCATTGAGCAGACCCGACCCGGGCACGGCAGCCAGGAGCTTCTGCGTGTACTCCGCAGTCGGACGGTCGATGACATCTCTCGTTGCGCCTGCCTCGACGACTTCCCCGTTCTTCATCACAACAACATCGTCGGCCAAGTTCGCAACAACTGCAAGATCGTGCGTGATGAACAGGCAGCTCACGCCAAGCCCCGACTGCAGCTGACGAAGAAGCTCGAGAATCTGCTCCTGGACCAGAACGTCGAGGGCAGACACCGCTTCGTCACAGATGAGGAGCTCAGGTTCGCTGATCAGGGCACGCGCGATCGCAATCCTCTGCCGCTGCCCACCGGAGAGCTCAGCAGGCCGACGCTCGAGCATCGACGCGGGCAGAGCCACCTGATCGAGCACCTCGGCGACCTTGCGTTTCCGCTCGACCTGCGTACCGACCTTGAACACGTCGAGGGGCTCGCGGATGATCCGTTCGATGCCCCACATCGGATTGAGAGAGGAGAACGGGTCCTGGAACACCGGCTGGCTGAAGCGCCGCAGAATGCTGCGTTCGGCGCGTGAACTCGCGTCGACGTTGCGTCCCCCGGCGAGGACCTCGCCGCTGGTGCCCCTCTCCAGGCCGAGCACGATCTTCGCGATCGTCGACTTCCCTGACCCGGATTCTCCGATCACTGCGGTCGTCTGCCCGCGCTTGGCCGTGAAGCTCACCCCGTTGAGGGCATGGACTTCCTTGCCGCGCCCGTGCAGCTTGTAGATCTTGTGCAGATCGTTGACCTCGAGCACATTCGCCGAGATGGCCTCTCCGTCGACTCTGCCTTCGCCGACTCCCACTGCAGGAGTTGACCCCGCGGCCCCGAGAGCACGACTCGGCTCCCGGCCGACCACAATGCTGGGTGCGGCCTTGACCAGGGCTTTTGTGTACTCATCCTGGGGGTCTCCGAGGACCTGCTGCGGTGTTCCACGTTCGACAACGCGTCCGTCGTTCATGACGAGGATGGTGTCGGTTCGCTCCCCCGCAACACCCAGGTCGTGAGTGACGAAGAGCAGCGAAGTCCCGCGCTCGGTGACGAGTTTCTGCAGGTGGTCGAGGATCTGCTTCTGCACTGTCACGTCGAGAGCGGAGGTCGGTTCGTCGGCGATGATGAGATCCGGTTCGCCGGACAGGGCGATTGCGATGAGGATCCTCTGCCGCATACCGCCGGAGAATTCGTGCGGATATGACCGTCGCCTGTTCTCCGCATCCGGGATTCCGGCTTCGGTCATCAGGCGTACGACATTATGGGTCACCTCGGCGGAGTTCGACATTCCGTATGTCCGCAGCGCGTCAGCGATCTGATCACCCACGCGCATGCTCGGATTGAGGCTGGCCATGGGGTCCTGCGGCACCAGGGCGATCGATCGGCCGCGCAAAGTCTGGAGTCGCGCCCGATCTGCTCGAACCAGGTCCTCGCCGCGGTACTTCACGGCCCCGGAGCTGACATGACCCGTTCCCGGCAGGAGCCCGAGGATCGCGCTGATCGTCGTGGACTTGCCTGACCCTGACTGACCGACGAGAGCCAAGCGCTCCCCCGGCGCCAAGGTGAAGCCCACATCGTGGAGCACAGGCGCCTCATAGGAGACTTCGAGGCCGGAGACCTCGAGGACGAAATCGGACAGTTCCACACCGCCGCTGGTCTCTGTGCTCATCATCTTCCTGCCGCGTATCCCTGAGCACCGCGCGGGTTGGCCCCTGCGGTGAGACGTCCGGTGGCCGGGTCCCGTGTCACGCAGGAGAGCCTGCCCAGTTCCCAGTCGCCGGCCTTGGTCACGACATGGCCGCGTGCGATGAGCCCGTTGATGACGTCTTCGCCGAGGCGGTCCTCGACGACCGCACCGCCGGGAACCCAGGTGCGCGGCCAGAATGACCCTGCCAGAGCGGTCGTGTGCAGTGCCGGTGCGTCGATTGCCTGCTGAGGTGCGTAGCCGCCGACGAGCATGCGCAGAATCAGCAGCAGCTGCCACTGTTCCTGCTGGTCACCTCCGGGGGAGCCGAGGGCGATGACCGGCTGCCCGTCCTTCGAGATCAGGGTCGGAGTCAGTGTGGTGCGGGGACGCTTGCCCGGGGTCAGCGCCGAGGGCGCTGTGTCATCAAGCCACATCATCTGCAGCCGAGTACCCAGGCAGAATCCGAGTTCCGGGACGATCGGTGAGGACTGCAGCCACCCACCAGAAGGAGTGGCGGAGATGATGTTGCCCCAGCGGTCAACAACATCGATGTGGCAGGTGTCGCCGTTATTGACGCCGTTTTTCTGCACAGTCGGCTCGCCGATGCCGGCTTTCGCCATGGACTCCTTGTCCGCACCTTCGAGCACGAGTGGCGGGGTGAATGTAGAAGCGGTCCCTGCACGGTCGGCACCCGGTCGGAATTCGAGTGAAGCCTGATCGGTGATGAGTTCGCGACGGCTGGCCGCGTAGTCTTCGCTGAGCAGCCAGTCGAGGTCGACATCTCCGTCCCCGTAGTAGGTATCGCGGTCGGCCATCGCCAGTTTGAGTGCCTCGAGGATCGTGTGTGCACCGATCTCGGTCGAGGGGTCGAGTCGTTCGTCGTCGAGGCCGTCGAGGATCTTCAGCGTCTGCAGCAGCACCGGGCCCTGGCCCCAGGCTCCGATCTTCGCAATCGAATAGCCGCGGAAGTCGATCGTCACCGGCGTTTCGAAGTGTGCGTCGAATCCTGCGAAGTCCTCAGCTGTCAAGACTCCCGCGTGGTCACCGCCGGTCGAATGTCGGTGCGGAGTCGAGATGAAATTCGCGAACGACTCGGCGACGAACCCGGACTTCCATTCCTGACGTGCCGCGGAGACTCTGGCGGCACGCCCTTCTACGCCTTCACCTGCGGCAATGAGCTTCTTCAAGACTTCAGCATAGGGACGGTTGTAGACGAGGTCGCCCGTCTTCGGGATCTGACCTTGTGGCATCCACTGAGCTGCCGACGTGGGCCAGTGTTCGGTGAAGAGCTCCTGCACACGTTCGATGGTGCCGACGACCCGGCTGAGGACGGGGTGACCGTTCTCGGCGTAGTCGATAGCGAATTCGAGGACGTCGGCGAGTTCCCAGGTGCCGTGGTGTTCGAGCAGGTTGAGCCAGGAATCGACGGCCCCGGGCACCGCAGAGGCGAGCGCTCCTGCCCCGGGAATCATGTCGAGGCCCTCACTGCGGTAGTGCTCAATGGTGGCAGCGGCCGGCGCGGGGCCCTGCCCCATCATGATCTTCGGGTTGGCCGGGTCTTCGGCGGTGGCGAAGATCCCCGTCATGTCGCCACCGGGGCCGTTGAGGTGAGGTTCGACGACGTGGAGGAGGAAGGCTCCCGCCACGGCCGCGTCGAAGGCGTTTCCACCTCGTTCGAGAACCGCCTGTGAAGCTGCTGTCGCCAACCAATGGGTGGAGGCGGCCATTCCGAAATGACCTTCCAGGGTGGGCCGGGTTGTGAAGACTGCGGGTGGGGTGAACGACACGTCAGTGTCCCTTCTTCGAGTTGGGGTCGAGGGCGTCGCGCAGGGCGTCCCCGAAGAGATTGAAGGCCAAGCAGATGACCAGGATCGCCAGTCCAGGGAATAGGGCGGTCGACGGCGCACGGAAGATGTACTGCTGCGCGTCGGAGAGCATGATGCCCAAGCTGGGTGAGGGCGGTTGGATGCCCAAACCGAGGAAGGAGAGGATCGATTCTCCAATCACGGCAGTCGGAATGATGACAGTGGCCTGCACGATGATTGCCGAGGCGATGTTGGGCAGAATGTGCATGCCCAGAATACGTGCCTTCGATGCGTCGGTGGCGATTGCGGCCTTGACGAAGTCGGCCGATTTCAAGCGCATCGTCTCGCCTCTGACGACTCGGATCATCGTGGGCACTTGCGAGATGCCCAGGGCGATAGCCGCATTGGCCAGGCTGGGCCCGGAGATGGCCGCGAGTCCGACTGCGATGATGAGGAACGGAAACGCCAGGGTGACGTCGGTCAGCCTGGAGATGACCGAGTCGAGGCCCCGGAAGTATCCGGCCAGCAGCCCCAGGGGCGTGCCGACGATCACGGCCAGAGCCACCGCCAGGAGTCCGACCTGCAAGGAGGCGCGGACGCCGAAGGCGAGTCTGGAGAGGATGTCGCGTCCCAGATCGTCGGTGCCGAAGACATAGCCGATCGTGCCCGGCACTTGGAATGGAGCTTGGAAGTTGGTCTGCGCGAACCCGTACGGGGCGATCAGTGGTGCGAAGAGTCCGATGAGTACGACGACGGCGACCATGACGGAGCCGATGAGCCCCATCGGGTTGGACAGGATTGAGCGCAGCAGCCACCAGACCCGGTTGTTCGAGGCCTGGAATTCGGGGTCGAGTCCCTGTGTGTTCTTGTCGGTGTTCGTGACGATTGGGGTGGTCATGAGGCGTCCTCGCTGACTCGGATCTGTGGGTTGATGACCGAATAGAGGATGTCGACGGCCAGGTTGATGAGAATGTAGGAGGCGGTGATGACGAGGACGACCGCTTGGATCACCGGATAGTCACGGGAGAAGACCGCATCTAGGGTGAGTTTGCCTAGGCCTGGCAGCGCGAAGATCCTCTCTGTGACAACTGCTCCGGAGATCAGACCGCCCAGTTGCAGGCCGATGATCGTGACGAGGACGATGAGTGAGTTGCGCAGTCCGTAGCGGAAGAGCACCCGTGGCCTGGACAGCCCCTTGGCTCGTGCCATGCGCACATAGTCGGTGCCCATGCTCTCGATCATCGACGCTCTGGTCTGGCGGGTGATGACCGCGGCCAGGCTGGTGCCCAGGATCACTGCCGGCAGAGTGAGGTAGTAGATGCCGCGGATCGGGTCGGAGAGGACGTCGACGTACCCCGAGGCGGGGAACCAGCCGAGGATGACGGCCAAGCCCATGATCGCTAAGAGTCCGAGCCAGAAGTTCGGGACCGAGAGCCCGAGGAGAGCAATGAAGTTGCTGCCCAGCTCGGGCCATTTCCCGCGGAAGCGTTCTGCAATCATGCCCAGGGTGATGCCGACGATGACGGCGACGACGATCGCGTAGAGCGACAGCCACAGGGTCACGGGCAGGGTGGTCGCGATCATCTCGGTCACGGCCAGCCCGGTGCGCGTGGATTCTCCGAGGTCGCCGGTGATGATCGAGCCGAGGAATTTCACGAATTGGACGAGCAGCGGCTGGTCGAGTCCGAGGTCGGCCCGGATCGCGTCGAGTCGTTCGGGTGTCGCCTCTTCGCCGGCCATGGCCAGTGCAGGGTCGCCGGGCAGCATGCGCACACCGAAGAAGATGACGATGCCTGAGAGCACGAATGTGATGATGGCGTGGAAGATCTTGGTGAGTACGAATCGAGTCATCGCTGACCTTCCTTCTTCAGAAATCCAGCTTCGGAGAGATGGACGACGCCGTCGGAGTACACATCTATGCCTGCCACGTCATCGGTGTAGGCCGTGAGGTTCTTCTGCCGGTAGAGGTAGATGATCGAGTTGAGCTCAGCAGTGCGCTGCGAGGCTTCGCCGTAGAGTTTCTTGCGCTCATCCATATCGGTGGCCTCGCTGGCGCGGGTGAGCAGTCCGCTGAGCTCATCGTCGTCGACTCCAGTGACGTTGTTGGCGGCTCCTGGGTAATGGAAGGTGTAGAGGTTTCCATGCGGGTCGACGCGGCCGGACCAGCCCAGTTGGAGGAGCTCGTAATCGCCGCGGTCCTGGGCATCGAGCAGTGCCGTGTATTCCATCGGCTGGACCTTGATGTCAAATCCTGCCTCTTTGGTTGCCGCTTGGACGGCTTGGGCGAAGCGAAGGGTGTCCTGAGTGTTCGAGACCTTCATATTCACCTTGAGCGGAAGCTCGACTCCGGCATCTTCGAGAAGCTTCTTCGCGGCTTCGGGATCGTAGTCGACACACTCGTTGCTTGCTTCAGTGGCGAAGGGGCTGTCCGGGGAGATGCCTGAACAAGCTGGTGAGAACCATCCGTTGAAGACAGTGTTGACCAGGGCCTTGCGATCGATAGCCATCGACAGCGCCTTGCGCACCTTCGGGTCCTGGCCCAGTGGTGTCTCAAAGTTCTCCGGATTGTCGCCGAACCCCATGTTCACGGTCAGCCCCTGGTATCCCAGGGAGTTCGACTGCAGGAGACCGATGCCGGACTCCTCCTTGAGGGCGTCGATGTCCTGGGGCGAGATCGTGTCCGCGACTTGCACATCGCCGGAGCGGATGTTCGCGGCGCGAATGTTCGCATCCGACATGATCTGATAAGTGATCGAGTCGAGGTGCACCTTGTCTGCATCGTAGTAGTTGGGATCTTTGACGACCTTGATCGAGGTCTGTGCGATGCGTTTCTCGAACTTGAACGGCCCCACGCATACCGGGTTGTCGCCGAAGTCCTCGCCCGCTTCGTCGAGGGCTGTCGGCGACATGATCATCCCGGCACGATCGGCCAGGGCCGCGGTGAAGGGCGCGAAGGGCTCGTCGAAGGTGACTTCGAGGGTGTGGTCGTCAACGGCGCTCACATCGTTGATCGGGCCGAGTTCGGCAGACCGGGAGGAGTCTTCGAGATTGAGCCCGCGTTCGATGGTCGTCTTGACCGCCTCGGCGTCGAAGTCGGTGCCATCTGCGAATCGCACACCGTCCTTGACCGGGATACGTACGGTCTTTCCGTCTTTGGAGATTTTCGGCAGCGAGGTTGCGAGCATGGGTGTGATCTCACCGTCGGCATCGATGTCGTAGAGCTTCTGACACATCGTCTGCATCACGTAGCGGGTGTAGAGGGAGGACGACGTCGTCGGGTCGAGGCGATCCGGTTCCGACGACAGCGCCATGACGAGATCGCCACCTTCCCTGAAAGCTCCCTCGTCGGCATCGACCGACTTCACGTCGGGCCGCTCAGGCGGTTCACCGAGCGGTTGAACCGGCACGCATCCGGCCAGCAGGACGACGCTGGCAAGCACCGCCGTTATCCGTTTTTTCACGCGCACTCCTGTGTGAGCATCACATTCAGCATTGATATTTGCATACAATCTAGCGGGTGATTATGGTTTTGTATACAAACTTCCAGGAGATTCCGAATCCTGGGATCCCGGGCCGCTGAGTCGGTCTGGCGACCGGAGATGATTCGGGTTCCGAGACCACCAGAGTTCGCAGGCGAGCTCGACGAAAGGGGCGCAATGACACGTCGACTCGATCTGGCCATGCTGCTGGTGCTGACATTCTCGACCGGCATGGTCGATGCGATCGGCTACTTGGGCTTCGATAAGGTCTTCACCGGGAACATGACGGGCAACGTCGTCATCCTCGGCATGGGCTTGGCCGGAGCCGAGGACACTCCGGTCCTGCGTCCCGCCTTGGCCCTCGTATTCTTCATGCTGGGCGCAGCTCTGGGCGGACGCACTCTCGGGCGGATCGGCGAGGAATGGCACCAGCGCACCACGATCATCTTCACCGGAGTGGCCATCGGCTGTGCCGGTCTGGCCGTCTATGTCGCGCTCATGCCCAACCCTGAAGTGGGAGTGGCCGGAACGATCTTCACCTCGGTGCTCTCGGCACTTATGGGCGCCCAGGCGGCCGCTGCCCGGCGGATGAAGATCGCCGACGTCACCACCGTCGTCGTCACTTCGACGATCGTCGGCTTGGCATCTGATTCACGGCTGGCCGGCGGCGACAGCGTCCGCTGGATTCGTCGTGCGCTGGCCGTCCTGCTCATCTTGATCGGAGCCATCGCCGGTGCTGCGACGCTGATGATCAATCAGTGGATCGGCATCGCCCTTGTCGCGGTCGCGATCGCCGTCGTGACCGTCATCGGCCACAGGGGTGCGAAGAAGCGCGCCCTCGCCGAGGCGGCCGCCTCCCCCGCGCATGTCTGATCACTGCCGTGCGCACCTGTTCACTGCCGTGCATCAGCGAGTTTCAGGCACTCTCGTCTGACGCCTCGGCTCGCGCGCCAGCACCATCTCACGTTCGCGAGCACGCTGCCTGCGCGTGGTGAGCAGGATGACGAGGAAGGCGATGCCTGCGCCGATCGTCGTCTCCAGAGCACGATCGGCGATGACGACGACCTCACCGGCAAATTGGAGGGCCGCAATCAGAATTGCCAGGCCATGCGGCGGCGACCATGGCCCAATAGTGATGCCCCAGGCCCGACATGACACCGATGGAACCGGCCATACCGAGAGCCACGACGTACCGTCCGGCAAGCGCGAAGACTCGCGACCACGGCGGGAGTGGTGCCTCCGTCAGCTGCTGATCAGGCTCTCTCCGGCGTGCCCGGAGTCTGCCGACGAAGCCGAGCACGGACTCGAGGATCGGACGCAGCAGATCCATTGCCTCGGCGGCCAGCCGCACGAGTGAACCGCGCCCGTCGGCTGGATCGGGGATCCTGGTGATGAACCCTGCACTGGACGGGCGCTTGAGTCTTTTGGTCACGCCGGCACCGGAGATGATCAGTTCCGTCGACACCCTTGTCGGCGACAGGGTGCCGCCATGTCGAGCGAGCAGGGAGATGACGTCGAACTCGCGGCAGGCAATTCCCTGGGCGGCACGGACCGCATCGCTTCGGGCTTGGACGACCTGCGCGATACGGGAGATTCTCCCCATGAGCGTCACCATCGAGGTGTCGAGTCCGGGGAAGATCGTGTCCCACTGACCCCGGACCTCGTCGATGTAGTCACCCTCCAGGTGACCCCGCGGCAATCAGTTCGATCAGCCGCCTGGTTCCAGCACCGAAACACGGGATGCACGTCAAGACACGCATGTGCGCATCAGTGTCTCGACGTGCAATCCCGTTTTTCGACGAACCGCACCTCCCCGCCGGCGTGGAATCAGCGCACGCCGAGCTTCTTCCACACCACGAGGATCGCGGCCACGCTGAGCGCACCGGCCAGCAGCACCCAGTAGGCGGGAGCCTTGGCATCACCGGTGACGCCGATCAGCCATGCGGCGACCAGTGGTGTCAGCCCACCGAAGATCGCGACCCCGACGTTGTAGCCCAGAGAGAGCCCCGTGCCGCGGACCTCGGTCGGGAAGATGTCGCCCATGACGCTTGCCAGTGGTCCGTAGTAGGCGGCCTTGAACAGCGAGAAGATGGCGACGACCACGATGAGCACGCTCAGCGCATTGGCCGCGACCACCCAGGTGAAGAGCACCCAGGTCAGCACCATCACAGCCAGGGCGGCCGGAATCATGAACGTCAGCCGTCCGACCTTGTCGCAGAAGTGCCCGGCCACCGGAGTGAAGAGGAGCAGGACGATCCCGGAGACCAGGGTCGCCCAGAATCCTGCCGAGGAGGTCATACCCAGGTTGTCCATGGCGTAGGTGGGAACGTAGGTGATGAAGTAGTTGAGGCAGGTCGAGACGGCGATGGCCCCGATGGCCAAGACCACGGCCAGCTTGTGATGGCGCAGAATCCCGCCGATCGCCGCCGACTTCTCCGGCACCTCGGCCGCTGCAGCCGTGAATTCCGGGGATTCGGGGACATGACGGCGGATGTAGAGGCCGACAGGTCCGACCAGCAGGCCCACGATGAAGGGCAGTCGGAAGCCCCAGGTCTCGAGCTGTTCCTGGCTCAGTCCAGTCGTCAGGCTCACGCCGATGATGGAGGCCAGCACGGTCGACATGGCCTGCGAGGTGAACTGCCAGCTGGCGGCAAACCCCTTCCGGTTGGGCAGGTGCTCGACCATGAGCGAAGTCGCTGATCCGAACTCCCCTCCTGCTGCGAACCCCTGGATCAGGCGGGCCAGCAGGATGAGCAGCGGGGCAGCCAGGCCGATGACGTGAGCCGGAGGCATGATGACGATCATCAGCGTGCCCAGGAACATGAGCCAGATCGTCAGCGTCAGCGCCGGTTTGCGGCCCTTGCGGTCGGCAAAGCTGCCGAGCACGATTGCCCCGACGGGACGGATGAAGAAGGACAGGGCGAAGGTGCCCAGTGCCAACATGATCGAGACAGAGTGTCTCTCGGCGGGGAAGAAGGCGACGGAGATGTAGACCGAGAAGTAGGCGTAGATCGAGATGTCATACCATTCCAGTGCATTCCCGATCGAGGCTGCGGCAATCACTTTCCACGGTCGCACAGGCCGGGTGGCCGAGGCGGCTGTCCCGGATACCGCGTGCTCGCTCATTGCGCGGCCCCCGTGCTCTCTGTGGTCACCGTTGCTTCGCCCCGCGTCATCTCTTGCGACGCACCGGACCTCGTCTCTTTCGAGGTGAACCAGTCATCGGGCCTGGCTCGCATATCCCAGAACATGCCGGCCATGATTTCGGCACCCTGCTCAAGGATCGAGGTCAGGGCGTGTTCGTCGGGGGCGTGCTGATTGCAGCCGGGGTAGGAATGGGGCACCCACACGGTGGGCAGGCCGAGCACCTCGGCGAAGACATCGTTGGGGATGGTTCCGCCCAGGTTCGGTTCGATCGCGGCCTCAAGCCCGGTCGTTGCCCTGATCGACTCCGCGGCCGCCGCGACGACACGGGCATTCGGGTCGAGTCGGGTGGCCGGCATGCAGTGCTCGGCGATGACCTCGACACCGTGGATTCCCTGGCTCTCCAGGTGCGTGCGCACCGTCGTCTCGAAGTCGTCGATGTCGGTGCCGACGACGAAGCGCAGCTGCAGATGGGCCTCTGCTGCGCCGGGGATCGCGTTGACCACCTGGTCCGGATTCCCCGCTTTGAGTGCGAGTACTTCGATGACGTTGAACGCGAAGACCTTCTCCGCCGAGGTGAGTCCGGGCTCCCCCCAGTCCGAGTCGACTTCGGGTGATCCGTCTTCGACCACTTCGGGCAGTTTCGCAACCGCCTCGAGCACCGAGACTGGTGGATCTTCGGGGCGCAGTGCGGGGATCCGGATGACTCCGCTGCCATCGACGAGGGAGTTGATCGCGGCGGCGAGGACGGTGGCGGAGTTGCGCAGCTTCCCGCCCCAGTTGCCGGAGTGATGGTCGCCGTCACGGTCATGGACGATGAGCCTGAAGTTCAGGGCCCCACGCGAGCCGAGGAAGAGGGTCGGGTATTCGGCGGCGATCCGGGGACCATCGGAGGCGAGGAAGAGGTCGGCGTCGAGCTCGGCCCGGTGAGCGGCGGCGAAGGCCTTGAGACCCAGAGACCCGGCTTCCTCGGCGGTCTCCATGAGGATCTTCACGTTATAGCCCAACGCACCAGCGCCAGGCCCAATGTCCCCACCGGCGCTGGTGTCAAGTGATTCGAGAACGGTTGTGAGCGCCAGGGAATTCACGGTGTGCTGACCTTTGTTGTCGGCGCTGCCTCGCCCGTAGAGTCGGTCGCCGTCGCGGGTGAGCACCCATGGGTCGAGGCCTTGCGCCCATTGCGAATCGTGGGCGAACTGCACGTCGCCGTGTCCGTAGAGGAGGACGGTGGGCAGGGTGGGATCTTCGAGGCGTGAGGCGATGAGCAGCGGGTGTTCATCGGATTCGGGATTGTCATGGATCGTCGTGTCGAAGCCCAGTTCCGCGAGCTCCGGGACGATCTCCTCGGCGAGGTAGGCCTGTGCGGCTGCGCCGTTGCCGGTCGCCTGGCTTTCGGTGCGGCGGGCGACTCGAGCGGCCAACAGTTCGAAGAAGGCCTCGCTGCGAACGACGTCTCCGGCCAGTCGGGTGACGGTCGCACGATCCACGGTGCATGCGTTGGATGATCCTGGTTGGTTCGGTACCGCCTCGGCGCGGTCGGTGCTGTGTTCTGAGGTCATGATTGCAGACTGGCTGAGTCTGGTTCGGATGAAAAGACGGATCGGTCCGGGAGCTGGTGCGAATTCCGCACGGCAAGCGTGCATGTTATGCACAACCGTGCTTAAAATGACGGAATGACCGATATGCGCAGCCTCAATACTCTCCTGGCGCTGGTCGAATACGGTTCGATCCACCTCGCTGCGCAAGCACTGTTCGTCTCTCATTCGACCGCCAGCCGTCAGATCAAATCACTCGAAGACCATTACGGGACGACGCTCTTCGAACGCTCGGTGACCGGCGTGGTTCCCACCGGTCCGGGTCTGGCGGTCGCCGACTTCGCACGGCGGATGGTGGCCGAATCGGAGCTGCTCACCGATTCGTTCGGCACCTATTCCCAAGCGGTGGAGACCATCACCATCGTCACCAGCACAGGTCTGGGTCAGACCGTTGTCGCCGATGCCATCAATCAGGTCATGACCACCACCGATCAGGTGCAGGTCTCGGTCATCGACCGCGGCTCGCTCGGAGCTCTGCAGGTGCTGAAGAACAGGGAGGCGGATCTGTGTGTGAACTTCTCCGTGTCCGACCAGCACACTGACGCGATACCCGGCGTCAGGCAGATCGATCAGATTCAGGCCCGGAACTTCGCAGTCCTCGACAAGAAGCACCCGCTCGCCCGCCGGTCCAGTCTGCACATCCGCGACCTGGCCGACTACCCGATCGCCACACTGTCCGCCGGCAACACCGCTCGGATGAGGATCGAGCAGGCCGTTAGGGACAGGTGTTCTCACCGACGATCGAAGCCACCTGCCCAGTGCTCACGATGAGAGCCGTCACGGGAACGAAGATGATCGCAATGATGGCCGAGCGGACCATCCCGCCCAACCTCGCCGAGGCGGGGTGCACTGCCGTGGAACTCGACGACCCCGGCCTCGACGCCCGCTTCATCCAGATCCTGGCCGCCGATCCGCAGCGAGAATCAGACGGTCTGGACCTGATGATCCAAGCCCTGCGCAGGCAGCTAGCCCCGAGGTAGTTCGCCGCACGGGAACCGACTGACCCTTCTCCGGTCCACATCATGGATCCGCCTCCTGCCCCTGACCGGCGACAACCGATAATCGGAGCATGGGCAATGAAGCGCAGACACACGATCTCGACCGGATGAAGATGCGCGGGCGGATCATGCGCCGGTCCGCCTCTTTCAACGTCGCACACGTCGTGGACGATCTGGGTCCGGGCACCGGCGCCCAGAGCATTCAGCGTGCCCTGTCCCTACTGGGACTCGTCGGAATCATCAGCAGCGAGAACCCCGATGGCGCACCCCTGAGTGAGATCGTGGCCATCAGCGGCCGACCGAAAGCCAGCGTGCATCGCATGCTCAACGCCCTCATCGCCATGGGATACGTCGAGCGCTGCGAAGACGGCGGCTACCGCCTCGGCGTGCAGTCCCAGATCATGGGACAGCTGGCGCAGAAGACCGCCGACCCCGCTCTGGAGGAATCCGAGTCGAGTCTGCTCAGGCTCGCGGAGCTCACCCAGGACACCGCCTTCCTCACGCTGCGCACCGGCAGCTACTCGATCTGTGCCCGCCGCGAAGATGGCTTCGGCCCGATCTTCAACAACGCCCTAGCTGTGGGTGATCGTCACCCGCTGGGTATCGGCGCTGGAAGTCTTGCCATCATGACCCAATTCACCGACGCCGAGGTGGACGCCACCTTCGACGCCAACACGCGAATATTCGCGGACCGTTACCCCGAAATCTCTGTGTCCGGGCTCAAGGAGATGATCCGTCGTGGTCGCCATGACGGCTTCGTCCACAACCCGGGCCTGTTCGCCCAGGGCTCATGGGCGATCGGCGTGCCGGTGCGGATCAAGGGCAGAAGACCGCGAGCGTCACTCTCGGTCGCCAGCATCCAGGAACGGATGACCGGGACACGCGTGTACGAGCTTGCCGGCCTGCTCCAGCATGAAGCTCAGCAGATCGCCGATGCCGTAGCCAGCACGGAGGACCAGTCGTGACGAAACCTGACTTTCACCTCGGCGAGCCTGGTGACATCGTCATCCATGCCGGACCCCGGCAGAGCCCTCGGATCATCTCGGTGCCGACCCGCCACAGTGAGCATCTCGTTGAGCTCGCGGAGGGCGATGACCTCTTCGAATCCGTGACCGGCTTCCTCGAATCACTCAGTGTCTCGGGGCTGATGGTGGAGTTCGTCGGCGGAGAGTTCGGTCGGATCAATTTCGTCTATCCGGCCTATGGCCCCGATGCCGAGCACCCCATGTCCTTCACTTCTGAATTCGACTATGAGGGACCCGCTGCGCTGCAACATGCCTCGGCGACGGTGGGGACGAAGGACGGCGCTCCGTTCACCCATATCCACGCCTCATGGACCACCGAGGAGGGCCAAGCCAAGGGCGGTCATCTGCTGCCCGGCACGCTCATCGGGCCTAGGGGTTTGCGGATCCGTGTCTTCGCCCTCACCGATGCGCAACAGCTCAGTGAGGCGGATCCGGAGACGGGGTTCTTCGCGTTCGCGCCGAAGGCGGTGCGCTCCCCCACCCCGGAATCGGCTCCAGGCAACGCCGTCATCTCCCGCGTGCGCCCAGGGGAACTCATCGACGACGCGATTGTGTCCATCTGCCGTAACGCCGGCTTCGACGCCGCCGAGGTGCGGGCCAGTCTCGGCAGCACCACCGGAGCCGTGTTCACCGCGAGTACAGCACCGTGGCCGGCGGTGGAGTTCACACATCTGACGGGTACGGTCGACGACGCTCTGGGCGAAGACCCCCAGGTGAGACTCACGGCTGAAGTCGTCGATGTCGCCGGAGACGTGCATTCCGGAGTTCTCGCTGCCGGGGCGAATCCGGTGGCGGTGACCTTCGAGCTCTTCGTCCGACAGATGTAGGGTTTGTTGCTGAACCTTTCGACTGTCGATCGGCGAGACTTATCTACGTTTCACGCGATCGGCCCGTCTCGAAAAAGAGCGAGTGACAGTTCCGCTCGGGGCCTCACGATTTAGGCCAGCTGCAAATGCAGCAGCGGGTAGGGGCGTCCCGCATCGTCGGTTTCGCTACGGCCTGCCACGTGGAATCCGCGATGAGTATAGAACTCCACAGCTTGGACATTCTGTTCGTTGACGTCGACACTCTTGATGCCGTGTTCCTTGATCGCGTGGTTCAGAAGTTTTGCACCAATGCCACTGCCGCGTTGTCGCGCGTCGATAAACAGCATTTCCAACTGTCCGTCGAAGACTCCGGAGAATCCCGCTGGACGACCGTCTAGCTCTGCGATGGAGAGTGAAACGGAGGGGAAGTAGTCGGTCTCCAACTTGGATTCGATCTCTCTTCGGTCCCCCTCGGAAAGGAAATCGTGGGTGGCGTTCACCGCGCTTCGCCAGATTGCTACGAGCGGCGGATAGTCTGCTGGCCCCCGGCAGGAACGAATTCTGAGTTCAACCTCACCAGGGTATGACTGCTCGCTCATTCCCCCATTGTGACAGGTGAAGCGAGAGTGCGTCCGGAAAGAAGCATGACGACAAGAGCAAGCGCTGTCAGCGCCGAGGCGACCCACACCGGAGCCAGCAACCCCAACCCGCTCGCAAGCCCGAACGCGCCGAGGACGGGCCCCGCAGCAGCTCCGATATTCAATGCTGCTGTCGCGTACGAACCACTCATCGTGGGCGCTCTTGATGCTGCATACAGCACACGAGTGATCAGGGTGCTGCCAACACCGAATGACAGGAAACCCTGAGCCAGGACAAGGACGAGAAGCGCAACTGGATGCGATGCGAGCACGGTCAACACGATCCACCCCGTCAGCAGCAGCGGTCCACCGACTGCAAACACAAGACCAGGTCGTTGATCGGACAGGCGCCCAGCAGTCGCGACGCCTAGAAATGATCCGATGCCGAACAGCACCAGCGCTATAGACACCCAAACTTCGGCCAGACCCGCGGTCTCGGTCACGACCGGTGCGAGGAACGTGAAGACCGCAAATGTCCCTCCATTGATCAGTGCTCCAAGCACCATTGCCAGAATGAGTCGCGGCTCGGCCAACTGACCAAGCTCCGCACGCAGGCTTGGCGAAGGCGAGCTGGATTCTGTCTGATCGGCAGAGTTCCCGGTGCCTCGAATGACTCCGAAGACCGCCGGAAGGCAGAGAATGGCGATCGCCCAGAATGTCGTTCGCCAGCCCAGCGCCGTGCCGAGCAGAGAACCGGCGGGAACACCGGCGACGGTCGCGATCGTTGTGCCGGCAAGAAGGATCGACAGTGCCCGCCCCTTCCGGTTCGCAGGCACGAGAGTGGTGGCCGTACTCAGTGCTACGGCCAGGAAGCCGGCATTGGCAAGAGCGCTGAGTGCCCGGGTGATCAGGAGTAGAGAGAAGACGGAAGTCATCGCTCCTATGACGTGGCCTCCCGCGAACACAAGGAGACAGATCACCAAAGTGAACCGCGGCGGCCAACGGCGAGCAAACGCTGCCATGACTGGCGCACCGATGACCATTCCGACTGCGAAGGCCGAGGTCAGCAGGCCCGCAGCGCCGACCGAGACGTCAATTTCGGTCGCAATGGCGGGAAGCAGTCCCACCAGCATGAATTCTGAAGTGCCCATGACGAAAACCGCCAAGGCAAGCATGTAGAGAGCAAAAGGCATCGAATACTCCGAAGTGAGAGATCAAGAATTGGTTCTTCTCGTCACTACGGTCAGCCCTGGGTACGCCGGACGCGCGCCCACAGAGATTGTGGGCGTCGTAACTAGTGGTTCAAGGGGCTGGCAGTGTGACCGACAGCCCCTGACTTGTCTGATTCAGGACTCGACATGTCTCAAACTCTACAGGCACCAACTGCCGAGCAGCGCGCTCAGCTCTGCGACGCACTCACAACCTGCGCGAAGACACCGAAGAACGGCTCGCCCTTGTCATTGTCGGCACGATATTCGGCCAAAGTCTTCAGCACCCGCGGGCCACGCACACCAGTGAGGGGATCGAGGTCGATGACCGCGCATCGTGGAATCGCCTCACCGATCCGCACACGCATCCCGACACCCAATGAAATCTCGTGTCCGGACCAAGTCTCCTCTATATAAGGAGTATCGGTCTCGACAAGGACAGTCGCCCGAAACCTCGCGGCTTCGGCAAGCAGGCCCGGATGACGGAGTCGCTCGCCGAGGTCACGGATGGAGGCCGTACCCACGATCGCAATCGGATCCCCGTAGACGACGTCTCCCCGCGGGACCTGCGCCAGCCGCACGGGCTTGCCCAGCCAGGATGAGAGCAGCTCATCGTGTGGTCCCTTGATCAGCTCCGCTGCGACCGGCCTACCCCAGTAATCGCAGGTCAACCTCTCACCTGATACCTCCGCTACGGCGCAGACCGACCGCCCATCGGGCAGCCTGACCTCGAGTTCAGCACCGTAAAGCGTCGCGAGGACCGCGACCAGCGACGGGTTCTGCACCGTCCGCAGCACCTGTTGATTCCGGGCGTCGACGAGGCAGTAGCGCCGGTCGCCCACAGGCCCGTGCTCATCGAACTCGGCGCCCGACTGCGACTGGTGCCGAGTCCCCTTGATCGGTGTGAATCCGATGGAGCGAACATCAAAAACGTCGTCCGGGAGCGAAGCTGATGGCGAAGGTGAACCGAAAGTGCTCACGACATCACGGCCCCACCGTCGATGCGCAGGATCTGACCGGTGGTGAATGCCGCACCATCGCTGGCGAGATAGGCGACCGCCTCGGCGATCTCACCGGGTGTGCCCATACGATCCAGGGCCTGGTTCGAAGTGTCGTAGTCCTGACCCGCGGTGAGAGCGGATTCCACGGGGCCCGGAGCCACCGAATTGCAGCGGATTCCCTGCCGCCCGTACTCCTTAGCCACCCACTTCGTCAGCGCAATCATGCCGCCCTTGCTCGCCGCATAGGCTGGCCCGGACCGGGCACCTGCCTCACCATCGGACATGGCACCGCCGTTGATTCCCGAGATCGAGGAGATGTTGACGATCGACCCTGCGCCGGCGTTGATCATGTGCGGGTGCACGGCGGCCTTGATGAAGTTGAAGGTCCCGCCGAGGTTGGTGTCCAGGTCACGCTGCCACTGCTCGGCTGTGATCTCGTCGATCCCGATCCGGGCCGCCGTGCCCGCATTGTTGACGAGAATGTCGATCCCGCCGGAAACTCCGACGAAAGATCCGACGGCAGCGGTGACCGCCCCGGCGTCGCGGACGTCGAGTTCGAAACCGGTGAACGTCTGCTCGGGAAACTGCCCAGACAGACTGTCCGCGGCCGCCTCGGCACCCTTGATGTCAACAATTCCGACAGACGCTCCACGCTGGGCCAAGGATGTCGCGATGGCCAAGCCGATACCCTGGGCGGCCCCTGTGACCAGGGCCGATTTGTTGCTCAGCAGATAGGGTTCCATGGTTCTCCTTCAAGTAGTGAACGACAGGCAGTTGCCGGGACCGGAGTCCTAGCCGACGCCGAGGAGGTCGGGCAGCCAGTTCGAGATCGCCGGGACGTAGGTGATGAAGAGCAGGGCGATGATTGCGCAGATGAGGAATGGCATGATGCCGCGCACCACTTCCTCGAGTCTGACCTTGCCGATGCCGGCTCCGACGTAGAGGTTGAGCCCCACGGGCGGAGTGAACAGGCCGATGGCGAGGTTGACGGTCATGAACACACCGATCGTCGTCATGTCCACGCCGACTTCGAGCAGGATGGGCACGAGGATCGGGATGAACAGGTAGAACGCGCTGATCGCGTCGACGAAGGCGCCGACGATGAGCAGGATGATCGTGATCACCGCGAGGATGACGAACTTGTTGTCCGTGACCCCGAGCACCGCGCTCGACACCGTATCGGCAATGCCTTCGACCGTGATGACATAGGAGAAGAGGCTGGCCACACCGACGATGAACATGATGACAGCCGTCGAGACTCCCGACTCCAGGAACACCTTCGGCAGGTCCGGCAGCTTGAGTTCGCGGTAGACGAAGAGACCCACCAACAGGGCAAACACCGAAGCCACAGCACCCGCCTCGGTAGGGGTGAAGATGCCACCGTAGATGCCGCCGAGGATGATGACCGGGATGAGCAGACCGGGGATGGCCTTGACCAGGGCCGCGAGGAATTCAGCGAAGCTGCCTTCTGCGGGAGCGCTCGGGCCGGTCACACCCCCGGTTCCGTTTCCGGACCCGGTCGTCACACCAGTGTCCGCCGAGGTGGCCGGGCCGCTCGTGGAGACGGACGTTCCAGCCTTGTCGGCTTTCAGCAGACGAGTCTTCGTCGCACCATTGCCGTCGGTTCCTGCCGCCAAGGCCGACGCCGGCGTCGACGATGCGGTCGAGTCCGAGGACACGGCCGCCTCGGCGCCGGTGGTGGTTGCGGGCTCACGGCCTGCAGCCAGCAGCCCCTTGCCCGATTTCACGGGCAGGCCCGCGAGCTCACGAACACGGGGGACGAAGAGCGCGGCGATGAAGAAGGCCAGAGCCATGATCACGCCGGGCACGATGCCGGCGATGAACAGACGCGTGATCGAGATCGACCCGAACTCGGAGGCGACGACGGCGAAGATGATGAACGCGATCGAGGGTGGGACGACGATGCCCATCGAGCCGGAGGCCGCGACGAGGGAGACCGCGTGCTTCTTCTGGTATCCGTTGCGGATCAGTGCGGGGATGAGAATCGCACCGATCGCGGCCACCGTGGCCGGTCCGGATCCGGAGATCGCAGAGAAGAAGAACGCGGAGATGATCGTCACCGCGGCCAGCCCGTGGCTGAAGCGGCCGAAGACCAAGAACGCGAGGTCGACGAGGCGCTGGGAGATGCCGGTGTACTGCATGACTATGCCGGCGAGGACGAAGAACGGGATCGCCAGCAGCGTGCCCGAACTCATCGACGGGAACATCACCGAGGGCACCACGTCCAGTACCTGGAGTCCGTCGGTGGTGATGAGCACGGTGACGGCGGACAGGCCGAGGGCGAACGCCACCGGGATACCCAGGGCAAGGAACAGGAAGAAGCTTCCGAACAGCAGCAGCGTGATCATTTGCGGCCTCCCTGAGAGTCAGTGGTGTGATTGGCGTCAGCCTTGTGTACCGACCTGCTCAGCTCTGCATCGTCGATGACAGGTGCGGCTTCCTGAGCCAGACGCTCAGCAACCGCCTCGGCAGAGGTGTCCTCATGCAGCGATGCACGGGCGGCCTGCAAGGTGCGGACGATGCCTAGCAGCCCGGCCATCGGGATGGACAGTGTGAACAGCCACTGTGGAATGCCCAGCGATGGGGTCGCGCGGCCGCGGATGGCCTGGTGGATCATCATCTCGGAGCCCCAGATGAGGAGGACGGCGAGGAAGACGATCATCAGTGCCGCGCCGATGATGATGAGGGATCTGCGGATCTTCGGCTTCGCGTTCTCCACCAGGTAGGTGAAACCCAGGTGCGCGCCGAGGCGGATGCCCACGACCGCTCCCATCATCGTGAGCACGACGAGGAGGTTGATCGTGATCTCCTCACTGAAGGCCAGGGATGCTTGGAAGGTGTAGCGGGAGACTACGTTGACGAAGGTGACGAGCACGATCACCATGAACGAGGCGATGACGACCCAGTCTTCGAACCATTTGACGATTTTCATCTCAGAGTCCTTCCGGAATGAACGCTTCGGACATGTCCTTGCCCCAGATCTTGCGGTATTGCGCGTACAGCGGCTCCAGGGTGGTGCGGAACTCGTCCTTCTCGGAGTCGGTGAGTTCGTTGACTTCCATGCCGCCGTCCTTGAGTTCCTTGATCAGCTTCTGTTCGCCATCACGGTTCTTCTTGATCTGGAACTTGTTGGTGTCATCGGCCAGGCGGCTCACAAGCTCCTGGTCCTCGCCGTCGAGGGAGTCGAAGAGCTTCTCGTTGACGCCTAAGATCAGCGGGTCGTAGGAGTAGTTCCACAGGGTCAGGTAGGGCTGGACCTCCTGCAGATTCGAGGAGTAGATCACGTCGATGGGGTTCTCCTGACCGTCGATGGCACCCTGCTGCAGCGCGGTGAACACCTCGCCGAAGGGCATGGTCGTCGGGTTGGAGCCCAGTGCGCGGTAGAGGTCGGTGTAGAGACCGAAGCCTGGGATGCGGAATTTGAGTCCGTGCAGGTCATCCGGGGTGTGGATCGGGTGGTGTGTGTTGGTGAGCTGACGCATTCCCGATTCGCCGAAACCCAGGAGGTGAACGCCGTGTTCGGACAGGTAGTCGGAGTAGACGTCTCCGCCCTTGCCCTCCAGCGCTTTCTGTCCGTCTTCGACGGTGTCGAAGATGAAAGGTGCGGTGACGGTGCCGAAGCGGGGGTCGACGGCCGAGTAGATGATCGGCGAGTTGTAGGAGAAGTCCTTCGCCCCGTCCATGAGCTGTTCGACGCCAGCTGTGGCCTCACCGGCGGAGAGACGTTCGTTGCCGAAGACCTTCAGGGTGATGCGGCCGTTCGTCTCCTCTTCGAGGTCCTTCGCGAACTTCTCGGCCGCGATGTACCAGGTGCTCGTGGAACCGGTCGTGACCGTCATCTTCCACCGGTACTTCTGCTTCCCGTCGTCGGTCGTGCCGAAGTTCGTTCCGCACCCGCTGACCAGCAGCACGAGCGTCACCAGCACAGCGAACCAGGCGAGCATGGTCCTCTTCGTCGGTGTTGTCGGCACCCTTGCCTCCATCATTGAGTTGTTCCTGTCTGTCTTCATCGTCGCGACTGCTTCGTCACGGCTGGTTGTCTAGGTCTGTTCAGGCCCGGGATCTGATCAGGTATTCGGGGTCAGCTCTTCGGGGTTCCGGCGAAGTGGACGAGTCCGCCGTCGACGGGGATGAGTGTGGAGTTGATATAGCTCGAATCCTCCGAAGCGAGGAACACAGCAAGCTTCGCAATGTCCTCCGGCTGGCCCATCCGCCCCGTTGGGGACAGTGCGTGCCGAGCGGCGAGCATGTCCTCGACCGAATCGTAATGGCCGCTGATCGAGTTGTGGATCAGCGGCGTCTCGATAAGTCCCGGAGCGATCGAATTCGCGCGGATGCCCTCAGCTGCGTATTGGGCGCCGACGACCTTCGTGAGTTCGATGAGTCCCGCCTTCGATGCGGCATAGGCGGGGTAGTCGTAGCCCATGTAGCGCATTCCGCCCACCGAGGAGACCGTGATGATCGATCCGCCTCCGGCCCTGCGCATATAGGGCAGTGCCTGCTTCATCGCGGCGAAGGCTCCGATGAGGTTGATGCCGAGGGCCTTGGCGAAGGCAGCCGTGTCCAAGGTATCGAGTCCGCCGTTGACGACGATGCCGACGTTGTAATGCAACACCGTGGGTTCGCCGAGGCTGCTTGCACAGTGGTCGAAGGCCGCGGACAAGGAGTCCTCGTCGCCGACGTCGGCGACGACCGTGGTCACATGGGAGTCCGTGTCACCAGGGGACTCGGCCTCGCCGAGGTGGTCCGGTGAACTGGCCCCGTCACCCGAGGCGCTGGCCTCCCCGAGTGCCGCCCGTGCGTGGTTGAGGGCCGCCCGGTCGCGGTCGACGATGCACACTTTCGCGCCTGCAGCGAGGAACGCCTTCGCTGCAGCGAACCCATTGTTGACCTGCCCGTCCGGGGTGCCGCAGCCGATGGCCATGACGACCTTGTCCTTGAGATCGTTCATCGTGCGCTCCCCCGCCCTTGTGAGTATTCGGCTTTGAGTTCCTTACGAGCCAGCTTCCCGTAGGCGGTGACGGGCATCGCCGCGACAAAATGGATCTCCTTGGGCACCTTATACGCCGCCAACGTGGACTTGCACAGCGCACGCAGTCGCTCGCTCGGGTCAGTTCCGGCGCTCGCACCTAGGTCAGTGCTTGGGCCGTCGCTGGCATTCGCCGCGCCACTCGACGCTGGTTCGATGATCGCGATTCCGATCTCTCCCCACTGCGCATCGGGCACGCCCACGACAACCGCCTGGGCCACCTCGGCGTCGGTGAGAAGAAGCTCCTCGATCTCACGCGGGTACACGTTCGACCCACCTGAGATGTACATATCGGACTTTCGGCCGGTGAGGAACAGGAAGCCCGACTCGTCGAGGTAGCCGACGTCGCCGGTGTGGAAGACACCGTGGGCGAAGGCCTCGGCATTGGCGTCGGCGCGCCCCAGGTAGCCGGCGCAGACGGTGGGCCCGCCCACGCAGACCTCGCCCTGTTCACCGGATGGCAGCTCGGTGCCCGTCTCGGCGAGGATGACGATGTCGACACCGGTGCGGGCTCTGCCACAGGTGCCGATGCCAGCGGAGTCGACGGGGATCGTTCCGTGCTCTTCCGGTCGCAGGACAGTGATCGCACCCGTCACCTCGGCGAGGCCGAAGTACTGCACGAGGCAGGGCCCGAGCTTGTCGAGGGCACGAGACTGGTCGGCTGCGAGCATCGGGGCACCTGCGTAGATGACTCGATTGAGACTGTGGTCGGCGGGCCCGCGATCAACCGGGTAGCCGGCGACGATGCGGTTGAGGATGGTCGGGACGGTGAAGGCGTTGGTGATTTCATAGCCGTCGATCGACTCCCACAGGGTGCTCGGATCAGCCTTGCCACCAGGGTGGATGACCGAGGGCGTACCGCCGAAGACCTGCGCGAGCATGTGAATCCCCGCCCCGTGCGAGAGCGGTGCAAGCACCAACGAAGCTCCGTCTTCGGTCTCGTTGGGAAAGAGATCGCAACGATGATTCATAAGCACGGCGCCGAGGTGGCGGTGCGTGAACGTGGCCGCCTTCGGCTTGCCCGTGGATCCGGAGGTGAAGAAGTACCAGCAGGGGTCGTCCTCTTCGACCGCGAAGTCCCCAACGCCATCCTCGTCGCCATCTGCCGCTTCCGTCGAGCGGACCACTTCGCGTCGAGAGGACCCTTTATAGCCTGCGCCATCGCCGCTAAGTGGTCCGCTCGAGGAGGGTGATCCATCTGGCAGCTCACCTATCCACAGAACGGCGCCAGTGAAGCCTGTCCGTTTCAGTGCTTCGACGAAGTCGGCATGGGCGCGGTCGACGACGATCGCGGCCGGGATGACATCGGCGCTGATGCTCAGCAGCTCTTCGGTCGACAGTGCGGCGTTCGGTGGGGCGATGACCGCACCGGCACGGATGATGCCCCAGAAGGACTGGACCACCTCGGCGTGATTGGCCGAAACGAGGAGGACACTGTCGCGCCTGCCCACACCACTGGCTTGGAGGGTGCGGGCGAGTGCCTCGGCTCGGGCATCGAGTTCGCTCCAGGTCCAGCGCACCGAGTGATCGTCGTCGATGACGGCGGTGTGGTCCGGGATCCGCCGTGCTGTCTGGGTGAGGAAGCGGGAGACGTTGACGCCGCGGCGAGGTGTCGGTGTGAAGTCCTTGGCCGGTGAGGTCTGGGAGATGGCGCGCATCAGCGTGTGCGCTCGAGGATTGAGGCGAAGTTGGATACGGCGGCTCCGCCCATGTTGAAGATTCCGGCCAGTTGCGGATCTTTGATCTGGATGCCTGGTGAGCGGCCCGTGAGCTGGGCTGCTGCGAGCGCATGCATGGAGACTCCGGTGGCACCGATGGGGTGGCCCTTGGCTTTGAGCCCGCCGGAGGGGTTGACCGGGAGTCTGCCGCCGACGGCAGTGGTCCCGTCTTCGAGGAGCCGGTGGCCCTGACCTGGTTCGGAGAGACCGAAGGCCTCGTATTCGAGGAGTTCGGCGATGGTGAAGCAGTCGTGGGTCTCAAGCAGGTCGAGATCAAAGATCCCGATTCCGGCTACGTCGAGGGCCTGGTACATGGCGTGGCGGGCGCCGGCCATCGCCAGAGGATCGCGCTGGGACAGGGGCATGACGTCGTTGGCGTTGCCCATGCCACGCCAGGTCACGGCCTGTGGAGCCGAGACCGCAACATCCTCGGCGGCCATGACCAGAGCAACGGCCCCGTCGGAGACCAACGAGCAGTCAGTGCGGCGCAGGGGTTCTGCGACGTAGGGGTTCTTCTCCGAGACCATGTTGCAGAACTCGTAGCCGAGGTCCTTCTGCATGTGGGCCAACGGATTGTGGGAGCCGTTGGCGTGATTCTTCGTGGCGATCTTGGCCAGGGTTTCCGAGTGGTCACCGTAGCGGTCGAAGTACCGGCGGGCGATCTCTCCGAAAACGCCGGCGAAGGATTTGAAGTGCTCTTCCTCTTCCCGGTAACTGGCACTGAGCAGGACCTCGTTGACCTCATGGCCCGAGGCCTGTGTCATGCGTTCGGCTCCGATGACCAGGGCGGTCTTGTGCCTGCCTGCGGCGATGGAGTCATGAGCGGCGAAGACCGCGGTGGAGCCTGTGGCACAAGCATTCTCATGCCGATGGGCTGGAGTCAGTGCGAGTTCGGGGAAGACGACGCCGGGAAGTGCGGCTTCGAATCCCTGCTTGGACAGACCGTTGTTGTAGACCCCGACGTGGATGACGTCGATGTCGGATGGCTCGAGTCCCGCATCGGCAATGGCACCCCGTGCGACGTCGCCCATCATCTCGGGAAGCGGTAATTCGGAGCGCCCAAACTTTCCGTGGGACCAGCCGATGATCGCAGGCTTGGACATGGACACTCCTTCGGGTCCGCCACCGAGGTGGGGCAGTCGACAGTAACTCCTGCTGTCATACTTTCGTCAGTCCCAGTTATTGGTCAACACGAATCCACCATATGGAACAAGGAGTGGCACCAGTTGTCGATCCCGTGTGTCTCATCGGTCACCAGCAGTCATCAACCTGTCATCGGCCGTCATCACTCAAGGTTGGAATACACATATTCTCGAAACCGCTCAGGCACGTGGGCTCTCTGCCACTCGAGTTCACGTGCCAGCTCGGTTCCGGCGAGCGCCTTCTTCGTATAGCGCGCCAATTCGCGGCTATGACCGGCCATATGTGCAACTGCCACAGCTTGACCGCAGGCTCGTGCAACGGCAGTACTCGCATCCTCAGACGCCTCCCGCGCGGCCGCATGGCAGCCGAATGCGAGTTTTCGCATTTTCCCGACCGCCAGTTGTCCATCTGCGAACTGCACTGCGCCGTCGAGTGCTTCCCCCGGTCGCGGATCGTCCGGGCGAGCAGCAGAGAACACTGGCAACAGCCTCTCGGCGCATGCCACCGTCCATCTGATCAATTCCTGTCGGTCACGTTCGGGCAGTGTCGGGTCAGAGGTATCCGGCTTCATCACTCGATTGTCTCAACAGCGGATGGAGGTGCAACCGCCCAGTCGCGACACCGCAGGAGCGCCAAGGCACGTATGCGTGCCTAATGGTCTCGACGCGACGGCGGAGTTTCGATGACAGCGGAGTAGCGGCAGCGCGCAACCCACCCCGACCGCTCAGTCGATGAGGTCCGAATCTCTATGCGCTTCACCCTTCAGCAGCTCGGCCGTAAGCCCCTCACCCCTTGAGCCGTGTCATCTCCGGGTCGAAGATCGGCTCCGCGGTGACCGTCGCCGGAAGCCGACGACCCAGGTACTCGATCTCGACGCCGTCTCCGACGCTCATGGTGTTCGGCAGCCAGGCGTAGGCGATGGTCTGCCCGATCGAGTACCCATAGGACGCCGAGGTGACATAGCCGTCAGCCTTGCCCGCTCCGTTCGCCTCGCCCTCAGCACCAACCCCGGCTCCAGCGCCCCCTTTCACATACACGGGTTCGCTGCCGAGCACGACGTCTTCCCGACGGTCGAGCGTCAGGCACGTCAGCTTCTGAGTCGCAGCTGCGGCCCGGTCCGCCAGCGCAGCTTTGCCCCGGAAGTCATCGGTCTTCGAAGCCTTGACCGCGAAGCCGAGCCCCGCCTGCACGGGCTCGTGCTCGCTGGTCATATCCGAGCCGAAGGAGCGGAAGCCCTTCTCCAGACGCATCGAATTGAAGGCCTCGCGACCGCCGGCGATGAGCCCGAACTCGCGACCTGCCTCCCACAGCACATCCCAGAGTCGATGCCCCAGATCCGCCGAGGTGTAGAGCTCCCAACCGAGCTCGCCGACGTAGGACAGGCGCATCGCTGTGACGGGGATGCCGCCGATGGTGATCTGCTTGGTACGGAAGTATTTGAGTCCATCGTTGCTGAGGTCGTCGTTGCTGACCCGGCCGATGACTTCCCGCGCCAGCGGACCCCACAGGCCGATGCAGCACGTTCCCTGCGTCGTTTCACGAACGGTGGCCCACTTCGCCGGATCCGCCGCCGACTGTTCCCTGGCCGCGCGGGTGATGTAGGCGAAGTCGATGTTCGAGTTCGCCCCCACCTGATAGGTCTGCTCGTCGAGGATCGCGACAGTGATGTCGCTGGTGATGCCGCCCTCATCATCGAGCAGAAGGGTGTAGCTGACTGCCCCGGGTTTGCGCAGCATCGACGAGGTGGTCAGTCCGTGCAGCAGTTCGCCGGCACCCGGCCCTTTGACCTCGAAACGCTTCAGCGCAGTCATGTCATACATGGCGACATTCGTCCGCGTCTTCCACGCTTCGACGGCCGCGATCGGCGAATGGAACATGTCCGCCCAGCCCTCACGCTCAGGCGCCTTCCACTCCTCGGGCAGCTCCTCGAGCAAAGACGAATTGGCTTCGTACCAGTGAGGACGTTCCCACCCATTCGTCTCGAGGAAGAATGCGCCGAGTGCCTTCTGCTGCTCGTTGAATGGGCTCAGCCGCAGATCCCGGGGTGAGACGCGTGGCTGCAGGGGGTGGATGACGTCGTAGATCTCGACGAAGTTCTGCTGCGAGGTTTCGCTGACATATTCGGGCGTTGTCAGTGCGTCCTCGAAGCGGTTGAGATCGATGCCGGACAGGTCCGTGTTCGAACGCCCGAGCGAGATGAGTTCGGCGACGGCCTTCGCGATGCCGGCACCGTGGGTGACCCAGACCGCCTCGGCGACGAAGAATCCGTCGACCTCTCGGGACTGTCCCACAAGTGATCCGCCGTCGGGGGTGAAAGAGAAGATGCCGTTGAAGCCGCGCTGGACTTCGGTCTGGCGCAGTTCGGGCAGCAGCTCCTGCGTGGCCTCCCATTCGCGGGCGAAGTCCTCCGGGGTGAAGTCCAGGCTCGAGGGCATGACCTCGTCGGTGATCTCATCGGGTGAGTAGGTCCGCAAGGTGCCGAGGTCGACGGGCATCGGCCGGTGGGCGTAGGAGCCGATGCCGATCCGGTCTCCCCATTCACGGTAGTAGAGGTCCTTGTCCTGGTAGCGCAGGATGGGCGCCGAGGCTCCTGCGGGCTGTTCGTTCTTACCTGCCAGGCTGGGTACTTCGGTGGTCCAGGCGAACTGGTGGCCCAGCGGCAGCAGCGGGATCGTGGTTCCGACCATCTCGCCGATGTTCGGGCCCCAGAATCCGGCACAGGAGACGACGACATCGGCCGGGAACCGGTCCTCTCCTGCGAGCACTGCGGTGACCTTGCCCCCGGATTGTTCGATGCCGGTGACAGTGGTGCGGTCGTGGAATTCGACACCGGCGGCCCGGGCTCGATCCATGACCAGCTGGGTTCCGCGGGCGGCGAGCGCCAACCCGTCGCCGGGGGTCAACAGACCGCCGAGGACCTTGTCCGGGTTGAGCAACGGGAACAGACGAAGGCATTCCTTCGCATCGACCACCTCGGCGTCGACGCCCCAGGATCGGTTCCATCCGGCACGGCGGTGCAGGTCTTGGAGCCGATCTTCCTGGGTGGCGATCTCCAGACCGCCGACGGGTAGGAATGATCCGCGACCATCGGGACCGGTCAGGGAGGTCAGCTTCTCGATCGTGTACTGGGCGAACTCGGTCATCGACTTCGAGCCGTTGGAGGAGAAGACGAGACCCGGTGCATGCGAAGTCGAGCCGCCGGGGATGTTCAGCGGGCCCTGTTCGAGGACGAGGGTGTTGGTCCAGCCCAGCTGGGCGAGTTCGTCCGCGAGGTTGGCTCCGACGATGCCGGCTCCGATGATGACGACTCGGGGTGAGGAAATCGGCACTGTGTACTCCTTTGTGGTGCAGCGAAAATCTGGGTTGGCGCGACAGTTGTGCTGGCGAATGGTGCGGTCGGAGCGGGCGGCGAGCCCTCCCCTCGGATCAGGTCACCCTCAGAGCAGGTGCCCCCTCGGATCAGGCGTCGATGATCAGGTCGCTCAACGCGGTCGAACAGCAGGGCAGGAACTTCCCGGCCTCGATCTCTCGTGCACGGATGCCGCCCTGGTGGTTCATGTCGACGTCACCGTCGAGCTTGACGACCTTGCACGAACCGCACATGCCTTCCTGGCAGTTCGCCCCGATCTTCACACCCGCGGCCCTGGCAGCGTCGAGGACGAATTCGTCCGAGGCAACGCGAACGTTGAGCTCGCTGCGCACGAACGCCATCGTGTGCTCCCCTTCGCCGACAGTAGCGAAGGTCGCCGGGTCGACGACCGTGGTTTCGTCATCTGACTCGACATCTGCGCTCATAACGTCCCCCGCCGAGGCTGTGCCCGGGTCGGTCTCGACCGTCGCAACCGCTTCGGCGTCCGCCACGACCACCTCAACCTCGGGCTCGAAGGGAACCTCGGCCAGGGCGTCGACAGCCTCCACCGGATCCCCGGTGGTTTCGACGGGCCCGTCGGCGGTGTACTCCGGTTCGTACATCTCCAGCGCAGCCGGCTGCTGTTCGTAGTACTCCTCGGTCGATGACGCGATCTCTTCGGCGATCTCCCCAGCCAGGGCGACCTCCTCGGCGTATTCGCGTCTGGTCGCACGGTCTCCGGAAAAGAACTCCATGAACACCGAGGTGTCGTCCACGCCGACCTCGCGCAGACACTGCGTCGCCGTGTTGAGATAGCCCTCGGGACCACAGGCGAACACCTGCCGCCCATTGGCATCAGGGACGACCTCTTCGAGGAGCGCGGTCGAGAGGCGGCCGGTCTTCCCGACCCAGACGCTTCCGGCGCCGGCCGACTCGTCTGCCAGCGCCCGGTCCCCCTGTGCCCGGTCCCCCAGGGTGTAGATGACCTCAATCCGGAAATCGGCGCGGGCCAGGAAGTCCAGCTCTTCGGCAAACGCGAAGCGATCCGGTGCGGAGCCGTGATAGAGCAGGACGACGTCGGCCTGACCTGGAAGGGAATGGATCGTGCGCACCATCGACATGAGCGGGGTGATCCCTGCTCCGGCCGCAAGCAGCAGATACCGGGCTCGCCGATCATAGTCGGCGAGGTGGAAGGCGCCCACCGGACCCAGCATCTCCAGGACGGCGCCGACCCGCAGAGACTCATGCGCCCAGGTCGAGACGAGCCCCTTCGGGTCGCGTTTGATCGTGATGGAGAAGGTCCACGGTTCCGTCGGCGCACTCGAGATCGAGTAGCTGCGAGACACCGGCTCGGCGTCCGAACCATGCACGGGGAAGTCGATGTTGATGTACTGACCGGACCGAAATGCCAGTGGGGCACCGTCCATCCGGCGGAACACGAAGACCATCATGTCGCCCGCCTCGGGGATGGTCTCCACACACTCGGCGGAGAATTCCTGGGGGTGCCACGGGCCCAATGCCGTGGCGGCACCGGCGGGCCCTGTGGTGGACGAGAGGACCCGGTTCCACGGCATCTCGAGGCCCCGGACCCGCTGCGCCAACGGAATCATCGGGTCGTCGATGCGCTTCATCCCACGTGCTCCCGCATCCGCTGCACGTACCAATTGATGAAGGCCTCGACCTGATATTCGCTCTTCATATAGGGACCCTGCTCGTAGAACGGGCTACTCGCACCACGTTGGCAGAGTTCGACGAAGTCCTTGTCCTGCAGGTTCGTCTGCTTCCACGTGTGCGTCAGCGTCTCGAGGTCGTAGTCGACGCCTTCAACCGCATCGTCGGCGACGAGCCACGTGGTCCGCACCTGAGTCTGGTGAGCATTGATCGGAAGCACCGTGAACGTCACGACATGATCGCCGAGGAGGTGGAACCAGCTGTTGGGCTGCAGGTGCATGGAGCAGCGACCCAAACGAAAATCGGGAAGATCGCCGAGGAGCTTCTTCACCAACCGTCGCCCGTCGGCTGAGAATGACTCCCCCTGCCCGTCCAGAGATTCGCGCGAGATCCGGATACCGGCGATGCGGGTGTCGAGTTCTTCGACGACCTCGTAGGGCAGTCCGTAGCGGCGGCACCGGTATTCCAGCGAGGCCTGTGCCTGCTGGTTGCGGTCCCAGACGTCCTCGAGGTGCGGTGGGATCGTGTCATCACTCAGCCCCCATGTCGGGAACAGGGCGCAGGCCAGTTCCGGGTGCCCATCACAGTGGTAGCACTCGCGGTTGTTCTCCATCACGAGTTTCCAGTTGGCTTCCTCGATGATGTTCTGCTGATAGGCCACCTTCGTCTTCGCGAGTTCGTGCGGGGCGACATAGGGGGCGAAGATCGCTGCGGTGTCATCGAAATCAGCTGGGGGTTCATCGGCCAGGCACAGGAAGACGAGGCCAGCAGCGATCTTCCCGTGGGCTCGTTTTAGCGAATAGCAGGCCTTGTCGAATTCCATCTCACCCGGCGCCGAGGCGTGGATGAGGTGCCCGTCGGGTGAATAGGTCCACGAGTGGTATCCGCAGACCAGGTTGCCCGTGGTGCCGGCCGCCTCGGTGAGGACGCGGGCCCCGCGGTGGCGGCACACGTTGTGGAGGACGTTGACGCCCCCGTCGTCGGTGCGCAGGACAAGGAGCGAGTACGGACCATAGTCGAGGGTGACGTAGTCCCCGGGCTCTGGGATCTCGGCGACGCTGCAGGCGAAGACCCAGTTCTGCCCGAAGATGGCCTGCATATCGAGATTGAAGAGATGGTCGTCGGTGTAGAAAGGAGCCTCGAGAGAGAATCCGGTGCGTCGCGTGTCGAGCAGTCGGCGGAGCTCATCGAGTCTCTCTGCGCTGAAGCCGGCAGGGAATCCCTTCTTCGTCGGCGCCAGATTCACTGCGGTCAATTCCATCTCCCTTGATGTCTGCTGCTGTGCTGCACAGCGCGTCGGCTTCGGCTCCCTGCTCGGAGCACAGTGCCTCGATCCGTGCTGTCACAAACGACACTAGCGATCTCAACACTGCAGGAAAAGCGGGAGATTCTGATGAATTATGTGCGGTTTTTCCGCATGGTTCGGGGCACAATGGTGTCATGATCGATCCGCGTCTCATCATGCTTCGCACATTCGCCGCCTGCGGTACCGTCGCCGCCACGGCCGAGCTCACCGGCTACTCGCCTTCGGCCGTCTCCGGACAGCTGCGCGAGCTCCAGCATTCACTGGGAATGACGCTGCTCGTCAAGGACGGGCGAGGGTTGCGCCTGACCGCGACGGGTCGGCATCTTGTCCGCCGCTCCGACCGACTCATCGCCGAGTGGGAGGAGATTCGAGCCTCGTCCCTGACAGCCGGCGACCACACCCCCTCACATTTCGGCATCGGCGGGTTCTCAACCGCCTCGTCGAATCTCCTGGCCCCATTGGCTGCGAAGCTGCGTGGGGCTCACCCTGATGTCGGAGTCCACGTGATCGAGGCCAGCCCGGCACGCTGCTTCGAGCTCCTCGTGGCTGAACGCATCGACCTCGCGGTGGTGGTCGCGATGCAGGGTGAGGTTCAGGTCGAGGAAGACCCGCGTTTCGACAAGATCGATCTTCTCGACGATCCGCTCGACGTCATGGTCCCTTCCGACCACGAGGTGGCTGAGCGTGAGTCGGTCTCACTCGCGGAGCTCGCCGGGGAGGAATGGATCAGTGCCGGACCCGGCTCGCCGTATCACGCGCTGTTCGTTGCGGCGTTCACTGCGGCCGGCGTCACCCCGACCGTCGCCCACGAAACCATCGAGTGGGAGACGTCTGCCGCACTCGTCGGTGCGGGAGTCGGAGTCAGCCTCATTCCGCGTCTGGCCAGTTCACTGGGTGAGGCGAATGTGACACGGGTTCGACTCAGCGGCTCCGGGAGGCTGAGTCGGAAGATCATCGCCGCCGTCCGAGCGGGCAGCCGGGACTCGCCATTCATCAAAGAATCACTGGCGCACCTGCGAACGACCTCGCGGCACATCCTCTCAACCCGCCTCGATGAGACGCCCGCGACGGCCTGACGTGGGTAGTCTCGGGCTGCGGGACGGCCGCGACGGCCTGACGTGGGTGGTCTCGAGGTACGGGAACGGACCTATTGACAGAAGTCTCCCATGACCGCGAGACTGCTCGTACGTCTGATAACAGACTGATATTTCAGGAACCGTCGGCGCTTCCTGACCGCCTTTTCGCCCACCGACCATGGGACGACGACGCTTCTTGGACATCGACAGCGGTGCGACACAGATGGAGACTCAACGATGAGCAACAAGGCAATCAGCTACGCAGGCCCCGGCAAGGTCGAGGTCATCGACACCGAATATCCTGAGTTCGTCCTCAAGGACGGGCCCGGCGTCCATCCCGCCAATGTCGGCCGCAAGGTCGATCACGGCGTCATCCTCAAGACCGTAGCCACGAACATCTGCGGCTCCGACCAGCACATGGTCCGCGGCCGCACCACCGCACCCGAAGGGCTCGTCCTCGGCCACGAGATCACCGGCGAAGTGGTCGAAGTCGGTCGCGATGTCGAGTTCGTCAAGGTCGGCGATCTCGTCTCTGTGCCGTTCAACATCTCCTGCGGTCGGTGCCGGAACTGCATCGAACGCCAGACCGGCATCTGCCTCAACGTCAACCCCGACCGCCCAGGTTCTGCCTACGGCTACGTCGACATGGGCGGCTGGGTCGGCGGCCAGGCCGAGTACGTCCTCGTGCCCTACGCCGATTGGAACGTTCTGAAGTTCCCGGACAAGGACCAGGCGATGGAGAAGATCCTCGACTTGGCCATGCTCTCCGACATCTTCCCCACCGGATTCCACGGTGCAGTCGGGGCCGGCGTCACGATCGGTTCGACGGTCTACGTCGCCGGTGCAGGCCCGGTCGGAATCGCGGCGGCCACCTCGGCGCAGCTCCTCGGTGCCTCGGTCGTCATCGTCGGTGACCTCAACGGGGACCGTCTGGCACAGGCACGGGCCTTCGGATGCGAGACCGTCGATGTGTCCAAGGGTGACCCGAAGGACCAGATCGAGCAGATCCTCGGCACTCCCGAGGTCGACTGCGGCATCGACGCGGTGGGCTTCGAGGCGCGCGGCCATGGCAAGGATGCGGCCACGGAAGCCCCGGCGACCGTGCTCAACTCGCTCATGGACATCACCCGTGCCGGCGGCAGCCTGGGCATTCCGGGCCTCTACGTCACCGGCGATCCGGGGGCGGCCGACGAAGCAGCGCAGCAGGGTTCACTGTCGATGCGCTTCGGCCTCGGCTTCGCGAAGTCCCACGTCTTCGTCACCGGACAGTGCCCGGTCATGAAGTACAACCGCGGCCTGATGCACGCGATCCTCAACGACAAGGTGACGATCGCGAAGAACGTCAATGCCACACCCATTGCCCTCGACGACGCCCCGCAGGGCTACGCCGATTTCGACTCCGGCGTCGCCAAGAAGTTCGTCCTCGATCCCCACGGCATGATCAGGGCCTGAGTCAACGCCAACTCAGGGCCTGCTCAGCGCCTGAAGCAGCGCCTGAAGCAGCGCCTTGCACCAACAGCAGCTCTCGCCGAAACTCGGCCGCTGCGTCGAGACCCTCAGTTGCACACTCGTGCTTCGACGTAGCGGCCGAGTTTCGGTGAGCAGTCAGCAGCCAGCGGCCGCGTCTCGGCTCAACGCCCGTGTCTCGGCGAGCAACCAGCGCGCCGCGACCAGCGCCCCGCGACCAGCACCCCGCGACCAGCCAGCCGCTGCCAACAATCCGCGACCAGCACAGCATTGAACCAGCCCGCCCCTCAGCCCACTTCGTCCATCAAGCGCGCGAACGCCAGGTGGGCGAGCGCTGCGGCCTGGTCGCCGAGGAGTCCATCATCGAAGACCACCCTGGGCGAGTGGTTGGTTTCCGCGTTCGGGTCCACACCCTCTGGTGTGGCTCCGAGGAACACGAAGGTGCCGGGCACTTTCTGGAGCACATAGGAGAAGTCCTCGGATCCCATCCGCGGTACTGCCATCTCCTCGACGCGTTCGGAACCGAAGACCTCGCCGAGGCGGTCGATGACCAGCTGGGACTCGGCAGGGTTATTCATGGTCACGGGGAAACCGAGACGCAGGTCCACCTCGGCGGTGCATCGGTGCGCGCGGGCGATGCTCTCCGCGATCTCGTGCACCCGTTCCTTGACCAGTGCGATGGATTCGGCAGAGAGGTAGCGAATAGAAGCGGTGAGCTTCGCGGAGTCCGGGATGACGTTGCTGGCCTGTGCGCCCTCGAGCTGCGTCACGGAGACCACGACGGGATCGAAGATGTCGAAGGACCGGGAGACCATTGTGTTCAAGGCGAGCGCGATTTCGGCAACTGCCGGTACTGGGTCGCGCGTGGCCTGCGGCTGGGAGCTGTGGCCGCCGGCGCCGTGGATCTTCAGGTTGAGATCGGCGAAGCCTGCCATGAGCGGCCCGCCTTTGGTGGTGAACCTCCCACGCTCGTCGGCTTCGACGTGGATGCCGTACGCGGCGACGACCGGCACACCGGCCGCTTCGAGGAGGCCTTCGTCGATCATCGGCTCGGCCCCGCCCTCAACCTCCTCGGCGGGTTGGAACATGAACACGATGGAGCCGGGCAGCTCGTCCCGGTGAGCGGCGAGCAGTCGGGCGGCACCGACGAGTCCGGCGGTGTGCATGTCATGGCCGCACGCATGCATGTTGCCGTTGGTCGACGCGTATTCGAGACCGGTGTCCTCGGCCACCGGCAGTGCGTCCATGTCCCCGCGCAGCAGCACCGCAGGTCCGGTTCGTCCCCCCTTGAGTACGGCGACGATCGAGGTCAGCGACTCCCCCGTTGTGATCTCAAGGCCCAAGCCAGCGAGCTCGTCCAGAACCGTCTTCTGAGTGAACGGCAGCTGGTAGCCGAGCTCGGGATGGGCGTGCAGGGTGCGACGCAAGGTCACGAGGTCGTCCTGCAGACCCTGAGCCTCGGTGCGGAAATCTGGGGTGGAGCCGGATGGTGATGCGGACATGAGAGCGGTTCTCCTTCGAGCCAAATGAGCGGTGCGTCCGACTCTACTGAGCTTCGAGCCGAGCTGAATGACAGTCCCTACTGTGTATCGGATCCGACTGCAGAGTCATCGGGCCTGACCGCAGAGCCATAGGCGGCGACGAACCGGGTGAAATCTTCAAGGAAGTCATCGACCCGATCACCGAGGGCGTCCAGACCGGAGGCGAACGCGGTGAGGGCTGTCGCGACGTCGTCTTCGAAGATCCGCGCCCCCTTCTCCGTTCGCGAGATCTCATGGGCGGAATCCCCTGAACGCCGCGAACGCTGCAGGAGCCCTTCGGCCATCGCCGCATTGATCTGCCGATTCACGGTTGACTGCTCGAGAGACAGTTCAGCCGCGATCTCCTTGAGCGTGCGAGACTTCCCATCGGCGAACATCCACAGAATCCGCAGGTCCGCCGTGCCCAGCTCCATTGTGCGCGATTGCTCCCGCTGAGCGCGATCGAGTCGGGAGATGAGGGCGGCAACCTTACGATCATCAGGAAGGTCTGAATCGAGGGGAAGGGTTGCTTCCTCGCGTGAACTCCGAGTGGTTGTCCAGTCGGTTTTTGGTCGAGGCCTCATAGCTATATAGTTTATACACAAGATCGATATGTATCATACATAATCCCCCTCGGGTGGAGCTCGCGGCACGGGACAGGAAGAAGACTCGTTTGAACCATCAGCACAACAGCCCTGGCGATCCGACCACAGCCTCCGCAGCTCTAGCGGCCCCAGCCGCCAAACCGCTGCTCATCGTCATGGTCCTCGGCTTCTCCAGCCTGTGCGCCGCGCTCATGCAGTCCCTGGTGATCCCGATCCAGCCGGAGCTGCCGCACCTGCTCAACACCTCGGCGAGCAACGCGGCCTGGGTCGTCACCGCCACCCTGCTCGGTGGAGGCGTAGCCATGCCTGTGGCCGGTCGCCTCGCCGACATCTACGGCCGCAAGCCAGTCCTCGTCGCCTCGGCCATCATTCTGCTCGTGGGCTCCGTCATCTGCGCCATGTTCTCGACCATCGGCCCGGTTCTCATCGGACGCGTCCTGCAGGGCTTCGCCATGGGATACATCCCGGTGGCGATCAGCTTCGTCCGCGAGATCACTCCGCCTGCCATGCGCAACTCGGCGGTCGCGGGCATCAGCGCCACGCTCGGAGTCGGCGGTGCTCTCGGCCTGCCGATTGCGGCCTGGATCGCTCAGGACTTCGACTGGCATATGCTGTTCTGGCTCTCCGCCGTGCTCGCCGCGGCGATGGTCGTGCTCTCACTCGTCGTTCTCCCGCACACCTCGCCGGTGGATCCCGGACGGTTCGACGTCCTCGGCGCTGTGGGGCTCGCGGTCGGCATCGTCGGCGTTCTCGCTGGAATCTCGAAGGGCAATGACTGGGGATGGAGTGCCCCCTCAACTCTGCTGGCGATCATCGGCGGAGTCATCGTCCTCATCGCCTGGGGCTTCTTCGAAGTGCGACACCCCCACCCGCTCGTCGATCTGCGCACCACCGTCCGACGCCCGATCCTCCTGACGAACATCGCGGGAATCCTCATCGGCTTCGGCATGATGGCGCAGTCGATCGTCGTCCCCCAGCTCCTCCAGATGCCCGAGGCCACCGGCTACGGACTCGGCCAGTCGATCCTCCAAGCCGGACTGTGGATGGCTCCGGCCGGTCTGATGATGCTGGCCTTCACCCCGATCTCGAGTCGCCTCCTCTCAACCATCGGCGGGCGTCCGACGCTTGCGCTCGGAGCCACGGTGATTGCCGGCGGCTATGTATTCGCCGTCTTCCTCGACGGGGCACCCTGGCAGCTCATGATCGCCACCTGCATCGCCTCGGCGGGGGTCGGCATCGGGTACGCAGCGATGCCGACGCTCATCCTCGAGAACTCCCCCGCCGCCGAGGCTGGTGCCGGGGTCGGCGTCAACGCCCTCATGCGGTCGATGGGCACAACCCTGGCCGGCGCGGTGATGGCGATCGTGCTCACGAGCCAGACCGTGTCGGTGGGTGGAGCCCAGATCCCCGCCGAGGCGGCCTTCCGCACCTGCTTCATCATCGGTGCCGCGGCCGCATTGGCCGGAGCCCTCGTCGTGCTGCTGATCAAGCGCAGCAAGCCGGAATCGCATGTCGTCGAGACCCCGGAGAACGCCGAGTCCCACGCCTGATCGTTCCCGACGCCCGAGGTCTCTGGCCTCGAGCCATGGACCTCGGGCGTCGGCATGCGTACCGTGGTCGGTGACGCGACCACTCGATGAGGAGACCGCTGTGCGCATCATCATCACCCAGAACATGACCCTCGACGGCCGAGTTGAGATGCTCGACGACTGGTTCGACCCACAGGCTCAGGATGAGGAACTGTCCGCCGAGCTCATGCGCCAATCAGCCCACGAGGATGTGCTGCTGCTCGGGCGACAGACCTTCGAGGACTTCCGCGGCTATTGGCCGCTGCAGACGGATGACACCACCGGAGTCGCCGAACATCTCAACCAGGTCGACAAACGAGTGGTGTCGACGACACTGAGTGATCCGGGCTGGCAGAACACAACACTGATCAGCAGCGATCCCGTTCGAGCCGTTACAGCTCTGCGCGATGCACCGGGCCGCGATGTCATCCTCACCGGCAGCATCACCCTGGCGCATGCGCTCATCACCGCCGAGGTGGTCGATGAGTTCCGGATGTTCACCTATCCCGTGTGGCAGGGCCGCGGGCGTGGCTTCTTTCCCGAGGGCGCTCCCGCACCGAGGCTGCATCTGCTCGAGTCGAAGTCATTTCCCAGTGGGGTCGTCTACTCGGCCTACAGTCCGCTCACCTGAGGCACCTCAGGCCGTACCGAACATCACCTTCCGCCCATCGGGGTCCTGAACGGTGACGACGACCTCATCGACATCGATCAGCGGCGCCCCCACGCTCTCGACATCGGCGAGGAACGCCTCCTGATCCTCAATCCGGAAGTACAGGTGAGTGAGGTTCGACTCGCTGTTCGGCGGAAAACTGTAGTCCGCGAAGCCATGTGCGTCGTGGAGGGCGACCTGAACTCCCTCGACCTCAAGTACGAAGTACGTGTACTCGTCATTGCCCTCTTCCTCCAGCGGCACACCAGCCAGGTCTCGATAGAACGCCGCGGTCTTCGCGCTGTCCTGACATGTCAGAAAGACTCCCCTGAACCGTGCAGTCATGATCGGGCTCCTTTGCCGCTTGGGTTATCCAAGTGTCCTGTCTTGCCAAGCGACGGTCAAGGTCCACTCAGCCGGCGGCAACGTCAACCTGTTAGCCTGACGGGCTGATGCCGAAAGCAGGAGTGAGTGTGCAGAAGAGCAAATGGTTATTGGGCCTCGTCGTCGCGACAGCAGTGGGATCACTGGCAGCCTGCGGCTCCCCCGAGGAAGAGCCGAAAGCCCAAGAGACATCCGCCTCGGCGAAGCAGGAGGCCGGAAGCGACGCGTCCGGACAAGGACAAGACCAGGGACAAGAAGGCAAGCCGGACACCAAGGGCATCCCTGACGTCGTCGCCGAGGTCAATGGTGAGAAGATCACCAAAAAGGACTTCGTCCCCCTCTATGAGACCCAGTACCAGCAGATGCAGATGCAGTCGCAGCAGTCGGGTCAGCAGGTCGATGAGAAGCAGCTCAAGACGCAGACGGCTGAGAACCTGGTGAGCACCGAGCTGCTCAGCCAGGAAGCCGACAAGCGCGGCATCAAGGTCTCGGACAAGGACGTCGACAAAGGGCTCGAAGAATCCGCCAAGTCCAGCCAGATGAGCAAGAAGGACTTCCTCGCCGCCATGAAGAAGCAGGGCATGGACGAGAAGAAGGTCCATTCCGAGCTGAAGACCCAGCTGTCCATCGAAGGCCTCATCAAGGATGAGTACGGCGAGTTCAAGGCCAGCGGCGAAGAGATCGGCCAGGCCTATGAGCAGGCGAAGAGCCAGCAGGAGCAGATGGCCCAGCAGGGCGGCCAGCAGGCTCAGGAAGTCCCACCGCTTGAGGAGATGCGTCCGCAGCTCGAGGAGCAGGTGAAGAGCCAGAAGTCGACCGAGGCGACTCAGAAGTACGCGAAGAAGCTTCGCAAGCAGGGCGACGTCAAGGTCAACCTCTGATCCGCACGATCACCGATTTCGGCTGAATAGACTCGGGCGCACCGGCCCGAGTCTCATTCTTGGGGAATTTCGGAGTGTTCCTCGCCAAATCCCTGCGTGCGCTCTAATGTGTAGGGGAACAGAAGCGTGTTATCGAGACACGTTCGTCCTCACAGCACGTGCGACCAATGATGGTCGCACGCAGAGCACACCAATCTAAGGATTCCTGCATGGCTTCCGTCCTCACGCGGTCAGCGATCGTCGCGCCGAAGAACTTCAACCGATGGCTGATCCCGCCTGCCGCTCTGGCGATCCATCTGTGCATCGGCCAGGTCTACGCGTTCAGCGTGTTCAAGATCCCCTTCATGTCGCACTTCGACGCCGGTGAGGTCTCCATCGGCTGGATCTTCTCCATCGCGATCCTCATGCTCGGCATCTCCTCGGCCGTCTTCGGCCCGTGGGTGGAGAAGAACGGCCCCCGCGCATCGATGGTCGCCGCAGGCACCTGCTGGGTCGTCGGATTCTTCATCGCGTCGATGGGGATTCTGACCGGTCAGCTGTGGCTCGTCTACCTCGGCTACGGCGTGATCGGCGGCATCGGTCTGGGCATCGGCTACATCTCGCCGGTCTCGACGCTGATGAAGTGGTTCCCCGACCGCCCAGGTCTGGCCACCGGCCTGGCCATCATGGGCTTCGGCGGCGGCGCACTCATCGCCAGCCCCATGTCGAATCAGCTGATGAGCATGTACGGCGGCGGCACGGAACCGGAGAACCTGGTCGCAGGCCTGACCCCGACCTTCATCACCCTCGGCATCGTCTACGCCGTGGTCATCGCCGCCGGTGCCTTCGTCATCCGAGTCCCTCACCCCGAGTGGTCGCCGAAGGGCTTCGATCCTGCCAAGGCGACGACCAAGCCCATGCAGACCAAGGGCAACGTCTCCGTTCGCAATGCGATCCGCACCCCGCAGTTCTGGTTCCTGTGGGTGGTCCTCTTCCTCAACGTCACCGCCGGCATCGGCATCCTCGAGAATGCCGCGCCGATGATCCAGGCCTACTTCGGCATCACCGCCGCGGCCGCAGCAGGATTCGTCGGTCTCCTCTCGATCGGCAACATGGGCGGTCGCTTCATCTGGTCGACGACCTCGGACTACCTGGGCCGGAAGAACAACTACATGATGTACCTCGGCCTCGGGCTGCTGCTCTACCTGATCGTCGCGCTCTTCGGTGGCAGCTCCATCGTCCTGTTCATCCTTGCGACGCTGGTCATCATCTCGTTCTACGGCGGTGGCTTTTCAACAATTCCCGCCTACCTCAAGGACCTGTTCGGGGTCTATCAGGTCGGCGCGATCCACGGCGCCCTCCTCACCGCATGGTCTGCGGCAGGCGTGGCCGGCCCCCTCATCGTCAACTCCGTCGTCGAGGCCGGAGAGAAGGCCGGCAAGACAGGGCCCGAGCTCTACACGCCGGGCATGTACATCATGGTCGGCGCGCTGGCCATCGGCTTCATCGCCAACATCCTCGTCCGTCCGGTCAAGGAGAAATTCTTCGAACGCGAAGAGGACGTCAAGGCCAAACAGGCCGCCGCCCTCGAAGGCGACAACTGAAAGGCTGGGAGGAAGACCATGAGCGAATCCACACCCACTGCACACGTCCCGCTCGAGGGCTCACCGCAGTCACCCGTCGGCAGTACATACAAGGCGGTCGGTTCGACCCTGACGGTCGTCGTGGTCGGCGGTCTCCTCTGGGGCCTGGCGCTGACCGTGATCAAGGCCGTGGCAATCTTCACCGGCTGAGAACCACCCGCACCCTCCCCGAGGCGGCCCTCCGATTCATTGCCCGCTGGTCCGGGCACGTAGGATCGTTCCATGCCGAATGACGAGAACTCCGCACCACACCAGAGCTCTCACGGCGGATCTCGAGTGCCCTGGGGATCGATTCTGCGCAATGTGGCATTGGCCCTGGCCGTGCTCGCGGGACTGTGGCTGGTGTTCAATGTGCACCTGCCCTCACTCGACGGAATCCAGAAGCAGATCGCCGACGCCGGTTTCTGGGGCTTCGGCATCTTCATTCTGCTCTACGCGGTCGTCGCGGCCACACCGATCCCCGTCACCATCATGGCCGTGGCAGGCGGCCTGGCGTTCGGCCTCGTATTCGGCACAATCCTGTCGATGATCGGTGTCCTGGCCGGCTGTTTCGGAGGCTATTGGATCTCCCGCGGCCTGGGACGAGAAACCGTGATGAGGCTGCTGGGCAATCACGCCGAGGCCGTCGAATCACGTCTGACAAACGGCGGTTTCTACGCGGTGTGCATGCTTCGCCTAATGCCCGGCTTCCCCTACTGGCCGGTGAACTACGGCAGCGGAGCGCTGGGCATCAGGAGCCGCACGTTCCTCATCGCCACCATCGTCTCAGCGCTGCCGGGCCAGCTGTCCCTTGTCGCCGTCGGCGCATTCATCGGGAACCCCGGTGTCTTCACCGGCACTGCCGTCGCCATTTCGTGGGCACTGGTCATCGTGCTCACGATCCTCACCTTCCGCCGCTGGAAGTCGGAGCAGAAGGGCTCGACGGAGCAGAAGGACTCGACGTCCAAGTCAGCGCAACCTGAGCAGTCACAGCAGGCTGAGCAGTCAGAGCCGGGGAAACAGGCTGAGCCGACGGACCGGACTGACACAGGCGAAGACGCCTCGAACAGCTGAGCTTATGGCACAGCTCAGCCGCTCAACGCCGGCCTTGGGTCACCCGAAATTCGGTGCCCGACGCTCCTGGAAGGCCTTGAATCCTTCTGCATAGTCCGGGGTCTGACGAGCGGTCTCTTGGAGGTTGGCCTCTTCGGCAAACACCTGCGCCAGAGTCGGGCGCTCATCGGCGATCTTCTGCACGAAGCCCTTTTCCATCGCGAAGGCCTCAGCCGGACCACTCACGATCTTCGCCAGCTTCGCTTCGACGAACTCACTCAGTTCCTCGGCTGGAACCGCGCGGGACACGACGCCCGCGGCTGCAGCCTCGGCGCCGGTCATGAAATCACCGGTGATGATGAGGTCCATCGTCCGGTGATACCCCACGCGGTCGAGGAACACATGGTGGGCGCCCGAGTCGAGCATCGCGCCGATCGCGGCGAAGGGCGAACCGAACTTAGCGTTGTCGGCTGCGATGATGATGTCCGCAGCCGCCGCGACCCCGAAGCCCAGCCCCAGCGCCGCACCCTGGACCTGCGAGATCACGGGGATCGGCAGCGCACGGATCGCCTGGAAGACGGGGGTGAAGATCTCGGCGAGGAACGCGTGCGCGTCATCTGTTTCGACGTCGACGGCCGAGATGTCGCGACCTGAGCTGAAGACCTTGCCCTCTCCCCTGATCAGGAGCGCGCGAACGCTCGGGATCGCTTCGGCGACCTTGGACACTGCCGCCGCGAGGTCGCGGAGGTTGTCAGCATCCAAGGCGTTGCGGGATTCGGCTCCGTCGAGGACGATCTCGGCGATGTTTCCCCGGTTGGACAGTCGGATCTCGGTCACGTGTGCTCCTTCGCAGATGACAATGGTGCAGATGAAAACGGCAGGCAGGCTTGGTGCCTAGCTGGTCACCAAGTATAGAATCCCTGGCCGGACTTTCGGCCCAGCTCACCTGCTGCGACCTTGTCCTTGAGCAGCTGTGGCGGTGCAAACCTGGGTCCCAGCTCCGCTTCGAGATGCTCGGCGATGCCGAGGCGGATGTCGAGACCGACGATGTCCGTGGTCTTCAGCGGCCCCGCCGGGTGGCGGTAGCCCAGGGTCATCGCGTTGTCGATGTCCTCGGCACTCGCGACTCCTTCCTCGACCATCCGCACCGCTTCGAGAGCCAGAGCCACGCCGAGGCGGCTGGAGGCGAATCCGGGCGAATCCTTGACCGTGATCGCCGTCTTCCCCAGCCCCTCGACCCATGACTTTGCGACGTCGACGAGTTCCGGCCGGGTGTGGGTGCCGACGACGACCTCGACGAGGTCGGACACGGGGACGGGATTGAAGAAGTGCAGTCCGATGAGCGCCTGGGGCCGTGGCAGGCCGGCGGCGAGCTCGTCGATGGACAAAGCGCTCGTGTTCGTGGCGATGCTCGCGGCGGGCGCGTGCTTCGCGATGGCGGCCAGGATCTCCTGCTTGAGTTCGACGATCTCCGGGACCGCTTCGACGACGAGCAGTGCCTGATCGAGCAGTGTGGGATCTCGTACGACCTCGACGCTGCCCTTGACCTCGAGGCCCTTGGACTTCGATTTCTCGATCGAGGCGTCGACGCGTTCCTTTGCTGCGGCCACGGTCTCATCGGTGTTCTCGATGATGATGACGCGAGACCCAGCGGTGGCGAATGCGTGGGCGATGCCTGCACCCATTCGGCCGCCGCCGTAGACGCCGACGGTCTCTGGAACCTGGGCGGAGTTTTTCACCTCCGGGGTGTGCACGGCGTCAGGTTCGTGTGCAGCCTCAGTCTGCTGCGGCGTCTGCTCGCTCATTCGGTGGTGCCTTCCTGATCGGTGCGCGGTCCTGCCTGATCGGTGCGCGGTCCTGCCTGTTCGTCCATGGCCTGGGTCGCCACGGCTTCGGCCTTCTTCCGCTTCTTCGCTTCCCGTTTGGCCAGGAATGCATCCATGCGGGTGTACTTCTCTTCGGTTTCGAACAGCACGGCCTGGGCCAGATTGTCGATGAGCGGGTGCGCTTCGCGTGGAGCATGGAACGCCGACTTCGAGAGCCGCACTGCCAGCGGTGCGAAGCTCGCGATCCGATCGGCAAGAGCCTGACCCGCGAGTTCGAGGTCTTCGGGGTCGACGACGTCGTTGAGCAGTCCGATCGATTTGGCTTCATCGGCCTGCAGCGTGCGCCCGGCCAGCAGAATCTCCTTGGCCCGAGGCTCGCCCACAAGTTCGCGCAGACGCCACGCAGCGCCGGCCGCGGCGAGGATGCCGAGTCCGGTCTCGGGGTTGCCGATCTTCGTCGTGGGTGTCCCGATCCGGAAGTCACAGGCGAAGGCGAGTTCCGCACCGCCGCCCAGAGCGAAGCCCTCGACGAGAGCGATGACGGGCATCGGCAGTTCCTGAATCCGAGTGAAGACCTTCGAGTTGATGCCGGCCAGTGCCTCTTGGCGGCCGCGATTTCTCAGCTGCCCGATATCGGCCCCTGCGGCGAAGACGCCGTTCGAGCCGGTGAGGATGGCGACCTTCGGCTCGACCTCAAGCTCGGCGCACACCTCATGGAGGGCATCGACCATGTCCTGGTCGATGGCGTTGCGCACCTCTGGCCGGCTGAGTCGGATGATGACGCGATCCGGGAGGCGTTCGACGACAAGCGGGGAATTCCCGCCGCCGGCACCGCTGGCCGGGTCGGTCGCTGCGCCCCCGCCGCCGGCGCTCATACTCGCTCCAACAGGAGTGCCGAGCCCTGGCCGACACCGACGCACATCGTCGCCAGTCCGCGCTTGGCATCGGCCTGTTCGAGACGGTTGAGCAGGGTCAGGGTGATGCGTGCGCCCGAGCAGCCCAGGGGGTGGCCCAGCGCGATCGCTCCGCCGAAGCCGTTGACCGTCTCCGGATCAAGCCCCAGATCGCCCATGCAGGCCAGGGACTGGGAGGCGAAGGCCTCGTTGAGTTCGACGGCCTCGAGCTGGTCGACGTTCCAGCCCACACGGTCAAGGACCTTGCGGGTGGCCGGGACGGGTCCGATGCCCATGATCTCCGGGGAGACACCAGCACTGGCACCGCTGACTACGCGTGCCCTGGGGCTCAGACCGTGCTTCTGGGCATAGCGTTCGCTGACGAGGATCGTGACGGCGGCACCGTCGTTGAGCGAGGAGGAGTTGCCGGCGGTGATGACTCCCCCGGGTCCGTGGATCGCCCGCAGCTTCGCGAGCTTCTCCGGGGTAGTGTCCGCACGTGGTCCCTCATCGGCGCTGATATCGCCGATGGGCAGGATCTCGGGATCGAACTTGCCTGCCTCCTGGGCGGCCAGCGCCTTCTGGTGGGAGGCGTAGGCGAAGGCATCGAGCTCTTCGCGGCCCAGTTTCCACTGCTCGGCCACACGTTCAGCGGTCTGGGGCATCGACAGGGTGGTGTCCTCGCCGAAGGCGGGGTTGGTGAAGCGCCAACCGATCGAGGTGTCCCAGGACCTGCCCGGCTTCGACCAGGCCCGCTGAGGCTTTTCGGTCACCCATGGGGCACGGGTCATCGATTCGACGCCACCGGCCACGACCACATCGGCGTCGCCGGATGCGATCATCTGCCGGGCCGTCGTGATCGCGGTCAGTCCTGAGGCGCAGAGGCGGTTGACGGTGAAGCCGGGCACGGATTCGGGCAGACCGGCCAGCAGCACGGCCATGCGGGCGACGTTGCGGTTGTCCTCTCCGGCCTGGTTCGCCGAGCCGAGGATCACCTCGTCGATGTCGGTCGGGTCGACGCCTGACCGCTCGACAACGGCTTTGAGCGTGGCCGCAACCAGATCATCGGGTCGCTGATCAGCGAGTACTCCGCCGTAGCGGCCGATGGGTGTGCGCAGTCCGTCCAGGATGAATGCCTCGGGCATGGGTCTCCTCAGGTGTGGTGTGTGGTGGCGCGTCGATGATCCTCAAGCCTAATCTCGAACAGAGATCGACGCTTGAGGATCCCAGCGATCACGAGTCGTAGTCGACCGTGACCTCGGCGCTGACGGGGAAAGTCTGGCAGGTGAGGACGAAGTTCGCCTCCACCTCGGCGTCTTCGAGGGCATAGTTGCGCACCATGTCGACCTCGCCGCCGCAGATCTTGGCGCGGCAGGTTCCGCAGACTCCGCCCTTGCAGGCGAAAGGCAGATCCGAACGCGATTCCTGTGCGGAGTCGAGGATCGTCTTGCCCTGCGACATCGCCGAGGTGGTCCGTCGTCCGTCGAGGACGATCGTGACGTCACTGGTGGCACCCTCGACGATCTTGTCCGCGTGGACGACCTCTGGTGGCGGTTCGTCGACGTAGAAGAGTTCGAAGTGGATCTTGTCCTTGGGCACACCGAACTCGGCGAGCACCGCGCGGGCGTCGCTGAGCATGCCGAAGGGCCCGCACAGCCACACGTGGTCCATATCGCCGATGGGCACCAGGTTCGTCAGGAGTTGGCGCAGCTTCTCCTCGTCGAGGCGACCGGAGAAGAGATCGACTTCCCGGGGCTCGCGGGACAGGACGTGGATGAGGTCGAGCTGCTGGTTGCGGGAGTCCTTGAGGTCGGCGAGCTCCTCGGCGAACATCACGGTGTTCGTGTTCCGGTTGCCGTAGAGCATCGTGACCGAGGCGGCGGGGTTCGACAGAACGGTCGTGGCGATCGAGAGCATCGGGGTGATGCCCGAGCCTGCGGCGATGCACAGGTGCCGGCCGCCGAGCTCAGGGTCGGCCTGGAAACTTCCGCTGGGTGGCTGAACCTCGATGGTCTCACCAGGGCGAACGTCACGGACGAGCCAATTGGAGAAGAGTCCGTCGGGGATCTCGCGGACGCCGATGCGCGGATTCGTTCCGGCCGGTGCGCAGATGGAGTAGGAGCGGCGGTGTTCTGCTCCGTCGATCATCCGGCGCAGAGTCAGGGACTGCCCTGCGGCGAAGTCGAAGATCTCAGCGTATTCGTCCGGGACGTCGAAGGTCACTGCCGCTGAGTCGTCGGTGAGGTGGTCGACGGACTTCACGGTCAGCGGGTAGAAGCTCGATCGGGAGGCGCCTTCGCCCTTGACGGCCGGGTCGGTCGGCTGGGTCGTGGAAGCCACCTCGGCGCTCTGATTGATCGTTTCGGTCATCTCAGATCTCCTTCACATGTTCGAACGGTTCGAGGCAGTCGTTGCACTGGTACATCGCCTTGCACGCGGTCGGCCCGAACTCCGAGGACAGCTTCACATTCGCCGACCCGCACAAGGTGCAGACCAGGGCCCGCTTCGTGGGCATCAGGGTCAGAGCCACCGGCCCCGTATGCCGAGGCGCCTGCCCGGGTGGGGAGATTCCGGCACCCTTGAGTGCTTTCCGCCCTTCCTCGGTGATCCAGTCACTCGTCCAGGCCGGCGTCAGGGACACCCGCACCTCGGCGTCGGGGAAGCCCGCGTCCTGGAGTTCGCGCTGCAGATCATCGCGCATCGTCGCCATCGCCGGGCAGCCCGAGTAGGTAGGGGTGATGGTCGTGACGACGCGTCCGTCTTCGATCGCGACGTCACGGAGCACGCCGAGGTCGACGAGCGTGAGCATCGGCATCTCCGGGTCCGTGACGCGAGCCGCGGCTATGCGGGCACGATCGAGCGCCTCGGCGTCGGTGCCGTTCGACCGGGCGGAAGTGTGCTCACGGTCTCCGTGGACGGTGGAAGCGTGGGGCTGAAGTGTTGCGGTCACCATTGTCCTTTCGGGTATTGGCGAGCGACTACCTGCATGTCGGCGAGCATCTTCGAGAGTGCTTCGGTGTGCAGTCCGTCGCGGCCCTTCTGTCCTCGGACACCGGCCAGAGCGCCGCGTTCGGGGCGCTCGATTCCGGCTGCCGCGAAGACCTGGTCGAGGATGACTCCTGCCTCATCGGCCACCTCGGCGGGATCGACTCCGATGCCTGCCGCCGCCACCGAGGCTTCGACCGGGTGGGTTTCGAAGAGTTCGTCCCACAGCGGCCAGAGTCCTTCGAGTGCGGTGAGCAGGCGAGACTTCGACTCCTCGGTGCCGCGGGCCAGGGTGAGGACCCAGCGACCAGCGAAGTCACGGTGATAGGACATCTCCTTGACACCCTTGACCGCAATGGCCGAAAGCACGGTGTCTCGGCTGGACTGGAGGCGTTCGAAGATCGCCAGGCGCCAGGTGGAGTAGATGAGGATCTTCGCGACCGCCTCGGCGAAGTCACCGTTGGGCACCTCGGCAAGACGGACGTTGCGGAACGCCAGATCCTCGCGGAAGAACGCGAGACGGTCCTCATCGGGAACCGGTGAGCCCTCGGGCAGCTCGGGCACCAGACTCGGATCAGCGGCAGCCGTGCGGGCGAGCAGCAACCGGGACTGGCCCAGCAGGTCCAGGGCGATGTTGGCCAACGCGATGTCCTCTTCGAGGTCAGGCGCATTGGAGCACCACTCGGAGATCCGCTGGGAGAAGATCAGCGCGTCGTCGCCGAGCATCTGGCAGTAGACCGCGAGATCCTGAGCATTGACGCCCTCGGGAACGGTCGTGTCGACTCCGGCCAGTGGGTCCTCGAAGTCGGTGCCGAAGGCCCAGTGCTCGTCATTGATGAGCAGGCCGGAGTAGGCGTTCTCGTGGTCGCCGTGCTCGATGTTGGCTCCGGCTTCGTCGTGGTCGACGTGGATGGAAGGTTCGTTCGTCATGATCGCCGTCTCCTCACATGTGGGGGACATCGTCGGGGATGTCGTAGAAGGTGGGGTGGCGGTAGACCTTGTCGCCGGCAGGGGCGAACATGGGGTCCTTCTCGTCGGGGCTGGAGGCCGTGATCGACGAGGAGCGTACGACCCACAGGCTCACGCCTTCATTGCGGCGGGTGTAGACATCGCGGGCGTGACGCAGGGCCATCTGGTCATCGGGGGCGTGCAACGATCCGACGTGGACATGGTTGAGTCCGCGCTTGCCGCGCACGAAGACCTCGTAGAGGGGCCATTCGCCGCGGACGCTCGGGGTGCGGGTCTCTGCGGATCCGGCGCCGGTGCCCGGTGTGGTCTCTGCGCTCATTTGGCGGCCTCCTCGGCGGTGGTGTCAGCTGTGTCGGCTGTCGGCGTTTCGGGCGAATCGGTGGGAGCGGAGTCCACGGCGGAGTTCTCGGCGAAGGCCAGTGCTGCGTCGCGGACCCAGGCCCCCTCGTCCCAGGCACGCTTGCGGTGGGCAACGCGCTGATCATTGCAGGGACCATTGCCCTTGACGACGGACCAGAACTCGTCCCAGTCCGGGGTCGAGAAGTCGTAGTGGCCGCGTTCTTCGTTCCACTTCAGTCCCTCGTCGGGGAAGGTCACGCCCAGGGCCTCGGCCTGCGGGACGGACATGTCGACGAACTTCTGACGCAGCTCATCGTTGGTGTGGGTCTTGATGCCCCATTCCATCGACTGTTCGGTGTTCGGCGAGTCGTCATCGGGTGGGCCGAACATCATAAGTGCCGGCCACCAGAAGCGGTTGACCGACTCCTGAACCGAGGCCCGCTGCTCATCGGTGCCGCGCATCATCGTCATCAGCAGCTCGTAGCCCTGACGCTGGTGGAAGGATTCTTCCTTGCAGACGCGGATCATGGCGCGACCATAAGGACCGAAGGAGGTCCGACACAGGGGCACCTGGTTGACGATCGCGGCACCATCGACGAGCCAGCCGATCGTGCCGACGTCGGTGTAGGCCAGCGTCGGGTAGTTGAAGATCGAGGAGTACTTCTGCTTGCCGGCGATGAGCTTCTCGGTGAGCTCATCGCGGGAGGCGCCCAGGGTCTCAGCGGCCGAGTAGAGGTAGAGGCCGTGACCGGCTTCGTCCTGGACCTTGGCCAGCAGGATCGCCTTGCGACGCAGTGAGGGCGCACGGGAGATCCAGTTGCCTTCGGGCTGCATGCCGATGATCTCCGAATGAGCGTGCTGAGCAACCTGCCTCACGACGGTCTTGCGATACTTCTCCGGCATCCAGTCGCGCGGTTCGATTCGGTCCTTGGCTCCGATCGTCGCGGCGAACTGTGCCTCGAGTTCTGATTCGTTGATTTGCGTCGTCATGACCACTCCACCCTTGGATGCGCCCTTCCTGGCGGTGCGCTGTTTCAAATTCTGCACCGCTGAGGACTGTGCGTTCGGGTCGACCATCGTACGACCGTCGACCCGGGACAACCATTTACTGACCGTTTGTTCTGTATTGTTCACTATCAGTGTGGCACACCCCACGCCGAGGTGCAACGCCGGAGCACCAGGTCGTCTCCGGGCCGCGGATGACCCATCGGCACTCGGGTCGCGCGTCGAGACTCGCCTCGCAGCGGCCTCACCGAGAACCGCACGCTGCCCCGAGACACTCCCGTGCGCCCCCGAGTCTCGGTGCAACGCGCGGTCCGCGGCGAGGCTAGACTGACCTGCCACCACCGGGCCGCAGGCGACGCGATACCGTGGTCCGACTTGACAGCGACGCCGATCACAACCATATTTATTGACCAGATGGTCGTTTATTCTTCGAAGGTGCCGCGACCGGGAGCTTCGGGCTGCTGACAGCCATCGTCCACATGCGCTCACCACTGCCCGGCAAGTGATCGCCACAGCAATCAGCGACTCGAAGAGGAGCCTGACATGGGAGAGCCCAGTCCCGAGGCAACGACAACCGCTCGCACGGCGGCGTCTGCGGACAGCGCGAACGGCGAACCGGGCACGGACAGCGAACCGCTGACCGGCGCCGCGGCTATGTTCGCCAATGACCGCGCCTCTCAGCACCTGGGCATCACGGTCGACGATCACGGCCCCGGCTGGGCACGGTGCTCGATGACGATCACCGAGATCATGGCCAACGGGCACGACATCACCCACGGCGGCTATATCTTCCTCTTCGCCGACACCACCTTCGCGATGGCCTGCAACTATCCCGGCTCGATCACCGTCGCCTCGGGCGGTGACATCGACTTCCTCAAGCCCACCTACGTCGGCGACGAACTCGTCGCCCGCGGCAAAGAGATCGTCAAACAGGGCCGCTCGGGCATCTACGACATCGAAGTCACTCGCGGAGACGAGATCGTTGCGACCTACCGCGGCCGCTCCCGCACGCTGCCCGCACGAAAGCCCGCGACTTCCTGACACGAGGTCCCACCGCGGCCCTGGTACGGCCCTGAACCGACGCCCCGCCTCGGCGCCCACAAATTACTCAGCACAACAAGCTTCACCAAGGAGACGATGATGACTGCCAATGATCTCGATGCCGGACAGCGCATGAGCCTCGACGAGCTCCGCGCCGATCAGCTCGCCAACCTCAAGTCGAGCGTCACGAAGGTCTACGAGAAGGTGCCGTTCTACAGAAAAGCCTTCGACGACCTCGGCGTGACCCCGGCAGACATCACCAGCCTCGACGACATTTCGAAGCTGCCGTTCACGAATAAGCAGGATCTGCGCGACAACTATCCGTTCGGCATGTTCGCCGTGCCTCGCGAAGAGGTCGCCCGTATCCACGCGTCCTCGGGCACGACCGGCCTGCCGACCGTCGTGGGTTACACGATGAACGACATCGACAAATGGGGCAGCCTCATCGCCCGCTCCATCCTCGGTGCCGGCGGCAAGCGCGGCCAGATGATGCACAATGCCTATGGCTACGGACTGTTCACCGGCGGACTCGGCGTCCATGGCGCCGAGCGACATGGGTTCACCGTCGTCCCGATCTCCGGTGGCCAGACGCAGCGCCAGGTCCAGCTGATCCAGGACTTCAAACCCGAAATCATCACGGCGACCCCGACCTATCTGCTCACGATCCTCGACGAATTCCACCAACAGGGCGTCGACCCCACCACAACGAGCCTGCAGACCGCGATCTGCGGCGCCGAACCGTGGACGGATGAGATGCGCAAGGAGATCGAGAAGTCCTTCAACATCAACGCCGTCGACATCTACGGCCTCTCCGAGGTCATGGGCCCGGGCGTGGCCTGCGAGTCGGTGGAGACCAAGGACGGACCCACGATCTGGGAGGACCACTTCTACCCGGAGATCGTCGATCCCTACACCGGCGAGGTCCTGCCCGACGGTGAGGAAGGCGAACTCGTCTTCACCTCGCTGACGAAGGAGGCCCTGCCGATCATCCGCTACCGCACACACGATCTGGCGAGCCTGCTGCCGGGCACCGCGAACCCGAACTTCCGTCGCATCTCACGCATCACCGGCCGCTCCGATGACCTCATCATCATCCGCGGCGTCAACGTCTACCCGGCCAACGTCGAGTCCGTGCTCTTCGAATTCGCACACCTCAGCCCCCACTTCCAGCTGGTGCTCACTCGCCCCGGCCGGATGGATGAGGTCACCGTCGAGGTCGAGTGCCGTGAAGGCGTCGGAGCCGCGGAAGTCGAAGGTCTGAACAAGCTCGTGGCCGCGCGGATCAAGGAGCGCCTCGGTGTCTCCTCGACCGTATCCGTGCTCAAACCGGGCGAGCTGCCTCGCTCGGTGGGCAAGATCAAGCGCATCATCGACCGCCGTGAGTGCCTCAGATGAGCTCCCCCCTGAGGCGGGCTGCGGTGCCGTACGCGGCAGCCGCGGTCCGGGCTGGTTAGACTGGTGCGCATGCCGAAAACGACTTCACCTGCGCCGACACCCGACCTCGAGTCCGGTGTCGATCCGGCCGTGGACGCAGCGACGAAGTCCACCGACGCCGAGGCGGGCGCATCGGACCAGCCCAAGCGCACCCGTCGTGGACGGCCCGGTTACGACCGGGAGACGCTGATCAACAAGGCCACAGAGGTCTTCGTCTCCCGCGGATACGACGGTACGTCCATGGACACGGTGGCACGTGAGCTCGGCATCACGAAGTCCGCGATCTATCACCATGTGAAGTCGAAGGAAGAGCTGCTGCACCTGGCGATCAACCGCGGCATTCGCGCCCTTGACTCCGCGGTCGAGGCCGAAAGCCAGCGGACGGGGTCGGACGCCCTCACACGTCTGCGCTCCGCCGTCCATGCCAGCGTGGTCATCCTCATCGAATACCACCACTCGGTGACCCTGCTTCTGCGGGTCCGCGGAAATTCGGACATCGAGCGCAGGGCCCTCGAGGCACGACGGAGGATCGACGATAAGATCCGGGTTCTCGTCGCTGCGGCGATCGAGGAGGGCGGGCTGCGTTCGGACTTCACACCCGGTCTGATCACGCGTCTGCTCTTCGGCATGGTCAACTCCATCACCGAGTGGTATCGGCCCAGCTACCCCGCCGCCCCTGAGAAGATCGCCGACGCGGTCACCTCAATGGCCTTCAACGGCCTCGAAGCCTGACAGCTCTACCCTGCGAAGTCGCGCAGCGGCAGTCCTCTCACGCCCACCTCGGCGACGAAGAGGGCACCCGCCAAGGGATCCTCAGCGGTGTCCACGTTCTCCTGCGATGTGGTGATGAAGAGCCGATCGAGGCTCTCCCCGCCGAAGGTGCAGGCGGTGACCTTGCCGGCCGGAACGTCGATGACTGCGTCCAAGGTGCCATCCGGTCGGTAGCGGTGAACCGCTCCCCTGTTGACCACGGCCGTCCATACGCAGCCTTCGCTGTCGACGGTGAGTCCATCGGGGCGACCGCCGTCAGGGAGTTCGACGAGGACCCGATGGTTGAGCAGTCCCTGATCGGGATCGAAGGCGAAGACGCCAACCTGCCCTGTGGGTGTGTCGTTGTAGTAGGCGAGTGAACCGTCAGGGCTCCACTCCAGACCGTTGGATACGGTCACCCCCTCGAGCATGACGTCGACCCGTCCTGCGGGGCTGAGACGATAGAGCGAGGCAGCACCGGGACTCTGGTCGTAGGCCATCGATCCGCACCAGAAGTTCCCCTGCGGATCGCAGCCGCCCTCATTCATGCGGATGCTCGGCGAAGCCCAGACCTCAGGCAGAGCAGTGACCTGCCCATCGGGACCTTCGAGGGCGAAACCGCGCTCGATTCCGATGACCGCGCCACCGCCTCGGCGAGGTCGGACCGCCGCGGCGACCTCGGCGACGTGACGGCGTTCGACGTCGTCATCACGCAAGGTCAGGATGTCACCGGCGAGCATGTCGACCCAGCGCAGACCGCCCCAGGACGGCGACCACGCGGGCCCCTCGCCGTGGTAGACGATCGGATCGGTGACCTGTTCGGCCCTCATGACTGTGCTCCTTCCGACTGGTGCGCTGAACTTGTTTGCTGCCCTGCCGGCGGCTGCGAATCCGGGCCGGCGCTGCCCGCGGGATAGTTCTCCATCGGCACGGTTCCTGCCTCCCAAGCTTCGAGGACCGGGGTGAGGATCTGCCAGGCCAGCTTCGACTCCTCCGGGCCTGCAGCCAGATCTGACTCTCCTTCGAGGGCGCTCTTGAGCACGTGTCCGTACGGGGAGAAGTCCGGCCGCGGCTGCTCACCGGTCAGACTCATCGGAGTCATCCTGTCGCGGGAGCTGCTCGAATTGAGGTCGAGTTCAACGTCGAACGGTCCGTCGAGGCCAATCCACAGTCGCGCGCCCTGCTGAGCGGACCCGACCGGGCGGAAGAGGATCTCAAGGCCCTTGCGCGAGTGGGCGAGCGCCTTTCCCGTGCGCAGACGGAACCGGGTGCCAGCCCAGCGGGGAGAATCGATGTGCAGGACAGCCTCGGCGAAGGTCTCGGTATTACGGGTCCCATCGACACCGTCCTCGTCGATGTAGTCGGGCACCGCCTTCGCCGCGGCCTCCGGCTCATCGGCCAGCGTCCCAGCGGTGTAGCGGGCGCGGCGAGTGGAGGTCGCAACGTCAGCGGCAGACAGCGGCCGGACGGCAGACAGGAGCTGGGTCTTGCGTTCTCGCAACTCTCCCGCATTCGGCCATCCGGATTCGATCCCGTCTGGCCGGTCCATGGCGCTCATCGTCAGCACCTGCATCATATGGTTCTGCAGGACGTCCTTGAGCGCTCCTGTGCTGTCGTAGAACCGGGCCCGGCCCTCGAGCGCGATGGCCTCATCCCACAGCACCCGGAACTCCTCGATATGTTCACTGTTCCAGACGGCCTCGGGCAGCGGATTGGCGAATCGAAGCGCCAGCATCGCCTGCACAGGAGCCATGCCGAGCGCATGATCGACGTTGAAGACGATCGAAGCGGCATCGTCACCGAAGAGCTCGCCGAGGAGGTCGTCGAGTTCCTGCGCACCGTCGAGGTCATCTCCGAAGGGCTTCTCCATCGCAATCCGGCTGCCTGCTGGAAGGTCAGCGGCGGCCAGGGCACGCAGCGCATCAGGCATGAGTCCTGTGGGCAGTGCGAGGTAGACGGTCACCGGCGAATCCTGTCCGCGGCCGGTTTCTGCCAGAAGATCGGCCATATCGGCCGGGTCGGTGACATCGGCGGACCGGTATCGCGTTCGGTCGAGGATCCACCGGCGGGCGCATTCCGGATGGTCGGCGCCGTGCTCGTTCAGCTTCGCCTCCGCGTGGTCGCGGTAGTCGTCCTCGCTCATATCCCGAGTGGCAGACGCCATGAGCGAGAAGCCCTGCGGCAGCGCGTCGACGGCGGCGAGCTCCGCCAGAGCCGGGAGCAGGAACCGTCCTGCCAGGTCACCGGTGGCTCCGAAGATGATGAGGTGTGCGTTCAATGTGCTCTCCTGTCGACGGACTGCTGCCACCCACGCTACCGCGTCAGCACGAGGCTGGTTGTCGACGGTGATGTTCTCCGCAGGAACACTCAGTCGCCTCGATTTTCGCCCAGGGTTGCCAGGCCTGCCACGAGGATCCACCCCAAGGTCGCGTCCATCTGACCGAGCAGCTCATCGCGCGGGGGCTGATAGTCGCTGATGACCCAGTCGACGACCATCTGCACGCCGGCGCCGACGAGCATGTCACCGAGGATTCTCTGCTGGCCAGCGGTCAGCTGGGGGCCGGCAGCCGTCGCGGACAGGCGACTTGCGAGCTCATCACCGATCGTTCGACCCTGTCGTCGATAGAGTTCGTCGACGCGCGCACTGACTCCCAGAACCTCGAAGAGGTGGACTCGGGCCTGCACCGGGTTGGCCTGGGCCCAGGCGAGGAAACCGGCCATGAATCCTCGCAGCACCGCCGCGGCATCCTCACCACCGCCGGCGAGGACGGAGGCGCGCAGGTCGGCGACCACTCGCTCATAGACCTCGCAGAGGAGGTCCTCCAGAGTGGCGAACGACTCGTAGAAGTAGCGCTTGTTGAGACCAGCTTCCGCACAGACCGCACCGACCGTTGCAGCCCGATAGCCTTGAGTGCCGAAGAGCGAGATCCCAGCCGTGACGAGCTGCTCACGACGTGCACTCTCACGCGCTTCCCGGCTGGCCCCGGCATACGGTCGTCCCTGATCACTCACACTGTGATCTTGACAACAAAGCCCAGCGAACGCAAACTGGTACGACTCCGTACCAGAAAGGCCAGGAATGACATCCAGCTCGCCAGGCAACACCGCGCTCAACGCCGAACGGCGGGCGCGGGACCTCGCGGAACTCGCAGAGACGGAGGCCTCAGGCGCCGAACCCTTCGACCTCGTGGTGATCGGCGGCGGGATCACCGGTACAGGTGTTGCACTCGATGCGGCCTCCCGTGGCCTGAGCGTCGTGCTCGTTGAGCGCGGGGATCTCGCGTCGGGCACCAGTGGCTGGAGTTCGAAGCTGGCCCACGGTGGTCTGCGCTATCTGGCGAAGCTCGACGTTCCGATCGCGTGGGAATCCGCGGTAGAACGTGGCCATCTGATGCGCCGGATCGCGCCGCATCTGATCCGGCCGGTCAAGATGCTCTTCCCGCTGCACACCCACGTCAGCCATTTTGATGCCGCACTGACGGGGACCGGATTCTTCGCGGGAGATGTGCTGAGAATGCTGGCGCGCACCCCGAAATCACTGCTGCCCCACCCCCACCGGATCTCGCCTGGCGAGGTCTGCCGACTCGCTCCGGCCACGGCTTCCAGCGGGCTGCGCGGCGGACTGCTCAGCTGGGACGGCCAGATCGTCGACGATGCCCGGCTCGTGGTGACCATGGCTCGCACGGCTGCGGCCCATGGGGCGCGCATCATCACCTATGCCACCGCCACAGGGGTCGAATCCGGCGTCGAATCCCGTGTCGAATCCGGACGAGTCCAGGTCACCGATCGGCTCACCGGGAAGCCTCACACCATTCGTGCGAAGCAGATCATCAACGCCGCCGGCGTCTGGGCCGATTCACTCTCCGAGGATGTCGAGCTCGCTCCGTCCAAGGGCTCGCACCTGCTGGTTCGGGCCGAAAGCATGGGCAATCCGACCGCTGCCGTGACCGCGCCGGTCCCCGGTCACTTCGGCAGGTTCGTCTTCGCGGTGCCCTGGGACGACGGACTCGTCATGATCGGCCTGACCGATGATCCACACACTGGTCAGATTCCCGAGCGAGCCCGCCCGGACGCCGAGGAGCGGGCATTCCTGCTCGACACCATCAACGCCGTGCTGGAGAACCCGCTCACACCCGAGGACGTGGTGGGCAGCTTTGCCGGGTTCCGGCCACTGCTCAAGGGCAAGGCCGACTCCGGTGCCGACCTCTCACGCAAACACGCGCTGCTGCGAGACTCAGCCACCAACCTCCTCACCATCGTCGGCGGCAAGCTCACGGCCTATCGGCGCATGGCCGAAGACGCCGTGGATGCGGCGGTCGAGGCCGGCGGGTTGACAGCCAGACCGTGCCGCACCACGACGCTCAGCCTCGTCGGCGCCGGCACACCGAGAGCAGGTCTTCCCAGCCATCTGGTCCGCCGCTACGGCACCGACGCCGAGGCGGTCGCCTCCTACAGTGCCGATGACCCTGCGCTGAGTGAACCGGTCAGAGCCGGAATTCCGCTCAGTCGCGCGGAGATCAGGTTCGCCGTCGAGCACGAACTCGCCGTCACCGTTGAGGACGTCATCGACCGCAGAACCCGCTGGGGCCTCGTCGACGCTGATCGGGCCGACCTTGCCGCTGCCGTGCGCAAGCACGCCCCAGAGCTTCTCGAAACCAGCGAGCCGACCGAGACCGGACAGAATGCGCGGCTCGCACAGCCCACACGACCCGTACGAACCACACAGGACGAAGGATGACCCCCATGGAGAAGACTCAACCGAGGATGCGCTGGTGGGGCTGGGGCGAGGACGGCAATGACGACCCGGTCAAGCCCGGCGCCAAGAAGATGCTGACCGCAACCTGCGGCTGGCCCAAAGGTGTCAACCACACGCCGATCGATCTCGACGCCGTGCAGCTGCCCGAACCCGATCTTCCTGGGCGGGCGCGTGCTCAATTCATCGAGCTGCTGGGTGCCGACTACGTTCGCGAGGATCATGCGACCCGCGTCTCCCATGCCGCCGGACGCAGCCTGCCGGACCTGCTGCGCCTGCGCAGGGGCACCATGCCCTTCGCCCCCGATGCCGTGCTCTACCCGGAATCCGAGACCGAGGTCGACGAGCTGTTGGCCATCTGTCAGGCGGAGCGCATAGCGGTCGTGCCCTTCGGTGGCGGCACAAGCGTCGTCGGAGGTATCGCCGCGTTCCGCCCCAACTTCCGCAGCTGCGTGTGCATCAATCTGGCTCGCCTCGATGAGGTCCTCGATATCGATGAGGAATCCTTGACGGTGACTGCCCAAGCCGGAGTCTTCGGCCCGGACCTCGAGGAGAAGCTGCAGTCTGTGGGCTTCACACTCGGCCACTTCCCGCAGTCGTTCGAGTTCAGCACCGTCGGTGGCTGGGTCGCCACACGATCGGCTGGTCAGCAGTCGAGCGGCTACGGTCGCATCGATGACAACGTGTTCGGTCTGCGTGCCTCGACTCCGAGCGGCCCGATCACACTGCGTTCGACACCCGCCACAGCGGCCGGGCCCAACCCTCGTCAGATGTTCGTCGGGTCCGAGGGCACATTCGGAATCATCACCCAGGCCACGTTGCGCATCAAGTCTCTGCCCGAGGCGATGCTGCCGGATGCCTGGTTCTTCCGCGACTTCCACTCGGGTGCCACGGCACTGCGTGAGCTGGAACAACAGGGACTGCGTCCCGACATTGCGCGACTCTCCGATGTCAACGAGACTGCGTTCGGTCTGGCGCAGCTCGGCAGCGACGTCCAACGCAAGGGCCTCCTGGCCTATCTTCGCGCTCGAGGAGTCACCACCCCCTGCATGCTGGTGCTGCGTTACGACGGCCCCAAAGCGGAGGCGAGGGTGCGCCGGTCCACCGGGCGTGAAATCGCGAAGAGGCACCGGGGCGTCAGCGTCGGCGGCAGTCCCGAGACCATGTGGGAGAAGCACCGCTTCTCGACCCCATATCTGCGCGATCAGCTGCTGACCGAAGGCATCATCGTCGAGACGATGGAGACGGCCGCACCCTGGAGCAGGATCGAGGACCTGCACGAGACGATCAAGCAGGACATCGAGAAATCACTGGCCGAGCGCGGCACGCCGGCTCTGGTGCTGTGCCATATTTCTCACCTCTACACCTCCGGCTGCTCGCTCTATTACACCGTGTTCGCTCAGCAGCAGGAGGGCCAGGAGATGGAGCAGTGGAAGGCGCTGAAGACAGCGGCCAGTGATGCTGCGGTCAATAACGGCGGCACGATCACCCACCACCATGGCACCGGAGCAGACCATGCACCGTGGCTGCCCCAGGAAACCGGCGATCTGTGGTTGCAGATGCTGCGCGCAGCGAAAGCCGAAGTGGACCCGGAAGGAATCATGAATCCGGGAAAGCTCATGCACGGACCGACGGAACTATGACCACCGCACCGCCGCCGCTGTCGGTGCCCGTCATCCTCAACCCGGCAGCCCGTCATGGAGCAGTCTGGAAGCGGATCGGACCGGTCAAAGCAGCCTTCGCCGCTAATGGGATGACAGCGCAGCTGATCGAATCCACCAGCGAACAGCACGCCGGAGAGCTGGCCGCACACTATGCGGCGCAGAATGCAGCACTCGTCGTCTCTCTGGGTGGAGATGGAATGGTTCGCGCTGTCGCTGCCGGACTGATCGGCACACAGACCGCTCTGGGCATCGTCGCTGGAGGGCGAGGCAATGACCTCATCGGCAAGCTCGGCATTCCGAAGGGAATCGAAGCCGCCGTCGCCATCATCGCTGAGGGACGCGACCGCTCCATCGATGTCATCGACCTCAACGGGCGGATATCGGTGGGCAATGTCTGCCTCGGACTGGACTCCGCAGTCCAGGTCTATGCCGATTCGGTGCACCGAATCAAGGGACACTGGGTCTATCTGTACGGCATCATCCGCGCAATCCTGGCGCCGCAGCGCATTGATCTGTCACTGATCCTCGATGGCGAAGAGGTCGACTTCCGCGGATACACGGCAGGCTTCGCCAACTCCGGCCGCTACGGAGGTGGACTGAAACTCTCTCCGGGAGCGAAGATCGACGACGGTCTCATCGATGTGGTGCTGCTCAGGGACGTGTGGCTGCCGCGGCTGGCCGTCGAGCTCGTAGCGTTCACGCTGGGTCTGCGCGCCTTTCACCCGCATATCACGTTTCGTCACGCCCGTGAGGTGTCCATTGCGGCCCGCGAGGGAGCCGCGCCGGTCGAGATCGTCGCCGACGGTGATGCCGTCGCACACACCCCCGCCACACTCTCGATCCGACCTGCGGCGCTGCGGGTCCGCGTTCCGCGCTGATCTGCCGAGGGTCTGCCGGACTGAGCCCAGCCGGGACACGTCCGAAGCACGGCCCGGCCCGACACAATTACGCCGGCGATTATTCCTTCGCGACCAGGGTCAGCACGTCGTAGTTCGCGACGGGTTCGTCGTTCTGGTTGACGACCTGAGCGTCCCAGCGGACCTCGCCGTACTCATCGGTCTCACGCGGAGTGATGCGCTTGGCGGTCAGCGTGACCTTGAGTGAATCACCTGGTGAGACCGGGGTGATGAAGGTCAGGCCTTCGAGACCGTAGTTTGCGAGCACCGGGCCGGGGTCCGGCTGGACGAAGAGTCCTGCGGCGAAGGACACGATGAGGTAGCCGTGAGCCACGCGTCCCGGGAAGAACGGGTTCGCGGCCGCCGCCTCCTCGTCGGTGTGGGCGTAGAAGGTGTCGCCGGTGAACTCTGCGAAGTGCGAGATGTCCTCGAGCGTGACTTCACGCCATTCGGATTCGAGGGCGTCGCCCACGCGCAGGTCCGCCAAGGTTTTCGTGAACGGGTGCTGACCGGCCCGGCGCTGGGCTCCGTTCACCCACTCGCCGCCGATGGCGGTGAGCATGTCTGGGGAGGCCTGGATCGCGGTGCGCTGCATGAAGTGCTCGACGCCGCGCAGGCCGCCCATCTCCTCGCCGCCGCCGGCACGTCCCGGGCCGCCGTGGATGAGGGTGGGCAGGGGTGAGCCGTGTCCGGTCGATTCCCCGGCGTCATCGCGGTCAAGGACGAGGATGCGTCCGTGCCAGGGGGCGACCTGACGGACGAATTCGGTGGCGAACTCGGCATCGTGGGTGATGACCGAGCCGACCAGGGAACCGCGTCCGCGGGCGGCCAGACGCACAGCCTCCTCGGTGGAGGAATAGGTGATCAGCGAGGTCACCGGGCCGAAGGCCTCGATGTCGTGAACGGCGTCGACCCAGGGGTCGTCGACCTCGAGCACGGTGGCCGCGACATAGGCTCCGCCGAGGTTCTTCGCCAGTTCGTCCGAGGCTTCGCGTCCGCCTGTGAGGACGCGTGCCCCCGCCGAGGTGATCGTGTCGATGGCGTCGAGAACGTCGGAACGCTGTTTGACAGAGACGACCGGCCCCAGTCGCGTCGCCTTCTCACGAGGATCGCCGACACCCTGCGTCTCGAGTTTCGTGACGAGCGCCTCGGCGACTGCCTGCTTGTGCTGCTCGGGGACGAAGGTACGGCGGATCGCAGTGCACTTCTGCCCGGCCTTGACGGTCATCTCGGCCACGACGCCGGAGACGAAGAGGTCGAATTCCTCGGTGCCTGGTCCGGCATCGGGACCGAGCAGTGAGAAGTTGAGCGAGTCCGCCTCGGCGAAGAAGCGGGTGCCGCGATCGCGTACGCAGTCCAGGCCGCCGAGGTGCTTAGCTGTGTTCGCGGAGCCGGTGAAGGCGATCGCGTCCTGCTCTGCCAGGTGGTCGAAGAGTGGGGTGACATCACCACTGATGAGCTGGAGGGCACCGTCGGGCAGCAGTCCGGATTCGATCATATCCGCGACAACGGCGCGGGTCAGGTGGGCGGTGTCGGTGGCGGGCTTGACGACGACGGGGATGCCGGCCACGAACATGGGGCCGAACTTCTCCAGCATGCCCCAGACGGGGAAGTTGAAGGCGTTGATCTGGAGCGCCAGGCCCTGCCGGGAGGTCAGGATGTGGCGGCCGACGAAGGTGCCGTTCTTCGACAGGCGCTCGATTCCCCCGTCGAGGTGGACCGTGGAGTTGGGCATCTGCCGACGGGCCACACCAGAGTAGGTGAAGAGGGTGCCGATGCCGCCCTCGATGTCGACGAAGCCGTCGCGTTTCGTGGTGCCGGTGGAAAACGAGATCTCGTGATAGTTCTTGGCGCGCTCCATGAGGTAGGCGCCGAGCTTCTTAAGGATGACGCCGCGCTGGTGAAAGGTCAGCTTCTGCAGTTCGGCGATGCCTGTGGTCTTGGCGTAATCGTCAACGGCCTTGAAGTCGATGCCGGACGAAGAGACGTGATGGAGGAGCTGCCCGTTGGTCGCATCATGGACGGCTCGGGCACTGCTCGTGTCTCCGCTGGGGGTGTGCCAGTCGCCTGCCACATACGAACTGAGAATTTCGGTCATATCGTCTCTCCCTGGTCGAACTCTGTCTCCCGGTGCACGGCGGCCGACATCGGCACCGCTGCCGCTTCCTGAAGGCAATACTAACCAATTGGTCGGTTATTGTCATTGAGCTGCCGCCCGAGTGACAGCGATCACCATCTGCACTATGCTCGAAAGTAATTACTGACCATTCAGTCACTTGCGCGTACGCACCGGCGATCACTCAGAGTCGAGGACCACCGCGTACGCCGCACGCAGCTCGACCTGCGAACGCAGATACGTCACCTGCAGATCGGCTCCTGCAGACAGCAATCCAAGGAAGATCCACTCATGTCCACAACATCACCCGCGGCACCCGTGCCGGCTTCGATCACCCGCGAGGAACGCAGAGTCCTGGCCGGGACCCTCGTCGGCACCACCATAGAGTGGTACGACTTCTTCATCTACGCCCAGGCGGCAGGGCTCATCCTCTCTGTCCAGTACTTCGGTCCTTTGGCGTCTGACAACCCGGCGCTCGGTCAGATCATGGCGTGGGCCTCGCTCGGGATCTCGTTCCTGTTCAGGCCCTTGGGCGCGATCATCGCCGGCCACCTCGGCGACCGCATCGGACGCAAGAAGATGCTCGTCCTCACGCTCATCCTCATGGGTGCCGCGACCACGCTCATCGGGCTGCTGCCCAACTATGCGGCCATCGGAATCGGTGCGCCCATCCTGCTCACGCTGCTGCGCATCCTGCAGGGCTTCTCCGCCGGCGGCGAATGGGGCGGTGCCGCACTGCTCTCGGTCGAACACGCCCCGGTGAACAAACGGGGACTCTTCGGTGCCTACCCACAGATCGGCGTTCCGGTGGGCATGATCCTCGCCACCGGCGTGATCTGGATCCTGACCACCATCCTCACCCCCGACCAGTTCGCGAGCTTCGGCTGGAGGATTCCGTTCCTGTTCTCCGTCGTGCTCGTCATCGTCGGCTATTACATCCGCCGCCAGGTCGAGGAGTCCCCGGTCTTCGCCGAACTCGCCGAACGCCGCGCCGAGTCCTCCGCTCCGCTGGGCACCCTGTTCAAGAAGAACACCAAGGAGGTCGTCCTCTCGGCCCTCATCTTCATCGGCAACAATGCAGTGGGCTACATGATCATCGCCTTCTTCGCTGCCTACGCCTCCAGGCCTCTCGATCAGGGCGGCTCCGTCGGCCTCGACCGCGCCCCCGTGCTTCTGGCCACGACCCTGGCGAGCTTCGGCTGGCTGGTCTTCACGATGTGGGGTGGCGCGCTCTCGGACAAGCTGGGTCGGGTGCGCACCTTCCAGATCGGCTACGTCCTCCTCATCGTGTGGCTCATCCCGACATTCATCATGATCGATCAGGCCAACATCTGGCTGTACGGCATCGGCATCTTCATCCTCACAGTCGGCATGGGCCTGTCCTACGGCCCGATGTCGGCGATGTATGCGGAGATGTTCCCACCGCAGGTCCGCTACTCGGGAGTCTCGATCGGCTACGCCCTCGGCGCGATCCTCGGCGGGGCTTTCGCCCCCACGATCGCCGAAACGCTGCTGGCCCGGACCGGCAACTCACTGTCGATCGCGGCCTACATGATCGTCGTCTGCATCATCTCCCTCGTCGCCGTCAGCCTGGTCAAGGAGCCCAAGGGCGCACCACTGGGAATTCTCAAGCACACGAGCTGAACGCGCACGCCCGTAGGCGCATGCCCGTAGGCGCATGCCCGTAGGGTGGAGTCGGAACCGATCACTTTTGGTGCAGCAGACCAGTCTGCAGACTGGCTCGGTGCATCAAAAGTGATCAGCCTGTCCAGTCTCAACAACTGAGAGTGCACAATTTGAGGAGGCTCCAGTGACGCAGTTGTCCTACCCCGATATCGAAGCGGCGGCGACCAGGATCTCCGGGCGGGTGCGTCCGGTGACGGTGGCCTCCGCCCAGCCCGGTCAGGCACCCGCCGCACCGACGCCGACGGCCGCGACGTGGTCTGCCTCACCTGCTCATGACCCGGCTGGCTCAGGGGTCCACTTCGCCCTCGAGTTCATGCAGTACACCGGCTCATTCAAGGCTCGGGGCGCGCAGAACTTCATCCAGACACATCTGGCAGAGGGCACCTTCCCCGAAGCCGGAGTCACGATCGCATCAGGTGGCAACGCGGGCTTGGCGTGCGCGTGGGCGGCCCGCGACGCCGGCGTTCCGGCAACCGTGTTCCTGCCCACCAATGCGCCGGCCGTCAAGGTCGAGCGACTGCGCGGCTATGGTGCGCAGGTGCGCCTGATCGGCTCCGAATTCGCCGAGGCGGCCCTGGCCTGCGAGGAATTCGTCAAAGCCTCCGGTGCCTTGGCTTCACACGCCTATGACAATCCGCTCATCGCCGCTGGCGCCGGCACGTTGATGACCGAGATCTTGTCCCAGATTCCCGACCTCGACACGATCGTCGTCTCTGCCGGAGGAGGGGGCCTGTTCGCCGGAGTGGCGACGGCCGCGACCTTCCACGGGGTGCGCACCGTCGTGGTGGAGCCTGCGAACTGTCGGGCGTTGAATGCTGCGTTGGCTGCGGGTGAGCCTGTCGATGTTCCGGTCGATTCGGTGGCCGCCGATTCTCTGGGTGCCAGGCGAGCCACGTCCTTGGCGGTGGCGGCCGCGCAGAGTGACCTTGTCACCTCGGTGTTCGTCGCCGATGAGCAGATCATCTCCGCTCGCCAGCACCTGTGGAGCGAGCATCGTTTGGCGGTTGAACATGCAGCGGCAACGGCGCTGGCCGGAATCCACGGCTCAGGTGGTTCAGGTTCAAGTTCAGGTTCTGGCAGTCCCGCGAGCTACGTTCCCGGACCGGATGAGAAGGTGTGCGTCGTTCTGTGCGGGGCGAACACCAGCCTCGGCGATCTCTGAAGAACTCAGAAGCCAGCCGTGTAATACGCAGCAACCAACCCTGTAGGACTCAGCAAGCTGCCCTAGCCGCGCTGCTTGTCCTTGGACTTCAGCGAGGCCTTGATGAGGCCGAAGATTGCGGCCGCGACGATGACGGCGATGATGGCTTTGACGAGGAACCACGCGATCGAGAACGCGACGTTGACCACCCACCACGCGATGATGATGGCGATGATTGCGCCAATGATGCTCCATACGGTACTCATCTTCATACCTCAAGACTAAGCCGCGCGGAGTGGGCGCGCAATCATCGATTGCATCACCCCCGCTGCGCAGTCTCACCATGGGAAGATGAGCCCATGACCACGGCAAAGCACCTCGTCGCGCTCGGAAGCTCCTTCGCCGCTGGTCCCGGCATCGAACCGGTCGCCGACGTCCAGGCGATGCGATCGTCGAACAACTACGCTCATCAGCTGGCTCGGCGACTCGGCTGGCAGCTGAGCGACCTCAGCGTTAGCGGTGCGACATCGGCCAATGTTGTCGACACCCCGCAGCAGTCACAGATCGGACCGGGTCAGTTTCCGCCCCAACCGGAGGGGCTGCCCGGCAACGCGGATGTGGTGACCGTGACGGTTGGCGGCAACGATCTCCAATTCTCAGGGTCGATGCTCTACACGGCGCTGAAACACGCAGAACCCAGCAGTCCGCTCCTGGAGATGATGGGGCTCATGTTCCCCAACGGGATTCCGCCGGCTTCAGAAGATGTCATCGCCGAGGCGACCCGAAGTCTCGTCGCCGTCATCGATGGGATTCGGGCACAGGCACCCACTGCTCGGGTCGTTCTCGTCGACTATCTCACCGTGCTGGAAGCAGACATCTCCACGCCCGAAGCGACGCCGTTCACAGTTGAAGAGCTGTCGAAACTGCTGGCACTCCAGTCAGCGATTGAGCGCGTCTTCGCCGAGGCCGCCGCACTCAGAGACGTCGATCTGCTGCTCGCGTCCGAGCTGGGCCGAGGTCATAGCCTCGGTTCAGCGGATCCGTGGGTTCAGCCTCTGCACACCGCTCTCGACAAGATCGGCGGATCGTTTCACCCGAATCAGGCAGGGATGACGGCGATCGCCGATGACCTGGTGGGCCTGCTCGCAGACTAGAGCACCGCAGCCTGACGCTGCCGGATCGCGCGGGCCGACCAGCGACCGTCGGCGAAACCGACGTCGATGGGGTGTTCGAAGGCGGCGCTGACCTGCTCGGTGCTGAGCACCTCGGCGATCTCACCTGCCGCGGTGAGCCGGCCGTGGGAGATCAGCATCGCGTGGGACGTCGACTCCGGAATCTCCTCGAGATGGTGCGTGACCAGCAGCGTCGTCAGCTGCGGCGAGGTGACCGAGAGCGAGTCGATGGTCTCGAGCAGCTGCTCGCGAGCGGCCACATCGAGACCAGTGGTCGGCTCGTCGAACAGGAGGAGCTGGGGATCAGCGATGAGAGATCGGGCCACGAGTGCGCGCCCCCGTTCACCCTGGGACAGCACCTTCCAGCCTGCGTCCGCACGGGAACTCAGACCCACCTCGGCGATGAGATCATCGGCTTTCGCAATCTCGTCCGGGGTCGGCTCCCATCGCAGTGGCCGTTCGATCGTTCCGGTCAGGCCGGTGAGGACGACCTCGCGCACGGACAGGTTCGAGCGCAGGGGGTGGCGTGGGTTGACGTGTCCGATGTGGCGGCGCAGGGCCTGGAGTTCGACCCGGCCCATGCGCTGTCCGAGGATGTCGACCGTTCCGGAGGTGGGAAAGACCTGTGCGGAAGCGAAGCTGAGGATCGTCGACTTCCCGGCGCCGTTGGGGCCGATGAGGACCCAGTGCTCGCCCTGCCCGATCTCCAGATCGATGCCGTGGAGGATCTTCGTCTCCCCACGTCGGAAGGTCACTTCGTCCAGTTTCAGGACAGTCGTTCCCACGTCGTCCACACTCTCTTTCCACGTCGAGGCCACTCGGCCGACCAGGTCAAGGTCGCTCGGCTCCACTCGGGGCCGACTCCCGTACGGAGCCGTTGTCGATTCTAGGTCCCGGTGTCGCGAAGGTGGACCTGGCCCGGCAGAACCATGTTCCACATCCTGGATTCAGTGCAGTCTCGGTCGATAGATAAGCTCTTGAGTTCTCCCGTCGAGCAGTGTGGATTCGAGCAGCTCGAGGTCGAAGTCCTGTGTTCCGGCGAAGATGGGTTGGGTGCCTGTGCGGCCGGTGATGACCGGGTAGACCGTGACCTGCAGGCGATCGACGAGCCCTGCATCCATGAGGGCGCGGTTCATCGACAGGCTTCCATGCGAGCGGATCGGCACATCGGATTCCTCTTTCATCCGCGCCACCACCTCGAGAGCGTCACCGGCAGCCGGCGTCGCGTCGGGCCAGTCGAGCGGCTCTGTCAGCGAGTTCGAGACGACCGTGGTCGGGCAGTTGCGCATTGCAGTGACCCACGGATCGAGCACGTCGGAGTAGACCTCGGAGTCAGTGAGCATAGAGGCGAAATCGCGATAGGTGTTTGCGCCGAGGACGAGGCGGTTCTCGCCGCTGTAGAGTTCGAGCCGATGTTCAAGGAGTTCGGGACCTTGCTTGCCCCAGTAGCCTCCCCAGTCGCCATCGGCGCCGACCGATGCGAACCCATCGAAGCTGGAGAACACGTCGAAGGTATAGGTGGCAGTCATGATTGCTCCTCCCAGAGCGGATGCGGTGCACTCAGTGTGCGCCCAGTCGCCGATGATGACCAGACCCGTTGCAGCTGCGGCCATCGAGCGGGACCATAATAGAGGCATGTACAACGGCGCCGATCCTCAAGACGAACACCGGATGAAGATGCGGGGGAAGATCCTGCGCCGTTCGGCGTCCTTCAACGTCGCTCATGCCGTCGATGATCTCGAACCCGGCACGGGCGCCCAGAGCATCCAGCGTGCATTGTCCCTGCTCAACCTCGTCGGACTCATCGCCGGCGAGCGCGGAACCGGTGCCAGCCTCTCCGAGGTCGCCTCGATCAGCGGACGCCCTAAGGCCAGCGTCCACCGCATGCTCCAAGCGCTCATCGCCATGGGTTACGTCGAACGCCTCGACGAAGGCGGATATCGACTCGGCGTGCAGTCGCAGATATTGGGCCAGCTGGCGCAGAAATCCGTGGACCCCCTGGTCACAGAGTCGGAATCGAGCCTGCTGCGCCTGGCTGAGCTCAGCCAGGACACGGCCTTCCTCACCCTGCGCACCGGCAGCTATTCGATCTGTGCCCGGCGCGAAGAGGGCTTCGGCGAAATACTGAACAACGCTCTGTCGGTAGGCGATCGCCACCCCTTGGGCATCGGCGCCGGCAGCCTCGCGATCCTCTCCGAACTCTCCCCCGCCGAGGTGGACGCCCACTTCGAGGCCAACGCCCAGATCTTCGCCGAACGCTACCCCAAGGTCTCCGTCGCGGCCCTGCGCGACATCATCGACCGGGCCCGCGTCGACGGTTTCGTGCACAATCCCGGCCTCTTCGCCCAAGGCTCCTGGGCTGTGGGCGTGCCCCTGAAGATCCGTGGCAGCCGACCCCGCGCAGCCCTGTCGATCGCGAGCATCGCCGATCGTGTCACCGGATCCCGCGTCGAACGCCTCGTCGCCTTACTCCGCCGCGAAGCCAACGCCATCACCGAGGCGCTGAGCACGCAGGCAGATCCCTGATCACCTCGCCGAGGCGGCCCCCAGTCGCGCCGCCACCGAGCTCAGGATCTCGCCCAGCCAGCCCACGGCTGCGGGGTTTGCTCCCGGCCTGGTGACGAAGGAGACTCGACGCTGGCCGAGGTCCTGCTTCGCCGGACGCAAGACCACGTCGAAGTCGGTGTCCACGGCCACCTCGGTGGTCAGGGCGCATCCGAGGCCTTCGGCCACGAGCCCATGGATCATGTAAAGATCGTCGCTGCGCATGAGTTCGCGCAGCTCATAGCCGAGGCCGCGGGAGATCCGTCGCAGCACTCGCACCGAAGCCTCGGATTCGTTGTGGCTGAGCACCCAATCGACCTCGCTCATCGTCGCGAAGTCGAGGACCTCATGCCTCGCGAGCTCACCGTCGCGGGCGACCATCACCCGGTAGGGCTCGTCGAGGAGGGTGCGCAGACGCAGTTCAGGTCCCGCGAATTCGGGCAGTTCGGGAATGTCATAGATGAGCCCTGCGTGGACCTCACCGCTGTGAAGCATCCTCACTACCTCACTGGGTTCGGCCTCGATGACCTCGACGCGCACGGACGTCCGCTGCTGGAGCTCGGCGATCGCGGCCGGCAGGAGGCGCGAACCGATCGAGGAGAACGACCCGATGCGCAGGGAGACGACACCGGCATCGCGCTGGGCTGTGACGAGCTGCTCGGCCCGGTCGATGCGGGCAAGGACCGGTTCGATCTCTTCGGCGAAGGACTCGCCCAGAGGCGTCAGACGGGTTCCGTTTCGGGAGCGGTCGACGAGCTTGACCCGCAGATGGGATTCGAGGGTGCGCAGATGATGGGTCACGGTCGGGACTCCATGCTCGAGCACCTCGGCGGCCCGATTGAGACTTCCCTCGTCCCGAATGGCCAGAAGCACCCGGAACTGCTGCAGATTCATCATAGTATAGACACTATGACACTGTGGACGATTTCTTGCTATATCCTAGGCGGCCTGTGATCCCTAGTGTGGGACACATGCTCGCCGAAACCCATCTGCACCCAGACACCGCGACCCGCCCTGCGCACGCCGACTCAACGTCCGCGCCAGACCCAGCGTCCTCCACCGCGATCGGCTCCGCGCCTGCACAGGCAGACTCCGCTATCGACCCCCATCAGCACACCGCGCCCTATGCCGAGGCCCTGCGGTCTTTGGCCGCCGAGGACTGGCAGCGACTGCACGTGCCCGCCCATCAGGGCAGCCGCTCGCATGCTCCCGGACTCGCCGAGGTCGTCGGTGAGGCCGGCATGAGCATCGACTTCCCCATGCTCTTCAGCGGTGTGGACCAGGAGAACTGGCGGATGATCAACCACGATCGCGTCACCCCGATCATGGCCGCGCAGCAGCTCGCCGCCGAGGCCTGGGGAGCGTCCCGCACCTGGTTCATCACCAACGGAGCATCGGGCGGCAATCACATCGCCACCACCGTCGTACGCGGTTTGGGCCGTGAGTTCGTGCTCCAACGCAGCGTCCACTCCTCGGTCATCGATGGCGTCACTCACGCCGAACTGCGCCCCCACTTCATCCACGGTCGCGTCGATCCTGGACTCGGTTCCTCCCACGGCGTGACTCCGGCCCAGGTCGAGTACACCCTGACCGAGCATCCGGAGTCCGCCGCCGTCTATCTCGTCTCCCCCAGCTACTTCGGTGCCGTGTCCGATATCGCCGCCATCGCCGAGGTGGCCCACGCTCACGATGTTCCCCTCATCGTCGATGAGGCCTGGGGCTCCCATTTCGGCTTGCACCCGCAGCTGCCCGTCAACGCTGTGCGCCTGGGCGCCGACCTCGTCATCTCCAGCACTCATAAGGGCGCCGGCTCGCTCGCGCAGTCCGCGATGATCCACCTGGGCCACGGCACGCAGGCCAGGCGCATCGAGACCCTGGTCGATCGAGTCGTGAAGTCCTATCAGTCGACCTCGTCCAGTGCCATCCTCCTGTCCTCCCTCGACGAGGCGCGCCGCCACCTGGTCACCCATCCGGAGGCGATCGACGAGGCGCTGGCCACTGCCGAGGAGATCCGCACCCGGGTCAAGAACGACATCCGATTCCGCGACGCGACTCCCGACATCCTCGGCGGGCATGATGCGATCGGCAACGATCCGTTCAAGATCGTCATCGACACCCGTGGTGCGGGAATCACAGGCGCCGAGGCCCAGTATCAGCTGATTCGGGATCACCGGATCTATTGCGAGCTGGCCACGCCCTCGGCGCTGCTGCTGCTCATCGGCGCCACCTCGCCCGTCGACGTCGATCGCTTCTGGACGGCGCTGCAGGAACTGCCGCGCTCGGAGGCCGAGCCGGAGCGTCCCATCGTTCTTCCGGGCAGCTGCGAGAAGCGCCTGGAGATCAGCGATGCTTATTTTGCAACGCCGCAGACCGTCCCCTTCGCCGAGGCGGTCGGCCAAGTCTCGGCCGATGCTCTGGCCGCGTACCCGCCCGGTGTGCCCAACGTTCTGCCCGGTGAGGTACTCAGCGCAGAGGTCGTCGATTTCCTCCGCATGACTGCGGCGGCCCCGTCGGGCTATGTACGCGGAGCCCAGGATTCGAGGATGGACACCTTCAACGTCGTGGCCGAAGAACCTGCGGCCGGCTGAGCGCGCCGTGGTCGCCCAGCGCCGTGATCGCCCAGCGCCGTGATCGCCAGATCGCCGAGAGTGCAGGTTAGCTTCGAGCGCGCACTCTCTACTCTCTGCCCTCGAAGCTAAGGTAGCCCCGCGATGAAATGCAGCGGCACCGCGACCGTGCCTCGGCCCCGGCGCCCCCGGCCCCGCTCACTCAGCGCAGGACGACGGTCCGCTTCCCTGAGAGGAACACGCGGCCGTCGCAGTGCCACTTCACCGCATTGGACAGGGCCTTGCACTCAGCGTCACGACCAGCGGCAACAAGGTCCTTGGGGCCGAAGGAGTGGTCGACTTCGACGAGCTGCTGGGCGATGATCGGACCCTCGTCGAGTTCGCTGTCGACGAAGTGTGCGGTCGCCCCGACGGTCTTGACTCCCCGTTCCCATGCCTGGTGGTAGGGCTTGGCGCCCTTGAACGAGGGCAGGAACGAGTGGTGGATGTTGATGGCCTTGCCTGTCAGCTCGCGGGCCAGGTCATCGGAGAGGACCTGCATGTAGCGGGCGAGGACGACGAGGTCGATCTCGAAGCGGTCGACGAGTTCGAGCAGCTTCGCTTCGGCCTCGGGCTTCGTCTCCTTGGTCACCGGGATGCGGAAGAACGGGATGTGGTGCCATTCGACGAGTTCGCGGTGGTCGGGGTGGTTGGACACCACGGCCGCGATCTCGATGGGCAGTTCGCCGATCTGGGCGCGGAAGAGCAGATCGTTGAGGCAGTGTTCGAACTTCGAGACCATGATGAGGACCCGACGCTTCTCTCCCTGCGGCCACAGCTGCCAGCGGGCGCCGAACTCGGTGCCGATGGCCTCGAAGTCGCTGCGCAGACCATCGATCGCCGCGCTCGATTCGTCCTCGACGCTGAAATCAATGCGCAAGAACAGGCGCTGCGTGTACTGATCGTCGAACTGCTTGAGTTCCTTGATGTCACCCCCATGAGTCAGCAGCGCACCGGTGACGGAATGGAGAATGCCCGGTCGTTCGTCGCATTCAAGGGTGAAGATGTAGTCCTGCATGTCCGCTGCTTCCTTACTCGGTGGGTGTCTTCAATCATTGGCGGGTTGGTCGTGCTGGTCAACTTCACGCAGGTCGTCAGGCCTCGCAGCCGCCCCTCGCAGCTATCACCGTTCGCCAGTCCGCGACTCAGCATTCGACGACGTTGACGGCGAGTCCGCCCCGTGAGGTCTCCTTGTACTTCGACTTCATGTCCGCACCGGTCTGACGCATGGCCTCGATCGCCTGGTCGAGGCTGACCCGGTGGCTGCCGTCGCCGTGCATCGACAGCCGAGCGCCGTTGATCGCCTTCACTGCGGCGATAGCGTTGCGTTCGATGCACGGGACCTGGACGAGTCCCCCGACCGGATCGCAGGTCAGGCCCAGATTGTGTTCGAGGCCGATCTCCGCGGCGTTCTCAACCTGTTCGGGACTCCCGCCGAGCACGGCGCACAGCCCTGCGGCGGCCATCGCGCAGGCGGAGCCGACTTCACCCTGGCAGCCGACTTCCGCCCCGGAGATCGAGGCATTGCGCTTGAACAGGATTCCGATCGCGCCGGCGGTGAGCAGGAACGTCACCACAGCCTCGTCTCTGAACTGCTGTGACTCGTCATCGCTGATCACGAACCGGTCCATGTAGTGCAGCACTGCGGGAATGATCCCCGCAGCACCGTTCGTCGGAGCGGTGACGATGCGCCCTCCGGACGCGTTCTCCTCGTTGACGGCCAGCGCGTAGAGGTTGACCCATTCGAGAGCGTCGAGGGACCCCGACGCCCGGTACTCGGCCGCTTCGAGCGTGGCGCGCAGTTCGGGAGCACGACGCCTGACCTTCAGCCCACCCGGAAGCTGCCTCTCGGTGCGGGAGCACCCGTTATCGACGCAATCGCGCATGACAGCCCAGATCTCGAGCAGCTGCCGGCGCAGTTCGCTCTCGGCCTGTCGCTCCCGCTCATTGAGCGCCATGAGCTCGGCGATGCTCAGCTCGTTGTCCCGGCAGAGCGCCAATAGCTCATCGGCCGACGAGAAGTGGAAGCGGTCGCGTGAGACGTCGGAATCGCCTCCCATCTCGTCGGCGGTGAGGACGAAGCCGCCCCCGATCGAATAGTAGTCGCGTTCGATCACGGAGCCGGCCACCTCGGCGCTCAGACGCATCCCGTTGGGATGACCGGGCAGCGATTCGCGCAGATGCAGAACCAAGTCGGTCTCCGGGTCGAAGACGATCGGCCTCCGCCCGCCGAGGTTGAGCGATCTCTGAGCGCTCACCTCGGCGACCAGCGGTGCCATGATGTCCGGGTCGAGGGTCTCGGGTTCGTGACCCGACAGCCCGGCCAGCACTGCGGAGTCGGAGCCGTGGCCGATGCCGGTGGCACCCAGAGATCCGTAGAGTCCGACCCGGACCCTCTCAACTCGATCGAGGTCCCCGGATTCGTCGAGGTCGGTCAGGAACCGGGCCGCCGCCCGCATCGGACCCACCGTATGTGAGGAGGAAGGGCCGATGCCGATGGAGAAGAGGTCGAGAACACCGAGTGCCATCAGTCGCTGCTCTCGGCCTCGGCACTCGCGCTGCCGACGACTCCCACGGCACTCCCGTCGGCGAGAAACTCCGCCATTCCGTCAAGCAGCCAGCGGACCGTGAAGTCCGCGAAGCTCGCCCGCGGGTAGATGCGGTACGTCAGCGCCGCACAGTGGTGCACGATTACAGGCACCGGCCCCAGTTGGGCCGATATCGCCGTGCCGACGCCGAAAGCCCGCGGGTGGAGGTCGGTACGCACGCTCTTCTCGAGGACCTCACGGGCTTTCGACCCGGTCAGTTCGAGGATCGTGCGGTTCGCGGACAGATCCACGGCCTGTCCCGGCAACCCCTCGAGAGAGGCTTCGGCGATGAGTGTCTCCCCGGGCCGCTGACGCCGGGAGACGTCGACGACGAGGAACTCGTCGGGACCCAGCCAGAGCGCATACAGTCCCGCTTCGTCACCGGTGACCTCGCCGACCTGCTTGGGCAAGGTGATCCCGAGAGCAGACTCGAGCGCCTCGGCCGAGGCGGTTCCCGGCGCGGCTCGCAGCCCGAGCTGGACGGCGAACGCTCGCTCCCGCAGCCCCACGGCGTCTCCGCCGACAGCGGTGGCGGTGGCCATCTCCTCGGCGAGGTGGGCACCGGGTGAGACGCGGAGGGCATCGAGTGCCTCAGCGGAGGACTCGACGTTGCGCAGCTGAGTCTGGCGCTGCTCGGTGGTGTGGGTGGTTTCAGCCATCACGGCGGTTCCCTTCTGGATCGTAGAAGACGGGCGAGGTGATCTCGACGTCGACGAGGCAGCCGGCAACCGGAGATTGGATGATCTCACCCGTCCGGTTCCGGCCGTTCTCGACGAAGGCGAGACCGATCGGGCGATCGAGGCTCGGCGACATGTAGGAGGAGGTGACGTGGCCGATCATCGGCACCGGCCCGGCCTCCGGAGTCACCGGGGTGCCCGAGGTGATGAGCTGCGCGCCTTCGGCCAGCCGGGTCGTGCCGTCGACGGGAAGGACCCCGACGAGGTGTTTGCGGTCCTCGCGGGCCGTGTCGATCCGTGAGTAGGAGCGTTTGCCGATGAAGTCCTTGAATTTCGAGACGATCCACTCCATGCCCGCATCCTGCGGGGTCACGGTCCCGTCGGTGTCCTGACCGACGATGATGAAGCCCTTCTCGGCACGCAGGACGTGCATGACCTCGGTGCCGTAGGGGGTGATGTCGAACTCGGCTCCCGCCTCGGCGACGGCTTCCCACACGGCCAGGCCGTAGTAGTTCTCGACATTGATCTCGAAGGCCAGTTCACCGGAGAAGGAGATCCGGCAGACGCGCGCCGGGATCCCGTTGGCCAGGGTCGTCTCGCGGAAGCCCATGAACTCGAAGTTCTCATTGGACACGTCGAGGTTCGGGGCGATCTTGGCGATGACCTCTCGCGACTTCGGGCCGGCGACCGCGACTGTCGACCACTGCTCCGTCACCGAGGTGAAGACGACGTCGAGTTCGGGCCATTCGGTCTGGTGCCATTCCTCGAGCCATTCGAGGACAGTCGCGGCACCGCCGGTGGTCGTGGTCATGTAGTAGCGGTCCTCGGCCACGCGCAGGGTGACGCCGTCGTCGAAGATCATGCCGTCGGGTTTGCACATGAGACCGTAGCGGCCCTTGCCTACCTTGAGCTTCTTGAAGCCGTTCGTGTAGATCTGGCCGAGGAACTCGCCGGCGTCGGTTCCCCGGATCTCGATCTTGCCCAGCGTCGAGGCATCCTGGAAGCCGACCGATTCACGCACGGCCTTGCCCTCGCGCAGCACCGCTGCCTCCATGTCCTCGCCCGGCAGGGGGTAGTACCAGGGCCGCTTCCACTGTCCGACGTCTTCGAACTCGGCTCCGTGGGCAACGTGCCAGGGGTGGATCGCGGTGATGCGTGCCGGATCGAACAGCTCACCCTTCCTGCGGCCAGCCAATGCTGCGAAGGGCACTGGGGCGAAGGGAGCGCGGAAGGTCGTGTGCCCGACCGCGCCCAGGTCGGTCTCGCCGAGGATGCTGGCGATGGCGCCGATGGCATTGACCGCACTCGTCTTGCCCTGGTCGCCTCCTGTCGAGATCGAGGTGTAGCGCTTGACGTGCTCGACCGAGCGCATGCCTGCGTTCATCGCCCGCTGCACGTCTGCCACACTCTGATCGCGCTGGAAGTCGATGAAGTGCGTGGTCAGCGCCGTGTGATCGGCCTCGGCCGAGGTGACCAGCCACAGTGGGCGCGCCGGTGCGTAGGTCATCGCCGCGGCTTTGGGAACGGTGAGCGCGGCGGCGAAGCCGGTGCGGTCGGCTGCCGCATTGCCCGCCTCGGCACCGTCCTTGAGAGCCGTTTCGAGAGCGTAGTCACCATTGATCGCGCCGACAGTGAACTGGTCGCGCACCGGTGTTCTCGGAACGAAGGCGGCGATGTCGCTGCGCCAAACGATTGGGCCCCTGCGCTGTCCGTGCAGGTGGATGACCGGGGAGAACCCTCCGGCCACGGCGAGCAGGTCGACGTCGATGTCTTCGCCGTACTCGGCCGCCACAGCATCCTCATCGAGGGGTGCGACGGTGACCCGGCTGATGCGCCCCGCCGGGCCCTCGCCTGCGGTGCCGGTGACCGTGGAGCCGAGGATGAGTCGGGTTCCCGTCCTGCCGACGACCCTCTCTGCCATCGCCGAGGCTGTGGTCCGGGAGTCGATGATCGCCGGAACGTCGATTCCGGCCGCGTGCAGATCGGCCAGCAGTTCGTAGGCCGAATCGTTCGTCGCCGCAATCGCGATGCGCTGACCGGCGACGACGCCGAAGCGGTTGAGATAGGTCCTCACGGCCGAGGCGAGCATGATGCCCGGTCGGTCATTGTCGGCGAACACGATGGGGCGCTCATGTGCTCCCGTGGCGAGCACGACCTGCTTGGCTCGGATGTGCCACACCCGCTGCCGGGTGCCCGCGCGGGAGGCGGTGCCGTCGCGGTCGCTGTCCGCAGAGCCGACGCTCGCGCCCGAGCCCTCGGTCTCGACGTGTTCGCGTGTCCGGTCTTCGAGAGCGACGAAGAAGTTCGAATCGTAGCTGCCGAAGACGGTCGTGTTCGGACGGTAAGTGGTTTCCTCCGCCTCGGCGAAGCCGTTGACAGTGGTCTCGATCCACTCCGCCGCGGGGACATCGTCGATGGACTCGTCGAGGGCTCCCTCGACGGTGCGTCCCGAGCTTGCCAGCAGCGACCCGCCGGGAGCGGACCGGTCATCGAGCAGGAGCGTCCTGGCTCCGGAGCGGCCGGCCTCACGCGCGGCGGCCAGACCAGCGGGCCCGGCACCGACGATGAGAACATCGACATGGACGTGCTTGTGCTCATAGACAAGTTCGTCCTGACCGGGGTCGAGGATGCCCAGACCCGAGAGATAATCGGCCTCGAGACCGTCCGTGATAGGCACACGGGTGGCCGGAAGCATTGATTCGCTGACGTCGCCGGCCACGCGCGGATGCACGCGGACGAGGGCGTTGGACTCCTCGATGCCGGCGCTGAGGATCCCGCGAGATCGTCCCAGGTACGTCGAAGCACCGCAGTCGATGCGGCCCGCGGCGATGAGCGCGCTGGCAATCGTGTCGCCGGCGAAGCCCGCGTAGGCCCGCCCATCGACGGTGAAGCGCAAAGGACGCGAGGAGTCGATCCCGGTGGCCTGCGGCAGGCGCCGTGCGCCAGCGTCCGCGGAGCTCGTATGTAGGGAGTTCATCGTGCGGCCTCGCCTTCTGCTGGAGTCGGGCGTGGAGCACCCATGGGATAGATGGCCGTGAAATCATAGGTCACGGTGTCGCGGACGGCGTTGAACCACTTGCGGCAGCCGAGGCTGTGGCTCCACCGCTCGGCGTAGAGGCCGCGGTCGTTGTCGCGATAGAAGAGGAACTCGGCCCACTCCCGGTCGCTCAGTGCGTGAGGGTCGGCTGGGTAGGCAACGTGAGCCTGTCCGCCGTAGTGGAATTCGGTTTCGTCGCGTGGCCCGCAGTGCGGGCAGTCGATGAGAAGCATGGTCGTCCTTCCTGAGTCGATCCGGTCAGTGGGCCACAGCGGCCGCGCCGTGCTCGTCGATGAGGTGGCCGGTTTCGAACCGGTCGAGGGCGTAGGGGGCGTTGAGCGGGTGCGGTTCGTCGTTCGCGATGGTGTGGGCGAAGGTGTAGCCGGCGGCAGGTGTTCCCTTGAAGCCTCCGGTGCCCCATCCGCAGTTGGCGTAGAGTCCTGCGACTTCGGTCTTCGACACGATCGGTGAGGCGTCGAGGGTGACGTCGACGATGCCGCCCCAGGTGCGCAGCACATGAGCGCGGGCGAAGATCGGGAAGAGTTCGACCGCGGCGGCGAGCTGCTCTTCGATGACGTGGAAGCCGCCTCGTTGTCCGTATCCGTTGTACGAGTCGACCCCGGCGCCCATGACCAGCTCGCCCTTGTGCGCCTGGGAGACATAGACGTGGACGTGGTTGGACATCACGACGGTCGGGTGGACGGGTTCGAAGAGTTCGGACACCAGCGCCTGCAGCGGATGGGACTGGATCGGCAGTCGGATCCCGGCCATGTCGGCCAGGACCGAGGAGTCGCCGGCCACGCACATGGCCACCTTCTCGGTGGCGATGTTGCCGCGAGTGGTCTGGACCCCGATGACCTTGTCGCCGATGCGCTCGATGCCGGTGACCTCGCAGTTCTGGATGATGTCGACGCCCATTTCGTCACACTTGCGGGCGAAGGCCCAGGCGACGTGGTCATGCTTGGCGATGCCAGCACGCGGCTGGTAGGTGCCGCCCATGACCGGATATCGCAGGTCATCGCCGATGTTGATGATCGGGCAGACTTCCTTGACCTGCTCGGGGTCGAGCCATTCGGCGTCGACGCCGTTGAGCGCGTTCGCATTCACACGCCTCTGGGACTCGCGCACATCCTGCAGGGTGTGGGCGAGGTTGAGGACTCCGCGCTGGGAGAACAGGAAGTCGTAGTCGAGTTCCTCGGGCAGCTGCTCCCAGAGCTTGAGGGACTTCTCGTACATCGCGGCGGACTCGTCCCAGAGGTAGTTCGAGCGGATGATCGTCGTGTTTCGGGCCATATTGCCCCCGGCCAGCCATCCGCGTTCGAGGATGGCGATGTTCGTCATGCCGTGATCCTTCGCGAGGTAGTAGGCCGTCGCGAGACCGTGGCCGCCGCCGCCGATGATGATCGCGTCGTACGAAGCCTTAGGCTCGGGGTTGCGCCAGAGGAAGTCCGGATGTTCGGGGAGTTGGTCGGCCATCAGGGTGCTCCGATCTCTGCGATGGTGGGATACAAGGCGTGGGCGGCGGCGAGCGTGGAGACACGGGCGCCGAGTTCAACGATGGTCTCGGCAGCGGCTCCGCTCTCTGCGGTTCCGGCGATGAGGGTCTCTGCGATGATGTCGGCGACCTCGGCGAACGCGTCCGAGCCGAATCCGCGGCTGGCCAGGGCCGGAGTGCCGATACGCAGGCCCGACGTCACCATCGGCGGTCGCGGGTCGTTGGGCACGGCGTTGCGGTTGACGGTGATGCCGACCTCGGCGAGGAGGTCCTCGGCCTGTCCGCCGTCGAGCACGGAGTTGCGCAGGTCGACGAGAACGAGATGGACGTCGGTGCCCCCTGTGACGATCGAGATGCCCCGCTCGGAGACGTCGGACTCGCCGAGGCGGCGGGCGAGTTCCGCCGCACCGGCCAGCGTGCGACGCTGCTTGTCGGCGAAGTTCTCTGTGGCGGCGAGTCCGAAGGCCACGGCCTTGCCCGCGATGACGTGTTCGAGGGGCCCGCCCTGCTGGCCGGGGAAGACCGCGGAATTGATCTTCTTGGCGATGGCGGCGTCATTCGACAGGATGATTCCGCCACGCGGCCCGCCGAGGGTCTTGTGCGTCGTCGACGTCACGACGTGGGCATGCGGCACGGGCGAAGGGTGCAGACCGGCGGCGACGAGACCGGCGAAGTGGGCCATGTCGACCATCAGGTAGGCGCCGATGGAGTCGGCGATGCGACGGAATTCGGCGAAGTCGAGCTGACGTGAGTAGGCCGACCAGCCCGCGACGATGAGCTGGGGGCGGTGCTCCTGAGCCAGACGATCGACTTCGGCCATATCGACACGATGGGTGTCATCGCGCACGCCGTAGGCGACGATGTCGTAGAGGCGTCCGGAGAAGTTGATCTTCATCCCGTGGGTGAGGTGACCTCCGTGGGCGAGATCGAGGCCGAGCACCGTGTCGCCGGGGCGGATGAGTGCGTGCATCACCGAGGCGTTGGCCTGCGCCCCGGAGTGCGGCTGGACGTTCGCGAACTCGGCTCCGAACAGCCCTTTGCCCCGGGCGATTGCGATGCGTTCGATCTCGTCGACATGCTCGCAGCCGCCGTAGTAGCGACGACCGGGATACCCCTCCGCGTACTTGTTCGTCAACACCGAACCCTGCGCGGCCATGACGGCGGCCGCGGTGTGATTCTCGGAGGCAATCATCTCGAGGCCCTCGCGCTGACGACCGAGCTCGGCGTCGATGAAGCCGGCGATCTCAGGATCGAGTTCGGCGATGGACGTACTCAGCTCGACGGGCTCCCGGCTGGGGAAACCGGCGTCAGCGTTGCCGACGGAGACACCTGAGGGCTCGACTCGTTCTGCAATCTGCTGTGTCATGTGATCTCCTTCGATCATTGATCATCAACTAATATATCAGTTGTCTTCCTGTATTCTAAGCAGTGTCAGTCACCGAATGCAACAGCTTTTTCAGGAGTTGAGCCATGCGCACATCGGCAGCCCCGAAGTCGAACCGAGGGTCTCTCTCCGACTACGCCTACGAGACTCTCCGTCATCGGCTCATCATGCTCGACATCGCACCCGGCGACGCTATCAACGAGGCCACGCTCAGCGATGAGCTCGATGTCGGTCGCACCCCGATCCGCGAAGCGCTCAAACGCCTGGAGAGCGATCACCTCGTCGTCTCGTTCCCGCGCCGCGGCACCTTCGCCTCGAACGTCGATCTCACCGACCTGAGCACGATCTCCGAGATGCGCGAAGTCCTCGAACCCATCGCCGCACGCAAGGCGGCCGCCAACCTCGAGGCCACCCGCCGCGAGGAGTTCACCGCGATGATCTCGGAGCTCCGAGCCCTCGGAACCGACGTTGATCAGCGGACTCTGATGGAGCGAGATCTGTCCGTCCACCGCCTCATCTACTGCTCCGTCGACAATCTGCATCTCACCGAGACCCTCGTGCGCCTCGACGATCTGGCGACGCGGATCTGGTGCCTGGTCATCCCGCGCATGCCGGACCTCATCGGACATATCCGTGAGCACATCGACCTGCTCGAGGCGATCGTCGAGGGCGACGAGGAGGCAGTGGCGGAACTTGCCGCCGACCATGTCCGCGATTTCGACAGGACCCTGCGCGCAGCCTTGAGGTGAGTTCTGGAAAGAAGCCGGCGATGACGCCCGTGGTGGATCGATCTGGCACGTGGTGGATCGATCTGGCACGTGGCAGGTCGAGCACTGCGAGTCAGTGTCCGCTGCGAGTCAGTGGCCGCCCAGACGCTGCGAGACTCGTCGAGCGGCGTCGACGCAGCACTGACCGAGTTTCGCGATCTGATCCGCATCGGTGCGGAACTTGGGTGCGGCGATGAGAACGGCGGCGACGAGCGCTCCGCGATGGTCGTGCACCCCGGCTGCGATCCCGACCTCGTTCGGCGACGTGTGGGCATCATTGAGCGCGTAGCCTCGCTGCCGATTGCTGCGCAGAAGCGCGCGGTAGGCGTCGAAGCTCTCGGGGCTGGAGTCCAGACCGAGGAGGGAGTCGCTGTCGGCGAGCGCCTGGACCTCGGCGACCTCAGCGAAATCGAGGAAGACCTGCACCGATGCGCTGTAGGCGGTCTGATAGCGCGACCCCAGGCTCGAGGTGTGCTTGACCTGCTGCGGGCTGGGGATCTGCTCGACCGTGATCGCCTCGGTCCCGTTCCACACGATGAGGGCGCTCGTCTCCTCGGTCCGGCGGGTGAGATCCTGGAGGATCGGATAGGCGGCCCTCCTGACATCGAGGTCGGCGAGCAGGGGCCCGGCGATCGCGAGGATTCCCAGACCCAGCCGGTAGCGGCGTGAGGATTCCTGCTCGACGATGCCCTGGGCTTCGAGCGCGGTGAGGATTCTGGACACGGTGCTCTTGTGCAGACCCACTCGCGGCGCGATTTCAGTGACGCCGAGCTCCTGCCGATCTGGGGAGAAGCAGCGGAGGATCGACACCGTGTTCTCGATGACGGAGGCACCGCGGTGGGAGATGTCGGAAGACTGTCGAGGCATGATGTCAGTGTATTCGTCCGCGGGCACCGACTGACGCGGTGCCCGCGGACATTTCCGGGAGCGACCCGGTCCTTCCTGCTTCAGCTCCTGCGTGAGCGGTCGTGCCGCTCAGGCAGGGATGATGTTGTGCTCGGGTCCGAAGGGGAACTTCGTAATGTCCTCGGATCCGGACTCGCCGACGACGCAGATATCGTGCTCGCGGTAGCCGCCGGCTCCCGGCTGCCCCTCGAGGACGGTGATCATCGGCTCCATCGACACGACCATGCCCGGCTCGAGCACGGTGTCGATGTCCTCGCGCAGTTCGAGGCCCGCTTCGCGGCCGTAGTAGTGGCTGAGCACACCGAAGGAGTGACCATATCCGAAGGTGCGGTTCGGGAACAGACCGTGCTCGAAGTAGATCTCGTTGAGCTCGGCCGCGATGTCCTTGCACACCGCTCCGGGCTTGATCAGTTCGATGCCCCGCTTGTGCACCTCGACGTTGACGTTCCACAGGTCGAGCGAGGCCTGGTCGGGCTCACCGTAGAACAGGGTGCGCTCGAGAGCGGTGTAGTAGCCCGAGGGCATCGGGAAGCAGTTGAGGCTGAGGATGTCGCCCTTGCGCACCTTCCGCGTCGTCGCCCAATTGTGCGCTCCATCGGTGTTGATGCCCGATTGGAACCACACCCAGGTGTCGCGGATCTCCTGGTCGGGGAACGTCTCGGCGATCTCGTGGACCATCGCCTCGGTGCCGATGAGGGCGACTTCGTACTCACTGATGCCTTCGGTGATCGCGGCCTTGATCGCCTCCCCGCCGAGGTCTCCGATCCGGGCGCTGTGCTTGATCACCTCGATCTCCTCAGCTGACTTGATCATACGCTGACGCATCGCGGCCTGTGAGATGTCGACGAGGCTTGCCGAGGGGAAGGCCCCCTGGATCTTGTTGCGATTCTCCAGGGGCAGGTTGTCGTCCTCGACGCCGAGGCGCTTGGGGGCGGCGATGCCGCGCTGGCGCAGACCTTCCTGGATGGCGTAGAGGTAGTTGTCCCGGCGCCAGTCCGTGTAGACGATGTTCTCACCGTAACTCGTCCGCCAGGGCATGCCCGCGTCGATGTTGGCCGTGATCGTCACAGAGTCGTCTGGGGTGACGACCATCGCGTAGGAGCGACCGAAGTAGGTGAAGAGGAAGTCTGAATAATATTTGATGTTGTGATAAGAGGTGAGCACAACGGCGTCGAGTTCCTTCTCGGCCATGATCGTCCGCAGCCCGGTCAGGCGCCGCTCCATCTCTGCGTCGGAGAACGTCAGCGTCGACTTGGAACCGTTGTGGAGGACCTTGAGGCGCTCGAGGTCGGCGACGGAGGCGGTGTCGGTGGTTGTGGTGGTCATGAGATCTCCTTCTCGTGTGGGTGAACCGTGGGTGGGTCGGGGTGCGTTGCGAGTGAGCCGGGAGGGGTGCGTCTGCGCGGATCAAACTTCGCGCAGGGGTTTGTGGAAAGTCTCTTTGGCACAGAGGACCGCGCCCAGGCAGACGACGGCGGCAGCCATGAGATACCAGCCGGGTGCCAGCGGCGAATTCGTCACTCCGATGAGCAGGGTGGCCATGAACGGTGCCGTGCCGCCGAAGAGGGAATTCGAGAGGTTGAAGCTGACGGCGAATCCGGTGTAGCGGATCCTCGTCGGGAACATCTCGGCGAGGAAGGTCGGCAGCGTCCCGTCGTTGAGCGTCAACATGCCGCCCAGAGCGATCTGGACGAGGACGACGACGGTGAAGCTGCCGGAGCCGAGAAGCATGAACGCCGGAACTGTGAAGATGATGAAGACGATGGAGGCGATGAAGAGCATCCGCTTGCGCCCGAACCGGTCCGAGGCCAGCCCTGTCAGCAGGATGAAGCCGATATACGTCAGCAGCGCGATCGTCGTGGCGACGAAGGATTCGGTGGCACCGTATCCCAATTCCGTCGTGAGGTAGGTGGGCATATAGGTGAGCACCACGTAGAAACCGACCGCATTGAGCAGAACCGCGCACATGGCGATGATGAGGGGTCGCCAATGGTCGCGGAACATTGCGAAGACCGGCGCCTTGATGACTTCGTCCTCTTGGGCCAGTTCACGGAAGGCCGGGGTGTCTTCGAGTCGCGTGCGGATATAGCGGCCGATGAGACCCATGGGAGCCGCGAGGAAGAACGGCAGCCTCCAGCCCCAGGTCTCCAGCTGCACGTCGGTGAGCACAGAGGTCAGGATCGCGGCGAGCACGGAGCCCAGCAGGAGCCCGGAAGCGGTGCTGGCCGGGACCACTGCCCCGTAGAGACCACGCCGGCCCGGGGGCGCATATTCGACGAGAAATGCCGAGGCACCCGCATATTCGCCAGCCGCGGAGAATCCCTGGACGAGGCGGACGAGCAGGAGGAGGAGAGGCGCGAACAGACCGACCATAGCGTAGCTGGGCAGCAGGCCGATGGCGAAGGTCGAGACCGACATGATGAGGATCGACACGGACAGCGCCGAACGACGACCGATCTTGTCGCCGATGTGACCCCAGATGAACCCGCCGATCGGACGAACGACGAAGGACACCGCGAAGACCGCGAAGGTTGAGAGCAGAGCGATGTTGCCCTCTGAGGCAGGGAAGAAGACGAGTGCAATCGTAGCCGCGAAGTATCCGTAGACGCCGTAGTCGAACCACTCAACGAAGTTGCCGATGAAGCTCGCGGAGATGACACGGCGCAGGACGCGCTTCTGTTTGACCGAAGGGGAGGTGGCGGGATCTGAGACCTGAGTCATGGTCACACCGCCGATCTCATGGGAGCGAATATCGACATCTTTGTCTTCTCCATCATCGTGACTGATATGAGTCAGTTGCAATCAGTGCAACCCTGTTGCATCAACAATAGAGGCGGCGAACTTCCCGGTCAAGGGTTGTCGCCAAGGAAACCGTGTGCTGGGTCGACGCACGTCAGTCGTCAACGGTGCACTATCGCAGGTCGGCATCGAACGCCGACGCTCTTCGCAACTGATCGACTACCTCGCAGTTCGCAAAGGGCTGTGGGCCAGCCATCCCCCGACAACTGTTGGTATCGAATGTTCGAGAAGCGGCGCTGGATCGCGAAGAACTTGCCAACCGCTGGCACACATTCACCTGCAGGACGTATTGCGGCACGACGAAGGCCCCTGCAGAACTCAAACGTCCTGCAGGGGCCCTCGAGGTCCGGTGCTGCGAATCCCGCTACCGGCTGGAGACCCGGCCGAACATATTCGCGATCGGTGCCAGCAGCATCGGCCTGGCGGCGAACCAGCCGCCGACGATGACTGCCAGCGAGACCACGAACCAGATGAAGCCGACCCAGTTGAGCTGATCCGATCCTGAGAACATGTGGTTGAGGTTCTGCAGCATTCCCGTCGTGAAGACGAGGAACACGTGGATGAGGATGAACACAACGAAGAAGATCATCGTCGGGAAGTGGATCGCCCGAGCCAGCGGCGCCGGGTAGATCTTGTTGAGCTTGGTGGCGTCCTTCGGCCACCATTCGCTCATTCGCAGACCCGTGATCGCGGCCAACGGAGCTGCCACGAAGACCACCAGGAAGTACATCAGCTGCTGGAGCGAGTTGTAGTTGACCCAGCCGTCTTCCGCAGGCCAGTCCAACATCATGTACTGCAGCATGGCCGAGACAGCGTTCGGGAACACTTCCCAGCTGGTCGGTACGATGCGCGCCCAGTGATCGGACACGAACAGCAGGACGACGAAGACGACGCCGTTGACCATCCACAGCAGGTCGAGACCAGTGTGGAACCACAGGTTGATGCTGACCTTCTTGCCACCCTTCTTCGGGGTGTAGAAAGCCGGCGGCTTCTGCTGGTGCCGAACTTGGAGCCCGGACCGAATGATGAGGACCATGAAGAACATGTTGAGGAAGTGAGTCCACCTCGCCCAACCGGGGAATCCGTCATCGACGAACGCGGGCAGTTCATACTCGCCCGGGTAGCGCTTGAGGAACTCAGGTACACCGGGCAGGGTCGTCAGACCCCTTGCGGCGAGGACGATCACGCCCGCGACGATGACGAGTCCGACGAGTCCCAAGCCACCGAGCTTCGCCCACTGACCCACGGACTTCGAACCGATCATCGTCGGTTCCTTCTTCTTCGGTGCAGCGCTCTTGGCAGCCGAGGCCGAGCTCGCCTTGGCGGCAGGCTTGTCGGCCTGCTTCGCTGCCGGCTTCGCGGTCGGCTTGTCCGTCGCCTTAGCGGCGGGTTTGGCCGTCGGCTTCTTCTGCGCGGGTCCTGTGGACTTCGGCAGTCCGGACCGTGACGACTTCGGAGCCGCCGAGGTGGCGGCTGGCTTCTCGTCCTGAGCGGACTGATCTGCCTTATCGTCCGAGCTTGAGGCCGCAGCTGCGGCACCGGCCGCACCGGCACCGACGGCTGCTGCTCCCGCAGCGGCTGCAGGAGCAGCCGAAGAGGAATCACTCGATGACTGTTCAGGCGTCTTCTCAGCCGGAGCCGACGACCCTGAAGCAGCAGGAGCCGGTTCGGTGGAGACTGGAGCCGACTCGGCAGAAGCAGGTGCAAAGCCCTCTGGAGGCCATGGATCCCCGCCCGCCACACGAGGCAGTCCACGACGCAGAGGTGTATCGCTGAGCTCACCGGATGACTTCTTCCCGGAGGAAGCAGCGGCACCGGCGGCAGTCGCACCAACAGCTGCACCGGCTGCGCCAGCGGTTGCTGCACCGGCGGGAGCTGCCGATGACTTTTCCGTCTCGGCAGGCTTCTCACTTGCAGCTGGAGTATCTGTGGATGCGCTTGAGTCTGCGGCGGCCGGAGCGGCGGCAGCTGCAGGCGCGGACGTGGAAGCAGAAGTCGCCGAGGCGGCTTTCGCACCGGCTGGAGCCAGTCCCTCTGGCGGCCATGGTTCGCCGCCGGCAACGCGGGGCAGTCCACGGCGCAGGGGAACGTCGCCGGCAGGTGCCGACTCAGTCGCTTCTGGCTCAGATGCTGCAGACCCAGTCGCTGCGGAGCTCGCATCAGCAGACTCAGCTTCAGCAGGCGCCTCGGAAGCAGTTGCTTCCTGAGCGTCAGAGTCGGAGGCCGCCGGAGCAGCTTCCGAACTCGAGGCGGCCTTCACGCCGGCGGGCGCGAGCCCCTCGGGTGGCCATGGTTCGCCGCCTTCAACGCGGGGCAGACCCCGGCGCAGCGGAACCTCACTGCTCGCCTCGGAGGCAACGGCGGCGGAACCAGCAGCTGCACCCGCAGCAACACCGGCCACGCCGACTGCCGCACCGGCCCCGACGGAGCCGGAGTCTTGGGCAGCTTCGGGCGACTCGGCAGCTGCCGACTCATCCGCGTCTACCGAGTCATCCACCTCGGCGCCGGCATCGGCTGATTCCGGCTCGAACGATTCTTCCGCTGCAGCTGAGGCACCCGGCTCGACCGGCTCACCGATGACACCCTCTGGGGGCCATGGCTCACCGCCCGGAACTCTGGGCAGGCCCGAGCGCAGCGAACTGGAGTACGTGGCCATATCAGGACTGTTTCTCTTTCAAGGTCTCGATCGACTGCGGGACGACCTTGAACAGGTCGCCGACGACGCCGTAATCGGCGATGTCGAAGATCGGCGCCTCGCCGTCCTTGTTCACAGCCACGATCGTCTTCGAGGTCTGCATACCGGCCTTGTGCTGGATCGCACCGGAGATGCCGAGTGCAACGTAGAGCTGCGGCGACACGGAGACACCGGTCTGTCCGACCTGGTGAGACTGGGCGATGTATCCGGCATCGACGGCCGCACGTGAGGCACCGACAGCAGCACCGAGGACGTCGGCGAGTTCGCCGACGAGCTCGAAGGATTCTTCGGAGCCGACACCGCGGCCACCGGAGACGACCTTCGAGGCGCCACGCAGCTCGGGACGCGAAGAGGTCTCGACCACGGCTTCGAAGGAGTCGATCTGGGCCGAGCGCTTGCCGGAATCGGCAACCTCGATGGCCTGAGCGTTCGCAGACTGGGCTTCCCCACGGGTCTCGATGGATCCCTGACGAATGGTGATGACCGGGGCACCGAAGGTCGGTGCCGAGGTTGCGGTGTAGCCGCCGCCGTAGACGGAGTGGTTGGCTACGATACCTTCGCTGTCACGCTCGACGCCCAGTGCGTCGACCGAGACGGCCGAGCCGTTGCGGACTGCGAAGCGTCCGGCGATGTCTCTGCCGTCGATCGAGTGCGAGATGAGGATGGCATCGGGTGCGACAAGGTCGCTCGCAGCGCTGAGGGCATCGACTGCGAAGGTTCCCAGAGCGGAGTTGCCCTCTGGAACCTCGGCGGTGAGCACCTGCACGGCACCCAATGATGCGGCCTGCTGCGCCGCAGCCTCGCCGCGACCAGCAGGTGCGAGCACGAGCGCAACGGGTGAACCGATCTCACCGGCACCGCCGAGCAGCTCAGCGGCCGGCTTCTCCAGCTGACCCTCGGAGTCGACGGTGAGGACGGCGAGAATGGAGTCTTGTGCGAATTCGGACATATCGATTCTCCTTAGGCCAGGCGGTTCTTGATGAGGTATTCGGCGAGCTCTGCTCCGCCGTTTCCTTCGTCGACGATCTTCTCTCCGGCTTCGCGCGGCGGCTTCTCGGCCACCGTGACCATGATCGATCGTGCTGTGGACTGGTCGTTAGCATCGACCTCGAGGTCGGACAGCGCGATGACCTCGAAGGGCTTCTTCTTCGCGGCCATGATGCCCTTGAAGTTCGGGAAGCGGGCCTCGGGAAGCGCCTCGGTGATGGAGACGACGGCCGGGAGTTCGGCGCTGACTTCCTGCTTGCCGCCCTCGACTCCGCGGGTCCCTGCAACCTTGCCGTCGCTGATCTCAACCGAGGTCAGGCCGGTCACATGCGGGAAGTCCAGGTGCTCGCCGAGCATGGCGGGAATCATGCCGCCGTTGCCGTCGGTGGAGACGTTGCCAGTGACGACGAGGTCGAAGCCGCCACGGCGAATGGCTGCGGCTAGGACTTCGGAGGTGAGGCCGAGGTCGGCGCCGAGGAGTTCCTCGTCGGAGATGTGCACGGCGTTGTCCGCGCCCATAGCCAGGCCCTTGCGGATCGTGGCGGTCGCGGTCGATGGCGCCATCGAAATGACGGTCACCTCGGTTCCGTCACTGCTGTCCTTATAGGAAAGCGCGACTTCGAGGGCACGCTCGCCGATTTCGTCGAGAACCGCTTCCGAGGCGGAACGATCCGCCAAGCCGGTTTCCAAATTCAGTTTCCGATCCCCGTATGTATCCGGGACCTCTTTGACCAACACCGCGATCTTCAAGGATGACTCCTATTCCGTGAGGCAATTCATCTGCAAATGAGACTTCTGCCTCATAATCTACCGTCAGCACGTTCTCGCCCGACACCCGGGTTCACGAGGAAGCCCGGAAAAGTACTCAGTCAGACATCCTACTTCCTGTGTGCCATAGCTAACATGCCAATTGTACGAACGTTCGAACAAATTCTACCCGCCAAAAGCTGATGGGTCGTCATCTCCAAAGCAGATTGGTCATCATCGCGATGTACGAGGCGGCTTCCGAAAGCAGTGAGGAGCGCGCACAGAAAAGGGGCCCTAGAATGGAGGCACCGACCGTGACCAGGCATCGGAAGCCACCGACTGCGACCAGGTACCGGAACTGGACCGAAGAGTCCGACGCCCGCATCAACGTTGAAGGAGCGCCACGTGGCATTCGATCTCGACGACATCGACCGCAGCATCATCGCCGCTCTTGTCGACGACTCACGCCTGAGCGTGCGCCAACTGGCCGAGAGGGTGCACATCTCCCGGTCGGCCGCCCATAAACGCTTCTCGGTTCTCGTCGAGTCCGGGGCGATCAAGAAATTCACCGCCGAGGTGGACCGCAGTGCCCTCGGCATGACCGTGACCGCAGTGGTCGTCGTGAAAATCGGCGATCGCCCGTGGCCCAAAGTCAGAGACGATCTTGCCGAGCTGCCGTTCGTGGAGAAGGTTCAGGCTGTCAGCGGTGACATCGATGCCCTGGTGACCGTGAATGCTCCCGACAACACTGCACTGTCCCAGGTCATCCTGCGCAGGATCCACGAAGTACCCGGCGTGGTGTCCTCCCGCTCTCTGCTCATCCTCGATGAGGCGGAAGGACACAGGCCCGGCTCAGGCCACTGAGCGACTCACTCAGAGTCCCGGCCTTCAGCCCTTCTGGTATTCCTTGATCGCCTTCTCGGCCATCTCGACCCCGTACTTCGCGTCGGAGTATCCGGCGATCGTGGCCTTGCCATGCGGGTAGACATGTCCGGCTTTGACCGCGGGCAGGTCCTTGAAGACCGCCGAATCCATCATCGTCTTCGTCAGCTCGTCGTACTCGCCGCGCATGTTCGAGGTCACGAAGATGACGTCGGCATCTGTCAGGCTCTTGTCGAGGACCTCCATTGAGATCTGGGCCTCGGGCTCCTTGATGCCCGACTTGTTGCCGCCCTGGCTGGCCTTCGCGTACTTCTTGATAGTGGCGTCCTCGTCAGCCGACCAATCCAGGCCGAGCGGAGTGAACAGGGTGCCGACCATGTTCTCACTGCCCCAGAGGTAGGCGGAGTTGTCTTCGAAGGAGGAGACGACTCCGAGCTTCGTGCCCTTGGTGACCTCGCCGTACTCTTCGGCGATCTCCTTCTGCTCCGCCTGGAAGTCGGCGTCGAGCTCTTTGAGATCATCGGTCTGGTTGATCGCCTCGGCGACTTCCTCGACTCGCTGCTGCCAGTTCGCCCGGTCGCCGCCGCGCAGTGTGAATTGGTAGACCGGCGCGATCTCCTCCAACTGCTTGATCATGTCCTGCTCATAGATGTTGGGGGCGAGGATGAGGTCGGGTGACACCTCGGCGAGCTTCTCCAGGTCGGGCTCCTCTTGGGCCACGACAGGGATGTCGCCGAGCTGATCGACCCATTTTTCGGGCACTGAGGGCTCCTGAAATTCGCCCTGCCCGACGGGAGGCAGGTCAAGGTCCATGAGGGTCTCGGTGGCGGCATAGTGCAGGGTCGCGACGTTCTTCGGATCAGCGGGGACTTCGACCTCGGCGCCACTGGAATCCGTGACGGCGCGGGTCTCGGCCTCACCCGAGGCCTCGGCGCCTCCACCACCGCCTGCACAGCCTGCCAATAGTCCAAGACTGGCCACTGAGGCGATCACGGCTGTGGCGATGCGATTGAGTTTCATGTGTTCCTTTCAACGTCGAGCAGGCGGCTCGCGACTGATGACCCCTCCTGGGCAGAGGGAAGAATGCGGGTTGTCAGAGGGACAGGTGAGGGGTGAGCGCTTAAGGCCTTCGGGCGATGACAGCACTGCGGAAGCGTCCGAAGCCCCACCCGATGTCGACGACCTCGACCGACTCGACGCCGAGCTCGGTGATGCAGGCACAGACCTCGCGACTCGTCCACGAAGCGTTTCCGGTCATTGCGAAAGTGGCGACGAGCTCCTCGGCCTGATGGTCATCGGCCTCGGCGTCGTCGGTGAAGGGTTCGACGATGACGAGGCTGCGACTGGACGCGAGAATTCGCGCCAAATGCGCTTTCGCATCCTCTCGCGAACGGCCAGTCAGTCCCGCGAGTACGAGGGTGGTGTCGACGACGGGCCAGGCTTCCTCGCCCGCATGGGCGCGAAGCCCGGGGGAGTGGATGCTGCGTCCTGCCTCCGGGGCCTTGCGCGTGAGGGCGGCGGCCACCTCGGCGCCGGCGTCGCCGGTCAGAGCGATGCTCGAGGCGGAGGCGATGGGGTCGAGATCTAGGATGATGTCGAGGACGTACTGCAGGTGCTCGAGCGTCCGGCTCCGGTGAGCGGCGTCGAGAGTGGCGTCGGCCGCGCGCCGTTCCGCCCAGACGAGGGACTCCGTCGCCGAGGTGGGTGTGGCCGTGGACCTGCCACCGCCCCTGATGAGGTCGAGGAGGTTGACGATCGAGAACAGGTCCCGCGCCGCCGGATCGTCAAGGTTGAGTCCGTCCCCGACACCGTCGCCGATGAGCACGGCGCCGGACTGAGTGTTGCGGTAGTTCTCGCCCTCGCGTGTCAGCAGGCCGAGTGCACACAGGGCGGTGAGGACTACGCGTGCACCATCGGGATCGATGCCCGCCTGGGCGGCGATCGCCTCGGCGGTGGTGGCTCCCCCTGCGATGAGATCGCCGATGCCGAGGGTGACTGCGATACGGGTGATGATCGGGGGCAGGATCTCGGTCATCTCATGGACGTCACTGACGATGTTCTGGCTGCTATCGGAAGCCTCTGGGGAACCGACTGATTCGCCTGCGGCAACCTCGGCATTCTCGCCCTTCTCACCTGCGGCAGCCTCAGTGTTCTCGTGCGCTGCGGGCTCGGAGTCCTTCACCGTGGAGACCTTGCGCCAGTACCCGAGGACTTCGACGTCTTCCTTGGGCAGCCCGAGGTCACGTCGCAGGTGACGCCGGATGGGTGCAACGGTCAGCGCCTCACCCGCGCACCATGCGTAAGTTCGGCCTGGGGGCAGAGCGATGTTCTGCACGGCTTCGTACAAGAGGGTGGACTCCCCCGGCGCGGTGGAGCCTCGGACCAGCCAGTCGATTTCGACTTCGGCTTCCGTGCGGATCTCCTGAATATCAGTGGTGCTCGCGACCTCGACGATGATATGTCCCCTGGTGCCTGCGGGAGCGGTCTCGAGCCAGCGCCCCACTGCGGGCAGGGCGGTTTCGTCGGCGACGAGCAGGTGGAAATCGATTCCTTCGCTGATGCCGGAGCAGGTCTTGGGTCCGGCGAAATTGAGGCTGTCGCCGACAGCTGCGTCGAAGGCCCAATCAGAGGCGAGTCCCGAGTCGTGGCGGACGACGTCGAAGGTGAAAGAGCTGGAGTCCGCGGCGATGCTTCGAACCGTGTAGTCGCGGGTGAAGTTCAGAGCCTCGCGATTCCAGTTGAACCGGAATTCTCCCTGCTCACCGATGTCGATGGATTCGGTTTCGGGCGTCGGGATGACGAGTTTGACGTGATCGTCGAAGCCCTCGGAGCGGAATTGCGGCCGTGGCATCCCGTTCACCATGCACGCCGACAAGTCGTCGCCTGCCACTGTCAGGCGTCGCATGTTCGGCGTGATGTCCGTGATGTCCGTGACTTCCACCTCGCGCAGGACGATCGGCAATACCTGCATAGGCCTGGAAGTTCGCGGCATGGATTCAGCTCCGAGGGTCTCTTGACGGATGAAACGTCGAGACCAGGAGTTCGCCGCTTCGAGCAGGTGTGTCAACTGCCAGAGGCATACGAATGCTCCTTCTGTCTCAAAGGTCAGCCTAACCTAACCGATGGAAACCCTACAAGTGCCGACGCCGAGGTTGCCCTAGGTTGGGCTCAGAGTCTTCCTGATCGCTCGGATCGTCAGCTCCAGAGCGGCCGCGCGACCGCTCTGGTCGCGATCACCGGAGCGAGAGCTCACGTCGTAGAGGTGCCCCGATCCGATTGTCAGGAACACGTACATCGCCGCCCACTCGACAGGCACATCCCGGGCAATGGAGCCGTCGCCCTGGCCCCTCCGGATGATCACCTCAACGGGGTCGCCTTCCCCCGGGCCACCCTCGCCAGTCGCGTCGTCACCGCCCGTCGAGGCGGCTCCCGGCCCGGCACTCTGCTCACGCTCCACCTCGGCGAAGACATCGTCTGTGATGATCGGATTGTCGGCGAACATGAGCGTGAGGACATCCGGAACGGTGAACAGCTGCGCGCAGACTCTCTCGACGGCCTCGAGGCCGAGACCCGCGTGCAGGCGAGCGCCCTGCAATGCGTCGGTGAACATGCGCGCCCCCTGCCGAGCCACCTCGGCAATCAGGGCCTCACGGTCACCGAAGTGCCGGTAGAGAGTCGTCCGCCCAACACCGATGGAATTCGCGATATCCGCCATCGACGCCCCCGAATCCTCGGCGAGCACGGCCAGCGCCTCCGTGACCAGGGCGCCCTTCCCCAGCCGACGCATTCCGCCGTTCACCTCACCCATCAACGCCCTCATTCCTTCGGCCAGTCTCTTCCTTCCGTCAATCATGCCTGATCACATTTATGGTGGTACACCATTGTTCCAGTTTGGTACACTCATATACCACTTGGTTCGCTGACCCCTACGCGAACCATCGACATTGACGCGAATGCCCGACGATTCCCCACAGATCGTCGTCGCAGCAAGGCTCGGAGAGACCATGGCAGACAGGGAACCCCACACCAACCGCACACATTCGATCGAGACGTCCGAGCCAAACGGCACTTCAGGAAGTCCCGCACCCGACGACGCCTCGGTGTTCGCCCTCGGCTGGACCGAGGTCATCGTCATCGGCGCAGTCTGCGTGGGGGTCGGCATCGCCCTCGGATTCTTCCTTCCCGCGCTGGGTGCCTTCGCCGCGAGATTCCCGATCCCTTTCGGAGATGCCGTCGAAAAGCTCAGCCAATTCGACCAGGCCTGGGTCGTCATCGCCCGACCCATCATCGGTGCGGTAATCGGCGCGATCGCCACCGTTGTCATCACCGTCTCGACGACTCCCTTGCGCATCAGCGATGACGACATCCTCATCGGGCGCCCCGACGACCATCCGCTGCGGATCTCGCGAGCCTCTTTCTCCACTGCCTATTTCGACGGCGGCAAACTGACGGTCCTCACCGCAGGCGGTCACCAGGCGTACAAGGGAGACGTCGAAGGCAAGAAGGATGAGGTCGCCGAAGCGTTCACCTCGCGCGGCTATCGGTGGGGCGAAATCTGAGCTCCGCACCCCGGCCAAACGTCCCTCCGCCCACACGACAACCGAGCACTTCGTCCACACTTCTCAACACAATCGGCATCGGCGTCCGGGGCTGCTCGCAGACCCTGGATCGGTGACTCGGCTCACGCCACGATGGGGTCATGACCATTGACGTTCCCACCTCTCGCCGCGCACTGCCCCAGCTGCAGCCCGTCAGCTTCATCGGTGCAGACGGGCAGCCCGCCGATGTCCCTGCCGATGGGCTCACGATCCCCAGCGATCGCACCCTCTTGGGGCTCTATCAGAAGATGGTGCAGGTCCGTCGATTCGAGGCACAGGTTACGCATCTGACCAGACAGGGACGCCTGGCGACCTACCCCTCCGCCGCCGGCCAGGAAGCCATCGAGGTCGGTGCGACCACCGCACTGGCACCCAACGACTGGCTGTTCCCCACCTACCGCGACTCCGCGTCGCTGCTGACCCGCGGTGTTCCTGTGACAGAGATCCTCGCGGCCTTCCGCGGCGACTGGCATTGCGGGTTCGATCCGAACGAATATCACACCTCACCTGCGGCGACACCCCTGGCAACGCAGACCCTGCACGCGACCGGCTTCGCCATGGCCGCGAAGCTCAAGGGCGAAGACGCCTGCACCCTGACCTTCCTCGGCGATGGCGCCAGCAGCGAGGGCGACACCCATGAGGCCTTCAACTTCGCCTCGGTGTGGCAGACCCCGACCGTCTTCGTGCTGCAGAACAATCAGTATGCGATCTCGACTCCGCTGCGTGAGCAGTCGAACGCGACCATGCTCGCCGACCGCGCCGCCGGCTATGGAATGCCGGGACTGCGCGTTGATGGCAACGACATCGCCGCCGTGTTCGCCGCCGTTACGGCAGCCCTCGAACGCGCCCGCAACGGTGAGGGGCCGACCCTCATCGAGTGCCTGACCTACCGGATGGAGTCGCACACGAACTCCGACGATCCCACGAAGTACCGTGACGCCGAGGAGGTCGAGCATTGGAAGCAGTTCGATCCCATCGACCGCCTCGAGAAGCACCTGCGCACAGCCGGGGTCCTCGATGACGAGACCGCCGCTGAGATCACGGCGAGCGCAGAGGAGCTTGCCACCTCGGTCCGTGACGCCATGAACACCGAGGCCGAGGTCGATCCGAGCGAACTCTTCGCCTACGTCTATGCGAATCCGCGTGCGAACCTCATCGCCCAGCAGGGCAAGCTCGAAGCCGAGCTGGCAGCGGCGGCTCAGTCATGACCGTCACCGCGCTCACCACGGCAGAAGACGTTCCGGCACCGGCCTCGGTGACGATGACGAAGGCACTCAACCAGGCTCTGCGCGACAGTCTGGCCGAGGACGACACCGTCCTGGTCTTCGGTGAAGATGTCGGTCGCCTCGGCGGGGTATTCCGTGTCACCGAAGGTCTGCGGAAGGAATTCGGACCCGAACGGGTCTGGGACTCGCCGCTGGCGGAGTCCGGCATCGTCGGCACCGCGATCGGTATGGCGATGGCCGGGATGCGCCCGGTCATCGAGATGCAGTTCGATGCCTACGCCTATCCTGCCTTCGAGCAGATCGTGTCCCACGTGGCGAAGATGCGCAACCGCACGAAGGGCCATGTCAGCCTGCCGATCACCATCCGGATTCCCTACGCCGGTGACATCGGCGGCGTCGAGCATCACTCGGATTCCTCAGAGGCCTATTGGTGTTCGACTCCGGGCCTGACCGTCGTCACGCCCTCGAACCCAGCCGATGCCTACTCTCTGCTGCGCGAGTCAGTCGCCTCCGAGGATCCGGTCATCTTCATGGAGCCGAAGTCCCGGTACTGGATGAAGGACAAGCTCAGCCTGCCCGTGCAGACCGCACCGATGGATCGAGCGCAGGTTGTCCGCGAAGGCTCGGACGTGACCCTGCTGACCTACGGTCCCACCGTGCGCACCGCCCTGGCCGCGGCCGAGGACGGTGCAGAGCATGGACTGTCGATCGAGGTCATCGACCTGCGGTCGCTCTCGCCCTTCGACGATGAGACGGTGTCCGCGTCGGTGCGAAAGACGTCTCGTGCCGCGATCATCCATGAGGCTGCCCAGTTCGGTGGCTACGGCGCCGAGGTGGCTGCCCGGGTCACCGAGGCTAATTTCACCCACCTCTCGGCTCCGATCCTGCGGATCACCGGCTTCGATGTGCCCTATCCGTCGCCGAAGCTTGAGGAGTACTTCTTGCCGACCGCCGAACGCATTCTTGATGCCCTCGAATCCTGGGATTGGGAGCTGTGATGGGTGCCGAGACGAGTTCCGCGCGCGCGACGAACGCCCGCGATTTCATCCTCCCCGACCTGGGTGAGGGACTGACCGAGGCCGAGCTCATCAGCTGGCTGGTCAACGTCGGCGATGAGGTCCATGTCGATCAGATGGTCGTCGAGGTCGAGTCCGCCAAGTCCGTCGTCGAGTTGCCGTGCCCGTTTACGGGGCGAATCGAGGCGCTGCACGCGAACGCCGGTGACACCGTGTCCGCAGGTCAGCCCCTGCTTTCCGTCGCCGAGGCAGGTGCCGGTTCGAGTGCGAACGCGGACTCTGGTCCCGGTTCCAGTTCCGATTCCGGTGCCGGTTCAGATAGCAGCGGCGCGAACCTCATCGGATACGGCACGTCCGAGCCCAAGACGCGGTCGACGAAGAAACGGTCCTTCGGTGCGAAGACCGGCGGCTCAACGGCTGCTCACAGTGCAGTCCCGGCGGCCACTCCCCCGGCCGAACCTTCAGTCTCTCCGGTCTCCTCCCCGATCGTGCGCAAGCTCGCAAAAGACAACGGACTCAGCGCCAAACATCTCCCGGGTACCGGCGCTGGCGGTATCGTCACCAGGGCGGACGTGCTCAAGGCCATCGAGTCCGGCACGACGACCTCCGTCCCGAACAACACCGTTCTGGCCAGTGACGGCCACGTCGGCACTACCACCTCGGCGAACGTGGCCCCTTTCGGGTCACCCGCCGACCGCGATACCAGGACTCCGATCACGGGACTGCGCAAGGTCGTATCCGAGCGTCTGACGCGGTCGCGGCAGGAGATTCCCGAAGCCACGATCTGGCTCGACGTCGACGCCACCGAACTGCTCAATACCAAACGCGCCCTCGAGTCGAGGACCGGGGAGAAATACTCCCTGCTCTCACTCGTGTCCCGTTTCGTCGTCGCGGGGTTGAAGAAGCACCCGATCATCAACTCCTCGATCGACACCGAGAACAACGAGATCGTCACCCACGGGGACATCAACCTCGGCCTGGCCGCGCAAACGCCACGTGGCCTCATGGTTCCCGTCGTCCATGGCGCAGGCGAGATGAGCCTGCGGCAGCTGCGCGACTCGGTATCCGAGACCGTCGGCAAGGCCTCGACCGGCAAGTTCAGCACCCAGGAACTGACCGGCGGGACGTTCACGCTCAACAACTACGGCGTGTTCGGAGTCGACGGCTCTGCGCCGATCATCAACCTGCCCGAGGTTGCGATGCTCGGCCTCGGACGGATCAAGGATCGCCCCTGGGTCGTCGACGGCGAACTCACCGTCCGCAAGGTCATGTTCTTATCATTCGTCTTCGACCACCGCGCCTGCGACGGTGCCGAACCGAGCCAGTTCCTCACCTTCATCGCCGACTGCATCGAAAACCCGATCTCGCTGCTGCCGGAGCTGTAGTCGCCTGGGGCCAATTGAGGGAGCAGATCTTCAGCTCTCTCCTTTGAGGATTGTGCGCGGCGCACCCCGATTCCACATTTCGGACTGACTTTCACCTCCCGTGACGCGCAGCACTAACCTGGCGCAGTCCGCTCACCTGCGGTGTCCATTCGATGGGGAAGAGGTTGCGCATGTCGGGAGTTCACGATTCATCACCGCCGTCGAGGCCACCTCGGCGGCGGTTCTCGTTGCTTTTCCTCATCGTGCCGGTCGTTCTCTACCTGCTCACCCCGTTCGTGGCGAACACGATCGAACCGCGTATCTTCGGGATGCCGTTCATTCTCACCTACACAATCGTCGTCACGATCCTCACCTGGTTCTTCGTGTGGATGGCCGCACGCGGTGATCATTACTACCGCAGCGACAAGGCCGAATACGTCCCAGCCGACGTTGCCTTCGGTGAGGACTATGCGATCGATAGCACCCCCGCAGCCGGTGGAGAGGAGACCGAGAAATGAGCTCTTCAGCGATCATCGCCTGCATCATCTTCGGCCTCAGTATGCTCGCGACCATCGGCATCGGCATCTGGTCAGGCAGGGGCCGTGAGAAGTCACTCGACGAATGGTCGGTCTCCGGACGCGGCCTCGGATTCATCTTCATCCTCCTCCTCATGGCGGGCGAGACCTATACCTCGTTCTCGTTCCTCGGCACCGCCGGCTGGTCGTATTCCTACGGTGTGCCGATCCTCTACCTCATCGGCTACCTCAGCGTCGGGCTCGTTGTCGCCTACCTCGTCGGACCGCTGTTCTGGACCTATGCGGCCAGGCACAAACTCGTCAGCCTCTCCGACATCGTCGAGCACCGTTTCCGCTCGCGAGGTCTGGCGATCCTCGTGGCCGTGCTCGCGACCGTGTTCATCGTCCCCTACATCCAGCTGCAGATTCAGGGCATGGGCGCCGTCGTCAACGCCATGAGCTACGGGGCCATCGACCTCAATGTCGCCGCCATCATCTCCTTCATCGTCGCCGAGGCGTTCATCCTCTTCTCCGGTCTGCGCGGTTCCGCCTGGGTCAGTGCGCTCAAGGATGGGCTCGTCATCCTCGCCGTGGCCTTCCTCGCGATCTATGTTCCGTTGCACTACTTCGACGGTCTGGCCCCGCTGCTCGACCGGCTCGTGGTCGAGAAGTCACAGTGGCTGACCTTCCCGGGTGCGGGCGAGGGAACGTATGGAAGCGCCTGGTTCATCTCGACGATCATCCTCAACGGGATCACGATCACCGTCTTCCCCACGTCGATCGCTGGTTACCTCTCGGGCACCTCGGCGAACACTCTGCGCCGCAACTCCATCATCCTGCCCTGGTACCAGCTGCTGCTTCTCGTGCCGATGATGGTCGGTGTGGCAGCGCTCCTCGTCATTCCCGCTCTCAAGGATGCAGACTTGGCGCTGTTCTCCGTGGTCATCGACTCGCTGCCGGCCCCGCTCGTCGCTGTCATCGGCGTCGCCGGTGCACTCTCAGCCATCGTGCCGATGAGCGTGTACATGCTCTCGATCGGCTCGATGTGGGGACGCACGGTCCTCGGCGGAGGACTGTCTGGACCGAAGAACTCCGCGACGATGACGAAGGACCAGCTGGCTGCGCGGGGTCTGCGGCAGAAGACACTGTCCCAGTGGGTGTGTCTCATCGTCGGTGTGATTGCCCTGGTGATGAGCCTGCTCATGCCCGACGCACTGGTTGAGCTGTCCGTGCTCAGTTACGAAGGTCTGGCACAGGTCGTGCCCGCCGCGCTCCTCGCCCTCTATTGGCCGCGGATGAGCAAGCAGGCTGCTGCCGCCGGACTCATCGTCGGATCGGTGACCATGGTGGCCCTGCACTACACGGGCAACGATCCGCTGCTGGGCATCAACGGCGGCCTGTGGGCCGTCGCCGCCAACCTCATCGTCGTCGTGGTTGTCACTCTCGCTAAGCCGGACCCGCGTTGGGTTCCGGCGGCGGAGCGGGCGAAGGTGGGCACCTGAGGCACGGCAGCGGCACCTGCACGCACGGCGCCGGAGGCCTCAGCCCGCGTACACCTCGTCCCCACCGACATAGGTCGCTCGCACGTCGATGTCCGCGATTCCGTGCGGGTCGATGCTCAGTGGGTTGTCTCCGAGGACGGTGAAGTCGGCGAGGTAACCCGGCGCCAGCCTGCCTTTGTAAGACTCTTCCCCTGAGGCTTCGGCGGATCCGAGCGTGAAGATCGACAGCGCCTCGGTTGCTGTGACCTTCTGCGAAGCTCCGACGGTGGTCCCATCGTCGGCGCCGGTGCGGGTGATCAGTGACTGCAGTCCGAACAGCGGCTGGTAGGGCCCGCACGGATAGTCCGAGGAACCTGCCACCGTCACACCCTTGTCGAGGAACGAGCGGTGAGCGAACATCCTCTCCATCCTCTCCTCCCCGTACCAGGAGTTCAGCGCCCCGCCGTGATAGCCGGGATATCCGGCGAAGGGGACCGCAATGGCGCCGAGGCGGTTCATCCGCTCGAGGATGTCGTCGTCGATGAGGCTGCAGTGTTCGATCCGATGACGTAGGCCCGGGCGTGGAATGCGCTGGGCGACGTCTTCGAACGCGTCGAGGACGAGACGGATCGCGGCGTCCCCGTTGGCGTGGACGCCGATCCTGTTGCCGTCGGCATGGACGCGTTCGACGTTTGCCCGCAGCTCCTCGGTCGAGGTGGTCTGCACACCCTGATAGTTCGGGTCGGTGAAGGGTTCGGAGAGGAGGCAGGTTCGTCCCCCGATCGCTCCGTCGAGGAAGGCTTTGACGCCGATGAGCTTGAGCCGATCATCACCGAATCCACTGCCCACTCCGAGCTCGACGGCCTTGTCATAGTGGTCGATGGACAGGAGCATTCCGATGCGCAGGTTCAGCGCATCGGCATCGCGCACGGCGGAGAGGATCCCGATGTCCTGGGGGCTGATGAGTGCGTCGCAAATCGAGGTCAGGCCCGCGGCGCTCCACTTCGCGATCGTCCGCGCGGCACCGAGCTGCAGATCTTCAACCGTGTCACCGGGGATGAAACGGTCACCGCGGGCAGTGGCCGGCATCAGCACGTTCATCAGCGCCCGCTCGATGAGCTTCCCGTTGAGTCGACCGTCGGAGTAGCGGTCGAAGCGGCCACCGTCAGGGTCGGGAGAGGACTCCTCGATCCCGAGGAATCGCAGTCCGGCAGAGTTGAGAACGCCCCAGTGCCCGGCGACGTGGTTGACGATCACCGGGGTCTCGGGCGCGATCCGGTCGAGTTCGTCGCGGAGGACGATCCCGGTCTTTTCGTCGTCATAGCGACTGCCTTTGACCCATTCCCCCGGCGAGGTGGTGCTGACCTCAGCGGCGATCGTGTCCAGAAGCGTGGGAACATTTCCCACCGCTTCATGGGACAGGTCGAGGTGAAGGGCATCACCGGCGGTCATGGCGAGGTGGATGTGGGCGTCGTTGAGGCCCGGGATGATGGTCGAGTCACCGAAGTCGAGCACCTCGGCGGCGGGGAACCGCTCCCGCAGTTCGGCCAGCGTCCCGCTCGCGCTGATGGTCTCGCCGGTGATCGCGAGCGCTTCGGGTTCGGGGGCGCCTGCTTGAGTCCCTGCTGGGGTCCCTGCCTGCGACACGATCGAATCCGCGCGCACGATCGTCGGTGTTCTCTCCTCCATGGGGTGCTCCGTCTCTGCAGCTGGTGTGAGTTGCTCACCATCGTGCCACGTCACAACCTTCAGCGGTCGGACGTCTTTCGCCGCTGAGACCAGCAGACAATTCTCCTCAGCCGTCGAGCAGTGCCGCCGCATACATCGGGCGGGCGGCATCGGCGCTCGGCGGATGGAACAGGCCGGCGGTCGCATCCCGGTAGAGGCGGGAGAGTTCGTGACTGTTGTCGAAGCCGCTGCCACCGCTGCACATGAGTGCTGTCTCGGCCGCGTTCCGGGCCGCATCGGAAGCCTTGATCCGGGCTCCGACCAGGCGCAATGGCCAGCCTGCCCCGTGGTCGACGAGGGCGTCGAAGTCCCTGGTGTAGGCATCGAGCATGGCGGGCACGGCGAGGTAGTCCAGGTGCGCGTCTGCGAGGCGAGCGCGAGTCTCGGGCACCTCGGCGAAAGTGGTTCCGGCCTTCGCAGACTTGCGCTTCTTCAGACCAGCCGCGCCGAGTTCGAGCGCTCGGGCGGCGACACCGGCGTAGACGGAGGCGATGAGCAGCTGGAAATTGCTGGTGATGGCAAAGGTCAGCGGGTCGGGGTGTTTGCCGGCCGGGATGATGCGCGAGACCCGTTCGGGTCGCATGAACACCTCATTGAGGATCGTCGCACGCGACTGCGAGGCCCGCATCCCCATGACGTCCCAATGATCGGAGATCGTGATGCCCTCGGTGCCGCGTTCGATGAAGCCATAGACCAACTGGCCTTCGGCCGGCTGCTCCGCATTGGGGCCTGCGATTCCCTCCTCATCGGTAGCGATCTCTCCGTGGACGATGAGTCGGGTCCACACCGGGGACAAGGAGGTGAAGATCTTCACTCCGGTGAGCAGGTAGCCGCCGTCGGAGGTCGGCTGGGCCACCGTGTCCGACCCCTGCATCACCCAGTCGTTGGAGGGTTCGGAGATGCCGAAGGCGAAGATCTCTCCGGCCATCACCTCCTCGAACACCCAGTTCAGGGAGGCATCGCCGCGATCGTTGAGGGCCTTGACGACACCTGTGCACATGAGGTGCATGTTGATCGCCAAGGCCGTGGCCGGGGCCGCTGCAGCCAATCGCTGCTGCAGGAGCGAGACCTCGTGCAGGCTCAGTCCGGGACCGCCGTAGGCGTCTGGAACGAACAGCGTGAGGTAGCCCAGCGACTTCAGCTCGGCGAGGTCCTCGTCGAAGAAGCGATTCTCGCGGTCATAGACGCCAGCGCGTTCGCGGAAGCGCTCGAGCACCTCGTCGGGGAGGTATTTTTCGGCAAGTTCGCCGAGGTGGGTCTCACGGTCAGACATTATGTCTCCTTGTTCACGGGGTCCGTTGCTCATGGAGTCGATTGCTCATTGGGTCGGTCTCACCACAGCGGGCGATCAGTCGGTGCGGACTCGGCGCAGGATGATTGCACCGTTGTGTCCGCCGAATCCGAACGACGTCGACAAGACGGTGTCGATCGGCTTCTCAGAATGGTCAACTGCACGGGCCTGATCAGTGACGATGTCCCAGCCGTCGAATTCGCAGTTCTTGAGATTGAGTGTCGGCGGAAGCCTCTGATCTGCCATCGCACGAATGGCGATGATGGCTTCGACGACACCGGAGGCACCAAGGAGGTGGCCCGTGGACGACTTCGTGGCGCTGATCGGAATCGAGTGCGCGGTCTTTCCAAGCGCCGCGTCGAAGGCCTTGAGCTCGGCCGCATCGCCGGCGGGGGTACCGGTGGCATGGGCGTTGATGTGATCGATATCGGCGGCCCTCAGGTCCGCGTCGGCCAGGGCTTCTCGCATCGCCGAGGCAGCACCGCGACCATCGGGGTGCGGATTCGTCGGGTGGTGGGCGTCGCTGGCAGCACCGAATCCTGCGAGTTCGGCGAGCACGGTGGCCCCGCGGGCTGCGGCGCCGGTCTCGGACTCGAGAAGGATCGCGCCGGCACCTTGGCTCATGACGAACCCGGTCCGCGCACTGTCGAAGGGCCTGCTGGCCGAACTCGGGTCGTCTTCGAAGCCGGCGGCCAGGGCCCTCATGTTCGCGTTCGAGGCCAGGTTGATCGCGTTGAGGCAGTCCTCCATCCCGACGACGAGCACCGCGTCGGCGTATCCGTGACGGATGCGCCGCAGTGCTTCGCCGACGCCGATCGCTCCGCTGGCGCAGGTGGCCGAGACTCCCTGCCCGGGCCCGCGGAAGTCGAAGCGTTGGCTCAGCAGCGCCGCGGCCGAGTCGGGTGCGCCGTGAATCGCCAGTGTCAGGGGAACCGAGCGGGGGCCGCCGTCGAGCAGCGAGCGTGTAGCGTTCTGCATGGCGTCGACAGGTCCGGAGCCGGTGGCCGCGATGACGGCGACGCGGGATCGGCCCCAGGGGAGTTCGTCGGCGTCTCCACCACGCGATGTCTCCCTCTGAGCCGTCTTCGCGCCAGCTGTCGGGCTCGCGATCCCCGCCTGGGCCAGGGCCTGGTCGGCCGCGGCGACGGCCCAGTGCTGGACCGGGCTGAGACGTCGGGCAAGCGTTCGGGGCAGGACTGCCTCGGCGTCGAAATCTCTCACCTGGCCTCCGATGCGAACAGCCAGGTCCGCGAACTGCTCCCCCTCGAGCACGCCGATCGCGCTGCGGCCGGTGACCACCGAGTCCCAGAGGGAGTCGACGTCATTGCCGCTCGGCGTGATCGCGCCCATCCCGGTGATGACGACGCGGCGTTCTTCTCTCACAGTCTCTGTCCTTGTCCGTCCATGATGAGGTCAACGGTTTCGGTCCGCCGAACCTTCCCGCCGACCGTCCTGGGTAGGCGATCGAGCCGATAGATGCGACGCGGAACGAACTGCGGTGCCAGGCGGGCGCGTGCGTGATTCAGCAGGGCAGCCTTGCCTGCGTTGTCTGCGTTGTCTGTGCTCGCTTCGATGACGAGTACGATGATGCTGCCCAACGCAGGGTCGTCGAGGGCGATAGCGCAGACCTCGCCGAGGTTGTCGTACGTTTCGAATGCGCGCTCGACCTCCGGCAGTGAGACCTTGTGACCTCCGGTGATCGCGATGTCCCCGGCCCGACCGGCCAGCTGCAGCATGCCGTTGACAATCCGCCCCTGGTCATCGACGGTGGCCCAACCGTCCGCGCCGCGCAGCACCGCCTCAGTGGTGCCCGTGACGTAGCCATAGGAACAGGCGGCGGCTCGAATCCACAGAGTGCCGAGCTCGCCCTCGGGAAGCTCTGCACCGGAGTCGTCACGGATCTGGGCACCGATGCTCGGATAGACCTGGATCCAGGTGCCGTCACCGTCTCGACTGTCACCGATGAATCCAATCTCGGCAGCACCGTAGTAGCTGATGAGGCGAGCTGTGGGGAGGATCTCGCCGAGGCGGTCCCGGATGCTCGCGGGCAGATTGGCTCCCCCGGTGACGACGAGGTCGACAAAGGCGAAGCGCTCGGAGTCACGGCGGGCAGCCTCGGCGAGGGCACGGACCACTGCGGGGACCGCAACGACACGGGTGATCTCCTCCGCGGCAATGCGGCTGCCCATCGTAATCGGATCGAATTCATCGGCGAGATGCACGCTGCCGCCAGTCGCCAGACTTTCGATGACGGCGTAGAGCGTGAGGCTGTAGGACACCGGCCCTGGTGCCAAGGTCGCGACACCGGGCAAGGGCCCCAGGTGGGCCGAAGAGACGGCCACGTTCTCCCGATACTGCTGACGGGTTTTGATGAAGGCCTTCGGATTGCTCGTCGTGCCCGAGGAGAAGAGCATGAGGAACGGCTCATTCCCGTCCCGAACGGCAGGTGCGGGAGCGGGGAGCGCGGCTGCTTGACGAGCCCGGAAGTCGGTGAGGCTGATGACCGTGCCTGTCCACCCGGAGGCGGCGAGCGCCTCGGCAAGGGCGGGCGAGTCGCTGATCACGACGCCGATCCCGGTGGTTCGGATAACGCCGAGCTGGTGGTTCAGCGGCCACCGCGGGTCGATCGTCGCGGACACGGCACGGTAGCCGGCGAGTCCGGCGATGATGCGTGAGGTGTCGTACGCCGAGGTGGTGCTGATCGCCGTAATCGGTATGTTGTCGGTCTCCGGCGCAGGCGTGGGAGGCAGTGGCTGCGTCCGATGCAGTTCGTCGACGATGGCGAACATGGACCGTGAGTCCTCGACAAGCCCGCTGTAGGTCAGGCGATCTCGGGCACCGACAAGTGCGAGCTGCTCTGGATCGGACTGCGCAACGTTGAGGATCATCGCGGTGATCGGCAAGTGCAGCCTCCTGGATTCGCTGGATCGACGAGTGTTCATCGCGTCCACGGGCAGTCATTACGCCTGCGGGACTCGCCTTCTCAGTATAGGAGCGCACACGACTCGATGCAGTTCTGCTCTCACTCAGCCCGGTAGTCGATACGGTTTCCTGAGTCGCATTTTCGCAGTTTGCCTATTGTGGAATGATTCGATTCTCGCTAACGGTGATCTGAGCACAGAATGACCATGGAGTTCATTTGAGTCATTCCAATATACCGAGGGGCGAATCAAGCCAGGAGCCTCGATTACCTGGGATGATGATTTATCACAGGACTTAATGCGCGCCGGAAAACACCCCAAACGACACCCGGGGTAGATCTTCGCTTCGACACTCGACTAATCGCCGCTATACATTGACTTCGATCCAGCGAAATCATGTTTCTATAGCGTGGAAGTTCTGGGGAGTTCGCCGCGGAGTCCACTACGCCACACGCTCACTGACGAGCGAGACACCAACGAAGGGACTCACCGTGGAGCCTCTCCTGCTTTCTCACTGCCATCATCAGCGGAACCGGGCTGCTCATCCTCGCTCGCATCATCCTGGGCCTGCCGAGTCACCGATCTTCCCGGGCGCAATGAAGGCCACCGGCTATTGGTTCCCGCGATCTGAGCGCGGGACAGCGACCGCCATCTTCGACTCCGGGCAGCGTCTGTCCAATGTCGTCGGGTTCCCCCTGGTGGCAATGGCGGTGCAATGAACCGCCTCGGCAAACTCAAGGACACCGAGCTCGACTACATCCGGGAGGGCGGTGCACAGGACGAGGACGCGCCTCGCCCCAACCCCCTGGCGAACCTGGGATACATCCTCAAACAACGCAAGGTCTGGGGGATGTCACTGGGCCTGGGCTGCGCCGGTTACACGCAGTGGATGCTGCTGACCTGGCTGCCCGGATATCTGCAGTCGGAGATGGGGATGAGCATCATGTCTTCAGGCATCTTCACCGCACTGCCCTGGCTCGTCGCAGTGGCCGTGGAGTTCATCTTCCCCGGCTGGCTGCTCGACCACCTCATGCGCATCGGCAAGTCCGGCACCGCGGTTCGCAAGGTCTTCATCATCTCGGGCATGCTCATCGCCATGACGGTCATGGGTGCGGCATTCACGCACGATCCGGCGTGGGCCCTGTTCTGGATCACTCTGGGAACAAGCGGAATCACGATCACCTTCTGCGTAACGAACTCACTGCCCGCGCTCATCGCCCCCGAGGGCGGAGTCGGGGCCACCGGATCGATCATGAACTCAGTGAATAACCTCATCGGCGTTTCGGCACCGATCGTCACCGGTTTCGTCGTGCAGGCGACCGGCGGCTTCAGCGCCGCCTTCATCGTCTGCGCGGTCATACTGGCCATCGGAATCTTCTTCTTCACCGTGGTGCTCGGCCCCATCGTCCAGATTCCCACCGCCGTAGAGCGCGCCGCCGCGAAGGCAGCTGAACTCCAGGGCTGAACCGCGTTTGAAACTGTACCGCGCCAGAGCTGAACTGCGCGCGCTGCCTCCACCCGCCCGTGCCCCTGACACAGGCGTGCGGCCGAACCCGGATCGGCAGCCGTCGACATCGCCTAAAGATACATTTAAGTATTCGGATACCCTCATGTATCCTTATATTTATGACATCACCAACCGACTCCGAGCACCGCCCGGTTCGCCTCACACGCAAGGAGAGTCGCGAGAGAACTCGGCGAGACCTCGTCGCTGCGGCGATCGAACTCTTCGCCGCTCAGGGGGTGTCAGGCTCCCCGCTCAATGCTGTGGCCGAGCACGCGGGGTTCAGCAGGGGTGCAGTGCATGGGAACTTCTCCGGCAAGGACGAGCTTGCCCGCGCCGTGGTCCACTCAGTCTCGAATGACCTCGGCGCACAGCTGGCTGAAGCTCTCTCCCGCGCCGCCTCAAGCAGAACACGGCTGGCAGACTACATCACCACCTCGATGGACTACTCCCGTGCCAAGCCGGCCTCGGCCGCAGCCATCGTCGCCGCCGTCGGCTACCTCAGCCGCAACGGCACCGAGTCCTACGAAGATCGCGCCAGGGACTCCGTCGGCGATCTGATCGCACTGTTCGAGGACGGACAGCGGCTGGGGGAGATGCGGAGGTTCGACCCGCTCACGATGGCACTGGCACTCCGCTCGGTCCTCGACACGGCGGCCGCGAGCCTGAGCAGCAGCAGAGCACCTGTTGGTGCCTCCCGCACAGAAGCCATGACAGCTGAGTTCGTGTCGCTCTTCGACCATGCCACCCGCAGCACCACCAACGCAGCTCCAGAAGGAACACATCTATGATTCGCACCTACCGCACCACGGTCCGAGGCCGCTTCATCGACCTCGATGACTCCCAGCGCACGTCCCTGCGAGAAGCACAGGAGGACCACGATATGTTCGCCGCGCGCTTCACACCGGAGGGGACGTTCCTCTACACACCCGAACTCGTGAACTATCAGCACCGATTTCTGCTCTCCATCGACGAAGCAAATCCCGATGACGCCGATGTGGCGGCGAGCATCCGAGCTCAGGAACTCTCCGAAGCCGACCTCAAGAATCGGGGTCTCGACGGCAGGACCGTCGATGTCTCCCCCGTGTGCGTCGAGGATGTCAAAGTGCGCTCGGGGCCACGCCGATGAATTCTGAGCATCCGACGCTCGAGACCGCGGATGCAGCACCGAACCTGGATGCTGCACTGCTCCTGGCCGGGGCGAAGAGTTCACTGGACACTGTGATCGGCACTGCGCTCTCTCGCGTGGGCCTGTCACTCGACGATCTCCGCCGGCTGCGGATCATCGGCGCGCGCCCGCAGGGACTGACCCGGGAGAATCTCGCCGAGGCGATGGGCGAGACCCGGTCGTCTACGGTGCGTTCCAGCCTTCCTCTGGTCAAGCTCGGCTGGCTTTCACGTTCGGAGTCCGGCGACTTCACCCTCACCGACAGCGGCCGAGTACTCATCGACCAGGCTGAGGGCATTGCCGAGAACGCGGCAAGCCGCTGGTTCACTGACACCGCACTCAGTCCGGCAGAGGTGATCTCGACCCTGACATCGGGTTCCGGTGTCAATGCCGCCGATTCTCGGAGATGACGTGCCCCGGAGGCCCAGAGTGACCGCTTCCCTCACGGCCGACTGATGCGCGGTTGGCGCTCGAGACTTGAGCTCTCCCACGCTGCTGCACCTTCATGCAGAGGAATGCGGCGGCGACCATGGCGACGCCGGCCCCTGCCATCAGGATACCGGTCTCCACCTCGTGCAGAGCGGCGAAGACCGCCACGCCCAGGGCTCCTCCAACGTTGCGCGCAGTGCTTCCAGCACCCGAGGCCAATCCTGGCCTCTGCGGCAGGGCATGCATGGCCGCCGCCACGATCGCAGGCATCAGGATCCCGACACCGATCGCCCACACGACGAGGGCGCACGACAGGAGCCACAGACGTGCCCCCGAGATCGTCAGCCCCATGAGCCCCAGGCCCACTCCAGCCACGATGAGCCCCACTGCGCTTGTCTTCCAGACGCCGAGCCGGTTGCTGATCACCCCTGACAACGCCCCGAAGAACGGCAGCGGCAGCAGGGCAGGCAGTGTGGCCAGCCCTGCCTGGAACGGAGACAGCCCTCGTTCGTCCTGGAAGTACTGGGTAAGGAGGAACAGTGAGCCGAGGACACAGAAGTTCAGCAGTCCCGCAATGACGCAGGCGATGGCGAACCTCGCTCGCATTGGGTGCGAGGACTCGGACGGCCCGGCATCCTCGATCAGGTCACCGCCTCCTCGGCCGAGTCTTCTCGACGGGACCGATGTTCTCGACGGTGAGGACTGCACAAGGATCGGGATGAGCGCCAGCAGAATGACCGGCAGATTCAGCCAGAAGACCGCCCTCCAGTTGCCGACGTCGACGAGCAGTCCTCCCAGCAGAGGCCCGATCGGCAGAGCGATCCCGCCCAGAGCCGCCCAGAGTCCGACGAGCTTGCTTCGCTCGCGCTCGTCCGCGGCCGATTCGGAGAGCATCGCCAGGGTCCCAGCCATCGTTGCGGCAGCCCCCACGCCCTGGAGGGCGCGCGAGGCGACGAGCAGATCGATCGTCGGCGACAGCGAGCAGGCCAGCGAACCGAGGAAGAAGCAGAGGTAACCGAGAACCACGACACGACGGTGGCCCCATCTGTCCCCGATTGCGCCGAACGCGAGCAGCAGCGCTGCCAGGACGAAGGTATAGGCATTGACGACCCCGGCCATCCCCGTCTGACCTGCCTGGAGGTCAGCATTGATCTGCGGCAGCGCAACATTGACCACTGTCACATCGAGGAGAACGAGGAAGTGTCCGGCACACAGGCCGAGGATGAGCATTCTGGGCATCCGTCTCGCCTCATTCATGGGTTCGCTCATCGGTCAGGGACGTCACAGACGCTACCGAGTGCCTCCCCGAGTGTCGAGGTTCCGACGAACCTCACCCACGGTGCCCGTCATAGGGTGAAGTCTTGATCCCACCGTGACAGCACAACGCGGGCGCTGCGCTGAGAAACGGGTGCGCACCCGCGTCTCAGTTCAGCGCCCGCGTCTGGAATCGGTGACGGTCAGCCAGCGACGTAGTACATGCGCTTGTTGACGAACTCGTCCATGCCGTAGGGGCCGAGCTCGCGGCCGAAGCCCGAGCGCTTGGTGCCGCCGAAGGGGATCTCGGCGCCTTCCCCGGCGGGGGTGTTGACGTTCGACATGCCGACCTCGAGGCGCTGGGCGAGCTTCGCGGCACGCTCCTCGTCCTTGGCGAACACCGCGCCGCCGAGGCCGAAGCGCGTGTCGTTGGCCAGCTTGAGGGCCTCATCGTCGCTGGTCACCTTGTACACCGTGGCCACCGGCCCGAAGAGCTCTTCGCGGTAGGCGTCCATGTCAGAGGTGACTCCGGTCAGCACGGCTGGCGAGACGTAAGCCGAGCCGTCCGATGCCAGCTCGCCGCCGACGAGTGTCGCACCCTGCTCGACAGCGCGGTCGAGCTGCTTGCGCAGGTTCTCTGCGGCTCCACGGGAGGACAGCGGCGAGTACTTGCCGTCGCCCGCCTCGGCGGGAGTCCCCTTCGTCCAATCCTGGGCGCGCTTGGTCAGTCCGGTGACGAAGTCGTCGTAGATGTCGTCCATGACGATCATGCGCTTGTTCGCGTTGCAGACCTGGCCGGTGTTGTAGAGACGAGTGCCCCAAGCAGTGTCGACGGCTTCGTCCATATTGTCCGTGTCGAGGACGATGTAGGGATCGGAGCCGCCGAGTTCGAGTACGGCCTTCTTCAGGTGCTTGCCCGCTGTGGCCGCGACGGCCGAACCGGCGCGCTCGGAACCGGTCAGCGAGACGCCTTCGAGCCGATCGTCGGCAATGATGGTCTCGATCTGATCGTGGGTGGCGTAGATGTTGTTGTACACACCTTCAGGAACGCCGGCCTCCTTCATGATCTCGGCGATCTTCGCCGACGAACGAGGGCAGATCTCAGCGTGCTTGAGGATGATCGTGTTGCCGAGGACGAGGTTCGGTGCTGCGAAGCGGGCGACCTGATAATACGGGAAGTTCCACGGCATGATGCCCAGCAGCGCGCCCACGGGGCGGCGCTGGATGAAAGCCTTGCCGCCCGACATCGACTTGATGGGTTCGTCGGCGGCGAAATCCGGTCCGTTGTCCGCGTAGTAGTTGAAGATCTCCTCGCAGAATTCGGCCTCCTCGATGCCTTCCGCGACGGGCTTTCCCATCTCTTCTGCGATGATCTTCGCGAGTTCTTCCTTGTGCTCCCCGAAGAGCGAGGCAACCTTATTGACGATCTTTCCGCGTTCTTCGGTGGTCTTCTCCCGCCAGCTCAGGAAGCCCTGGTGAGCGCCCTCAAGGACCTCCTCGACCTGTGAGTCGGTGGCGTTCTCGAAGCGTTCGACGACTTCGCCCGTGGCCGGATTCTCGACGCGGTAACCGCCTGCAGCACTGCCTACATTGCTCATTCCAGACTCCTTTGACTTGTGTGGCGCCCGGGTGGCGCCGGAAAAGGCGTTTGCCTACCTGATCACCGTCGAAATCGACGGATTGCGTAGGCCCACCTCTCACGCTATCAACACGTGACGTGCGCAACAAGTGAGGGAACCTGGGGGAATCATCAGTTCCACACACAGCCCTGGCGTATTGCTACATTGCTGCGAATTCCGCAGTTTATGCGACGGTTTCCGCGCGAACTACTAGCTCGACGAAACCAGCGTTCGGCCGCACGAGCGATCAGACAGACTGTCGACCGGACGGTCGCTCAGTCAAACCGTCGTGAGGAACCGACCACGTCGCCCGCCTTCCACTGACTCCAGCCCGGCTGACCGACCATGAACGCCTCGATCGTGGACTTGTCCGCGGTGAGATTCGGGTCGTTCTTGAGATAGTGCTTGGTCTCGCGAGAGATGAGACCCGACAAGATGAGTATGCCCAGCAGGTTCGGCAGGGCCATCAGACCGTTCATCACATCGGAGAAGTTCCAGATCGGCTCGAGTTCGGTGGTACAGCCGACGAACACGACGAGTGAGAAGAAGATCCGGAACGGCAGGACACCGCGGCGGCCGACGAGCCTTTCGACATTGCGGTCGCCGTAGTACGACCAACCGAGCAGAGTAGAAAAGGCGAAGAGAACGATGCCCATGGTCACGATCCAATGGCCCCATTGCCCGGGCAGCCCATTGGAGAAGGCCTCTCCGGTCATGAGTGCGGCACTGATCTGTTCCCCGGTCTCGGGGTCGACCTGATTCCAGGTGCCGGTGGCGATGATCGTCAGTCCGGTGAAGCTGACGACGATGATGGTGTCGATGAATGTCTGGGTCATCGAGACCAGCCCCTGGCGGACAGGGTGCGTGGTCTGCGCGGCAGCAGCGGCGATCGGCGCCGAGCCGAGGCCCGACTCATTGGAGAACAGACCACGGGCCACGCCCATCTGCACCACGATGATGATCGCCGACCCCGCGAATCCGCCGACCGCCGAGGTGCCTGTGAAGGCTTCGGTGAAGATCGCAGCGAAGGCGCCGGGCACCTTGTCGATGTTGGCGAGGAGGATGAACAGGGCCCCAAGGACGTAGAAGACGATCATCACCGGCACAAGTCCGGCAGTGACCCGGCCGATGGACTTGATGCCGCCGACGAGCACCACCAGGGTGAGGACGGTGAGGACGGCACCGGTGATCCAGGCGGGGATCGACCAGCTGGATTCGACATTGGCCGCGATCGAGTTGCCCTGGGTCATGTTGCCGATGCCGAAGCAGGCGAAAACGGCGAATACAGCGAACATCAGTCCCAGGACCTTGCCCAACGGCCCCTTGATACCGCGTTCGAGATAGTACTGGGGGCCGCCCGACTTCTCCCCCGCATCATCTGTACCGCGGAAGCGCACCGCCAGGAACCCCTCTGCGTATTTGGTGACCATGCCCAGGAGCCCCGTCATCCACATCCAGAACAGCGCGCCGGGGCCGCCGACGCCGATCGCTGTGGCCACGCCGACGATGTTGCCGGTGCCCACGGTGGCGGCCAGAGCCGTTGTCAGCGCCTGGAATTGGGTGATGTCGCCTTCGGAGCCGGCATCTTTGCGTTTGAGTATCCCCAGGGACAGAGCCGGCAGCAGCTTGGTGAACTGCAGTCCACCCAGACGGATCGTCAGGTACAGGCCTGTCCCCAGCAGCAGGGGGATGAGGAGGAACGGACCCCAGACGAATCCGCTGATCGTGTCGAAAAATTCTGCAACGGCATCCATGACGTCGGTTGTCCTTTCACCATTTGAGTTTGTGTTCAACAGCGAACACAACAGAAGCAGTCGCCTGTGAGTCTAGCGATGATCGGTGGGCAATGACAGAGGCGTCGGACATCGGCGCCCCCACCTTGTCCCCGAACACCGCAGAAGCGCCTCACACGCCAAGCAGATCCAAGGCATGTGAGGCGATCGAGGCCGTGTCGATCCCGTGGATCTCGTAGGCCTCGCTGACAGAGGAGGCCTGACCGAATTCGGTGACACCGAGGTTGCGGGTGCGATCCCCGCGCACACCGGCGAGGAAGGCCAGCGTGTGCGGGTGTCCATCGAGGACGGTCACCAGCGGTGCCGGATGCGCGGCCGGGAAGAGTTCGTCGGCGATCGCCGAGCGCGGCGTCGAGTTCACGCGTGAGCGCTCCTGGACAGCACGGAAGAGCTTCGATGGCGAAGTCAAGCACACGATACCTGCCCGCACCCCCAGCGATTCGAGCCTGGCTGCGGCCTCGATCACCTCGGTCATGATCGCCCCAGCACCCACCAACGTCACCTGGTCCTGGCTGGCCGGATGCGCGCTGAGGCGGTAACCGCCGGCGATGACCTGTTCGCGTCTGCGCTGCCGCAGCAGGGGGTCCCCGGGCACGGCGGCCAAGTCCTGACTCACCGGTCGTGTGGTGAGCCGGAAGTAGGCGGAGTCACCTTCGGGATCGGCGAGTTCGCGCAGCGCTTCGAGCAGCGTCCACTCGAGATCCTGCGCGAACGCCGGCTCCCAGCTGGTCAGGCCAGGAATCTCGAGGGTCACCGAGGGGGTGTTGAACGATTGGTGTGCCCCGCCCTCCGGCGCCAGGCTCACCCCAGAGGGCGTGCCGACCATGATCGAGCGCCCGCCCGCGTAGAGGCTGAACGTCCACGGCTCGAGCGCGCGGTTGATGAATGGATCGTAGATCGTCGCGATCGGCAGCAGCGGCTGTCCCCAGCGGGATCCTGTCGAGCCCAGCTCCCCGGCCAGGGACACGAGGTTGACCTCGGCGATGCCCATTTCGATGTGCTGTCCGCGCGAGCCTTCTTGCCATTTGAGGACCCGTTCCCGATCGTCGGAGAACCAGTCCTCGCGCCCGGCCGGTGACCAGATCCCCGTCTTGTTGATCCACCCGCCGAGGTTGGTCGACGTGGCCACATCGGGTGAGACGGTCACGACCCGGCGGGCAACCTCGGGAGCGACGTGTTTGAGGTCGGAGAGGAAACGACCGAGCGCGGCCTGGGTCGAGATCACGGGCCGCGGGGTGAAGCCCAACTCTGCAGGCACCTCGGCGACGGCATGGGTTTGGTGGCCCTCCCGCTCCAGTGAAGCAGCGGTCTTCGCGCACAGCCGTCCGGCCGAGGTGTCCGGGTCGAAGGTGACCCAGGGATTGTCGAGATCCATCCCCGAGGCGGTCGCGAGGTCGCGCATCTGCGCCTCGGTCAGCTGCGCGGCATGGTTGCCGGGGTGGCCCTCCGTGGCCAGCCCCTTGCCCTTGATCGTGTAGGCGAAGACGACGGTGGGCCGTGCGTCATCGATGGCCTCGAAGGTCTCGACGAGCTGACCCAGATCGTGTCCTCCCAGGTCACGGATGAGGGAGGCGAGGGAATCGGCGTCGAAACGGTCGATCACGGCCCTCAGGGACGAAGCGGCCGCCTCGGCGAGGCCGGCGAGCAGCCGATCATGGACCTCCGTCGGATGGGCGCGCAGGAGCCGCTGGTATTCAGGGTTGGGCATCGACACCAGGCGGTCCTTGAGCGCCTGACCGCCGGGCCCGGCGAACACGGCCTCGAGTCTGCGCCCCCAGGGGCAGGTGAGGACCTGCCAGCCGGCTGCGGCGAACATGCCCTGCAGCCGTTTGATCTGCACGTCGGGGATGACACGGTCGAGGGACTGCCGGTTGAGGTCGACGATCCACACGATTTCGCCCAGCGTGCGCACCTCGGGATCGATGATCGCCTCCCACACCGCGCCCTCGTCCATCTCCGCATCCCCGAGCAGCGAGTAGAAGCGACCCGCGCTCGGGGTCTCCGGGAACCGATCGGAGACATAGCGGTGGGACAGCGCCGCCCAGATCGGTGCGGTCGCGCCGATTCCCACGGACCCGGTCGAGAAATCGACCGTGTCGGGGTCCTTCGTCCGCGACGGATAGGGCTGCAGACCCCCGCGCGATCGCAGCGAGTCAAGGTGCCTCTCCTCGAGATCGCCGAGGAGGTAGTTGATCGCGTGGAGGACCGGCGAGGCGTGCGGCTTGACCGAGACCCGATCGATCGAGCTCAGCTGGGTGAACCACAGCGCGGTCATGATGCCGGTCATCGACGCCGAGGACGACTGATGCCCGCCGACCTTGACGCCGTCGCTGTTGACCCGCCCCCGATTGGCCCGGTCGATGATCGATGTCGCCAGCCACAGCACCCGCTGCGCGATCTCGTCGAGCACCGTGTCCTCCCCCGAGACCGACGCCCGCAGCGGACGGTCATTCGTCCCGGGCGGACTGACCTGCAGGGACGTTTCGAACTGGTGGAGTTCTTCGTCCGGGACCTGGATATGGTCCCGGTCCTGGACGTGATCCGGGTCCGGGGCGCGGTCCGGGTCGAGGTCACTTGAGTGCTGGGCGGCCGGCGTGTTCATCGTCATTGATCCTTCGTTGGCGGGCGGGGTGGTTGACGGCGCGGTCAGAAGATCGAAGCGCGGTCAGAAGATCGAGCTGTAGGCGTTGAGCGCCAGCTGACCGCCGAGGTGGGCGTAGAGCACCGTCGAATCCTTGCCGACCGTACCCTCTCCGACGAGATCGATCAGACCCGCCATCGACTTGCCCTCGTAGACAGGGTCGAGGATGACGCCTTCAAGCTGCGCGGTGGTTCGAATGGCGTTGACGGTGGACTCATCGGGGATGCCGTAGGCGGGACCTTCCCAACCCGAGCGGATGTCGACATCAGCATCGGTGATCTCACGGCCGAGACCGATGAGCTGTGCCGCGTTGTTCGCGATTCGCTTCACCTGGTCGTGGGTCTTCTCCAAGGTCGCGGAGGCGTCGATGCCGATCACCTGGCGTGGGCGTCCCCCGGCGGCTTCGAGGGCCGCGAATCCGGCGATCATTCCCGCGTGGGTCGACCCGGTGACGGTGCAGACGATGATGGTGTCGAAGAAGACGCCCAGTTCCTTCTCCTGTTCGGCGACCTCGTAGGCCCAGTTGACGAACCCGAGGGCGCCGAACTTGTGCTCGGAGGCACCCGCCGGGATCGGGTAGGGCTTGCCGCCTGCGGCCTCGACCTCGGCGATCGCGTGCTCCCAGCTCGAGCGGATGCCGATGTCGAAACCGGCCGAATCCAGATGGACGTCGGCGCCCATGATCCGGGAGAGCTCGATGTTGCCGACCTTGTCATTGACCGGATCGTCCCAATCGACCCAGCGTTCCTGCACGAGTCGGGCCCCCAGCCCGAGGTGGGCGGCGACCGCCGCGACCTGCCGGGTGTGGTTGGACTGGTAGCCGCCGATCGACACGAGGGTGTCGGCCCCGGAGGCGAGAATGTCGGGAACGATGTATTCGAGCTTGCGGGTCTTATTGCCGCCGAAGGCGAGCCCCGAGTTGACGTCTTCACGCTTGGCCCAGACCCTGGCCCCGCCGAGGTGGTCGCCGAGTCGGTCGAGCGTGTGGACCGGGCTCGGCCCGAATGTGAGCGGATAGCGTTCGAAATCAGTGATGGCCATGACGTCCTCTTCGTGTGGTGGGGTGACCTGCCGCAGAGTGTGATCTGGTTCGCACCCTGCAATATGCAATATATTGCATTTCGGCTTCGACTACAATGGGCGCGTGCCTATTCCAGAGAATTCGCCCGCGCCGCATCGCACCCTGCTGCGCGATGACGTCTACCGCTCGATCCGCGATGCCATCGTACGCGGACAGCTCGCGCCCGGTGAGCAGCTGCGTGACCAAGAGCTCGGCGCCTGGCTGCAGGTCTCCCGCACACCCGTGCGCGAGGCCCTTCAGCGCCTGGCCCAAGCCGGACTCGTCGTCGCCCAGCCGGGAAGGATGACCCGGGTCGCACCGGAGAATCCCGAAGCCATCATCAACGCGCGCCAGATCGCGGCCGAGCTTCATGCCCTGGCGATGACACTCGCTTTCGCCGCCCTCACCGAGGCGGACCTCGCAGAGATGGCCGAGGCGAATGAACGGCTGCGCACGGCTCTCGCCAAGGGCGACATCGACGCGGCCATCACCGCCGATGACGACTTCCACGAGGTGGCCCTCGCACGCAGCGAGAATCCGCTCATCCCCGATCACCTCGAGGTCGTCACGGCCACCCTGCGCCGCGCGGAGTATCTGCATTTCGACTCCGTGAAGGGCTCCGCCTCCCCCGAGCAGCACACCGAGATCATCGCCGCGATCCGCCGCGGCGACCAGAGCCGAGCCGTGGAGCTGACCAGGGAGAACTGGTCCGTCCTCACCGGGCAGACCGCTCCCTGAGCGATCCCGTTCGCCACGTAACGACACTCGACATCCGGGCAGCCTGGAATCGCGTGAGTCATATAGTCATCTAATGACATGTGCTAGAGTCCTGTCCACGATCACCGACGATCAAAGGACTCATGATGCAATCGAGAACGAAATGCACCCTGACCACCATCCTCGCGGCAAGCTCCGCCGCGGTACTCACCTCAAGCCTTCTTGCTTTGGGCCCGGCCTTGGGACCAGCCCAGGCCTCGAACCCGAGTGAGGCAGCCGACACCTCTGCGACGGTCAAGCCCATTCCCTCCGCGGGCTGCGGCACCGAGCAGACTCCGGGCAATGACGAACGGACGATCACCTCGGCGGGTCAGGAGCGGACCTTTCGAATCAACATTCCTCGGGACTACGAGGCATCGACGCCCCTGCCGCTGGTGATCGGGTTCCACGGAAACGGCTCCGATGGCGCCGAGTTCCAGAACTACACGGGCCTGCCCGCACTGCCTGCGATCACCATCTTCCCCGATGGGGCGCTCAAGGACGGCAAGAGATCGTGGCAGGGCGCCCCCTATGCCAGCGGTGCCGACGACGTCCGATTCGTCTCCGATCTGCTCGATTCGATCGAGGACGAGCACTGCATCGATCTCAGCCGTGTCTATGCCACCGGCAAGTCCAACGGCGGCGGCTTCGTCTCGGTGCTGGCCTGCAATCTGCGCGAGCGATTCTCGGCCTTCGGCATCGTCGCCGGAGCCTATTATCCGCAGTCGACGCAGGGCTGCGACTACACGGAGCCGACGCCGATGCTCGCCATCCACGGCACCGGCGACGCGACGATGGACTACGACGGAGGCGAGCGTCAGGGCGAGACCTATCCGGGCGTGCGCGAATGGATCGAACCCTGGGTCGAGGCCTCGAACTGCACGGTGAAGACAGAGCGCGACATCGGCAAGAAGGGCGAGCACGTCCTGCGCACGAGCTGGAAGAAGTGTTCGTCCGGCACGTCGAAGCAGGACGCGAAAGGCTCGCGCACGGGCGATGTCGAGCTCTATTCCGTCACCGACGGCGGGCACGTCTGGCCTGGTGAAGTGGTCTACAGCGGCGGCGGGTACGTGACGAAGAGCTTCTCGGCGACCGACACCCTGTGGGAGTTCTTCAAGAAACACCCCGGACCGACGAGCCGCTGAGGGCCCCGGCCGACGCGGGCGCGCCGAGCCAGCGCAGGCGCACTGAAGCGGCGCAGGCGCGTCGAGCCGGCGCAGTCGCGCCCGCCGGCAGCGGATCGGCACGTGACCGTTGACACACACATATCAAAGTGATTTGATGACTTAAACACTTGAAGGAGAGTGGCATGACATCAACTATCGGACTCGTCGAACGTCTCACTCGCGAAATCGTTCACACGATTCGAACCGAGAATCTTCAGCCCGGCCAGTCGCTGCCCTCGGCGAAGGTCCTCGCCGAACGCTTCGAGGTCACCGTCCCCACCGTCCGCGAGGCGCTGCGCCGGCTCGAAGCCACGGGCTCGGTCGAGCTCATGCACGGCTCGGGAACCTATGTGCGGGAAGCGATCAACCGCCGCATCCTCGACAACCCGCACTATGTGCCCGTCGACCTTGCTGCGGCGATCGAGCTCCTCGATGCCCGCATCGCCATCGAGCCGGGCATCGCCGATCTGGCGGCTCAGGTCCAAGACGTCGAGGCTGTCGCCTCGATGGAGTCTGCACTCGACAATGCTCTGCAGGTCGAGACAGCGGTGCCGGCCGGACACTTCCACGTCGAACTCGCCAGAGCCTCGGGAAACCGTGCCCTGCACGAGATGCTCGTCTCCCTGCTCGCGATCCACTCGCGGACTCAGCAGGCGGCCCGGACCACCTATGACCGACTGCGCGATCACGATGAGCACGCGGACATCCTCGACGCGATCAAACGCGGGGATGGATTCGAAGCCGCACATCGGACCCGCAAGCACCTCGAGGCGATCAAGACCGTCGTCCTCGCAGACTGGACGAACGACGAAGGCTCCGAGGGCACCTCACCGCTGGCCGCCCCACAGAACGGAGCCGAGGGATGACACGACCAACGCCAGGCGAGATCCGACCGGCGATCCACTCCTACGGGGAGCTGACCTCGCTCGAGGTCGAACTTGCCAAGGACAGCGGCAGCCTTCTCATCCTCCCGGTGGGAGCCTGCGAACAGCACGGCGATGGGCTGCCGCTGAGCACGGACAGTATCCGCGCCGACCATGTGGCTCTCACGGTGGCCGAAGAGCTGGCAGGAAGAGCCTTCGTCCTCCCGAGCATCGACTACGGAGTGTCTCCGCACCATAAGTTCCTCCCTGGCACGATCAGCCTCGACCCTCGGACCTTCATCGACATCGTCACCACGGTCGCCGGCAGACTCGCCGATTCGGGATTCGCCAAGATCCTCGTCATCACCGGCCACGGCGGCAACCTGGCAGCACTCGGCGTGGCCCAGCAGGCGCTTCTCGACTCCCATCCGGACCTGGTCTTCGCCTACTCGCCCGTCAGTGCCCTAGCGACGGAGACGACCTCCGCTCTGCCGCGCACCGAGGTCAGCGGCCATTGCGGGGAGTCAGAGACCGCGCAGATCCTCGCCATCGATGACCGCCTCGTCGACTCTCCGCGACTGACGCCCGGGGCCACGACGCTCGATGAGCTCGGCCCCCGGGCACGACTGAGCCGGACCAGGTCGCCATCGAGCGCGGTCACCTTCGACCAGTACGCCGAAAACGGGGTCCTCGGGGATCCCCGTACCGCAACTGCCGAGGCCGGGCGGGACATCCTCGGCGAGATCACCGGCAAGCTCACCGCCTACGCCCGGGAGATGCTGCGCCTATGACAGCAACCACCGCCTGAGCCGACCTGCAGGACTCCCCCTCCCCCGCTCGCAGCCGAGCGCGAGCCAGCCGCTGCAGGGCCACCACGCACCAGACCATCACCTACCGCCAGCCTTCCTTCCCACCACTTTGACCGATGGAGTTCACGGGCATCGCCGAGTCGTGCCTTGTCACTCCTTCACTCACCTGGATTTCAGGAGTAAGACATGGAAACGACCACCACCGACAAACCCACTCAGGAACGACTCCCGGCAGTCATCCGGTTCCTCAATGTCATCGAGAACGTCGGCAACAGACTGCCGCATCCGTTCTGGCTGTTCTGGATCCTCGCAGGGATCCTCGCCGTCCTCAGCCTCGTCCTCTCTGTCATGGGAGTCGGGGTGAACGATCCCGGCAGCGGGGAATGGACCCCGGTGAACAACCTGCTCAGCGGCGACGGGATCGCGATGGCCGTGAGCACCTCGCTCGATGCCTACCAGTCGTTCCCTCCGCTGATCACGATCATGGTCGTCATCATGGGTGTGGCACTGGCCGAGCGCACCGGGCTGCTGTCGACGGCCATGAAGGTCTCGATCGCCCGAGTCCCGGCGTCTCTCGTCGTCTTCACCGTCGCCTTCATGGGAACGGTCTCACACGTCGCCTCGGCTGCGGCCTATGTCATCCTCGTCCCGCTCGGCGGCATGGTGTTCAAGGCGGTCGGGCGGTCCCCCGTCCTCGGCGTCATCGTCGCCTACACCTCGATCGCATCGGGCTACGACGCCAGCCCCATCCCGACGCCGAATGACGCGATCTTCGCGGGAATCACCTCGGCGGCGGCGAACATCATCGATCCCGACTACATCGTGACTCCGATCGGCAACTGGTATTTCAACATCGCCAGCTCCATCCTTCTGGCCATCGTGATCACCATCGTCACCGAACTTGTGCTCACGAAGCGGCAGAACCTCGACGCCGATGAAGACGCCGAGCACGAGGACCTCATCATCAGCGACAAGGAACGTTCGGCTCTCAAGCTCGCGATGGTCGCCGTGCTCGCGATGGTCATCTTCATCGTCGTCCTCATCGTGCCGGACAATGCGCCGCTGCGCGGGGACGGCCCTATCGGCGAGTCCCCGTTCCTCACCGGCATCGCCTTCATCATCGCCATGCTCTTCGGCGTCGGCGGAATCGTCTACGGCTTCCGTGAGGGCACGGTCGAGAAGTTCGCCGATGTCCCCAAGCTCATGAGCCAGGGCATCGCGTCTATGGCACCAGTCCTCGTTCTCTTCTTCGCGATCGCCCAGTTTCTCGAATACTTCGAGTGGACGAACATCGGCATGCTCGTCTCGGTGTCGACCTCGGAGCTGTTTATGGGACTCGGCCTGCCCACCTGGGTGGTCTTCGTCCTCGTCCTGCTCGTTCTCTCGGTCGTCAATGTCCTCATTACCTCCGGATCTGCGATGTGGGCGATCATGGCCCCGGTCATCGTGCCGATGCTCATGCTCCTCGAGGTTCCGCCCGAGACCTCGCAGGCGATCTTCCGCATCGCCGATTCGGGCTCGACTGCGATCACCCCGATGAGCCCCTACTTCATCCTTGCACTTGGCTTCATGCAGCGTTATCAGAAGTCCGCCGGCATCGGCACACTCGCCTCCCACACCCTGCCGCTTGCGGTGTGCATGACGATCATGTGGAGCCTGCTCTTCTTCCTCTGGTGGGGCCTGGGCATCCCGCTGGGCCCCGATGCACCGGTTCGGTGATCGGTCGAGACCGACGAGGATCACCCGGTTCTGTTCGCCAGGTCCTCGCAGCCAGGAGCCAAGTCAGGCCCCGTCTCCCAGCACTGTGACGTGGTGGGAGACGGGGCCTGAACGATGGGCAGCGTACGAACGCAGCCCGAGGCGGGTCAGGGTTCGACGATCGCCTGGTCGGTGTTCGTGTACTCAATAGAATCCGCAGTGGAGCCGACCAGCCCCATCGTGACTCGAAGCAACCCGGGCTCCACGTCATCCAGTGGCGGCGGCGTGTCGGTGCCGATCGTCAACGAGGAACCATCCTTCGTCGTCGCGGTGATCGACCCGATGTACACCTCAACGTCTCCCTTGAGCGTCATCGTGTCGGCCTTGGTCACCAGTCCGCCCTCTCCAGCCTGCTCGGGAGGGCTGACCGTGAGCGAGAACCCTTCGATCTTGATCTCATCCGCCGAGATCTTCAGCGCACGGGTGGACCCTCCATCAGCCGTAGGAACTTTCACGATGGCGATTCCGCTGAGTCCCTTGAACGACAGCGACTCAGAACCCATTGCCGCCGGAGTCTTCGTGAAGATCGGTGCGTCGTCATCTTTCTGCGCCTTGACAGGCTCACTCGGCTCTTCACTCGGCTCTTCGGTCGGTTCCTTGGTCGGAATTCCAGATTCGGTGGGATCAGGTGTCGCTGGATCCGTCGGCTCATCTTTCGGAGCAGGCGACTCGCTGGGTCCCGGAGTTGATGGGTCCGTCGGTGATGTCGTCGGGGCACCAGGCGAGCTCGGAACCTTCGGCTTCGAACTCTCTCCGGGTCCGGATGCGTCAGGACTTTCACACCCGGTCTGTGAGTTGCACAGCGGGGCGGCGGGGTCGGCCGTGGCCGCCGCCGTCGCACTGAGCGTCGAAGCGACACTCAGAGCGAGTACCGCAACGAGTGACGCCGTGCGGCGATTGGGCACCTTCATAAATCTCCCTCTTCGCCGACGGAATCCTGGCTTCCCCTCCGCTCAGCCGCTGGCGCCTCGGCGTCCAGTTCCGCTTTACGGGACTTCTTCAGCTTCTTGGCTTTCTTGGCCTTTGGCTCACGTGGACCCATCCAGGCGACCACGAGAACCGAACCGATGCTCGCCAGCAGCATGCCGACGATGAACCCACCGAGGTTCACCCCGATCAGCGAGTAGACCGCAAGAACGAGCGCAATGATTCCGTAGAACACGTGATGCGTCGGCTTGAAGATCGCAAGGGCGCCCAGCACAACGAGCACGATCGGAATGACTGTGGCCTGCAGACCCTCGATTCCGAACTGAATCTGCAGATTCCCCAGATCAAGCTGGCCGGAGAAGAAGAGCTCAACTCCACCGACCACGACCAGCAGTCCACTGATGAACGGCCGCTGCCGACACCAATGCCGAAAACCGGCGTCCTCCTGGGACCCCTCCCGAGCCGAACCGTCGTTCTCCTGTTCGGAGCGTTCCATCTCGATCGTGTCCTGTTCAGTACCTGTTTCCTGCTCAGCGACGCGACGACTTCGCCGGGACAAGGCGAGCAGGCTGGTCCGCTGTTCATTGGTCTTCTGCACACCTGCCTCCTGTTCACTGAGCTGCTGGGCGCTTGTACCCGCTTCTTTCATCAGAAGCACGTCTCGGTTCCGTCGGTGAGCTTCAACTTCATGTCCTTGAGGGTGAAGACCGATGCCGTGGTGCTCCACGAGTCCTGCTTCAGGTCCTTGATCGACACCGTGTCGGAGTCCTGAGCGAAGTCACCCTTGGAGCCCTTTTCCTTGGTGTTGACGTCTGATGCGTCGACGCCGATCCGAATGTTCTTGAACTCAGCGTCGCCCCTAAGTCCTGTCATGCCGATCTGCAGGTTCTTCGCAGATGCTGGCTCCTTGCCGCCGCCTGCACTGATGAGGACGCCCACCTTGCCCATCGGTGTCTTCGTGACGGCCGACTGGCAGAGGTCTTTGAGCGTGGCGTCCTTCATGTTGGCGGTCACGACCGAGTGCTCAACGCCCTCGGCGTCCTTTGCGGTGCCGCTGTACTGGGAGAACCCAGTTCCCTCAAGCTGCGAGGACGAAATCTTGAACTGGGTGCCCGAGATGGCGAATGAAACCGGTACGGCACCCTGTGCGACTCCTCCCAGCAGGGCTGCGGAGACGATGCCGGCAGGTATTCCGACAAGGGCGATCCGTCCTGTGTGGGACGAGCCGATCTTGCGAAGACTGTTGAACTTCGGGAACTTCATTGATCCTCCTGTCGACACCGACTGCTATGTCGGAGCCGCTATTGTGACGTAAGTTACTAGCAGGTGTTACCGACGAGTATATCGGTCCTGGACTTCGAGTCAACACTTCGAGACGACTCTCTTTTCAGCCGATGCACACCAAGAGGTCTTGTCTCCCAGGATAAATCCCCACAACCTTTTCCCGCCAGTTCGCGGACCGAAAACTACTGCAAATGTTCTCACCAGGGAAGTTTCCCGGGTCACCGGGATCTGCGACGCGCTCACACCTATTGCGGCCATCGGTTCAGCGACGGGTCAGCCGCTCCTCTTCGTACGCTCCAATTTTTTTGCTCGGAGGGAATCCCGCACCTCACGCAACTTGTCCCGCTTGCGACGACGGCCCGCCTCGGCGGCTTTGATCTGCTCGGCGGTCGGCTCATGGTCACCCATGCCCACCTGCAGTTCGGCGGGCGTGATCTCCCGCATCACTCCGACATCGATGCGCTTGCGCAGGCGCAGGATCTCCAGCCGCAAGATCCTCGACAGGAAGTAGAGTCCCAGAAGGTTGGGGAATGCCATGAGGAAGAAGATCGCATCGGAGAACGCGATGACCGAATCCAGCGACATGGACGCGCCGATGATGACGGCCAGGATCCAGAAGATCTGATAGGCCTTGTCTGCCTTCTTCGAGTTCCCGGTCAGGTATCCCAGGGCCTGCTGACCGTAGTAGCCGTAGGCGAGGATCGTCGAGAATGCGAAGAGGACGACGCAGACCGTCAGCAGCAGCGGGAACCAACCGGCGACGGTCGCGAAGGCCTCCGACGTCAAACCGATTCCGTCTTCGGTCGTCGATCCGTAAAGGCCTGTGGTAATGATTGCCAGTGAGGTCAGGGTGCAGATGATGACGGAGTCGATGAGAGGTTCCCACATCGCTACGAACCCCTCGGTCGCTGGCTTCGTCGTCTTCGACGCGGCATGGGCCATACCGGCCGAGCCGACGCCTGCGGCATTGGAGAACAGGGCACGCTGGATCCCGACGATCGCAACGCCGATGATTCCGCCAGTCACCCCGTCGGGGCTGAAGGCGCCGGTGAACATGAGGGCAAAGGCGTGCGGAATCTCTCCGACGTTCACGGCGAGGATGACGAGGACGCTGAAGAAGTAGAGGATCGCCATCAGCGGAGTCAGCTTCGACGTCCATTGCCCGATCTTCTTGATTCCGCCGAGGATGACCAACGCGGTCAGCGCTGCGAACACAACACCGATGAGCCAGGATTTCCCATCGAGGAAGCTGCCCTCACCACCGGAGGCCTTGACGAGGATCGAGGCCGCCTGATTGGCCTGGAACAGATTGCCTGCACCGATCACGCCGATGACTGTGGTGACTGCGTAGAAGACTGCGAGGAACTTACCCAACTTCGGGCGCCCGATTTCAGCCAGCCCGTCACGCAGGTAATACATGGGCCCGCCGGAGACTGTCCCATCAGCATGGACCTTGCGATACTTCACGCCCAAAGTAGCCTCGGCCATCTTCACCGTCATGGCAAAGAAGCCGAACATGATGATCCACAGGGCAGCACCGGGCCCGCCGATCGTGATGGCGACCGCGACACCGGCGATATTACCCAGTCCCACCGTGCCGGAGAGTTCGGTGGCGAGCGCTTGGAAGCTCGAGACCTGCCCGGGGTCGGTCTTGCGGGTGAAGCGTCCGCGGATGATTCCGACTGAGTACTTCAGTCCTGTGACCGGCTGGAATCTCAGATAGATGGTGAGGAAGACGGCTGCTGCCATGAGCCAGACGACGATGAGCGGGATGCCCAGTCCGCCGATGTTGAGTTCGAAGAAGACGATCTCGCTGAAGGTCTGAGCGATCGGACCGAAGAACGACTCGATCGCCTGGTCGACGCCTGCCGCTGTGACGTCTGTACCTGCTGTAATGCCTGTGTCTGCTGTGATGCCCGTGCTTGCTATGACGTCTCCGCCTGCTGATACGTCAACGGATTGGGAAACGGTGGTCATCCGGTCTGCACTGATCGGAGTGGAATCCACGACGGCAATGTCGTGGATCTGGCCAAAATTTTCAATTATAGGTTTCATCTTCACGGGCGCTTGGTTGCGATTCGTCCGGAGGATCGGTCCGGGACCGGCGCCTGAGATCAACCTAGCAAGAACGCCACCGGCTGTCAGCTGACATTCAGCTTTCAACAAACCCTGAGGTCACCGGGGCTCTTCCAGAATTCACTCGCGTCCGCGCAGGAAGTCGACGAAGCTGTGCGCGAGTGCCCGGTTGATCCTGATCAGATCGGAGTCCGCCTCGGCGACTTCGGCCGTGATGGACTCATTGGTTTTGCCCGCAGGCAGTTGGAGGGGATCCGAACTCAGCCACAGCTGAACCTGCGCGGCGTCGGACTCGGGATGGAACTGGGTGCCCCACGCGAATTCGCCGACGCGGTAGCCCTGGATCGGTGCGTCGGATCCCGTCAGCAGGAGTTCGGCACCGCCGGGCAGCTCCATCTCCTCCTGGTGGAAGAGGACCGCCGGAATCGTCTCCCCCGCGATGGCGGAGAACACGGGATCTGCTTCTCCCGCCGAGGTGGTGTGCAGGTCGTAGATCCCGATCTGCGGGTGCTCACGGCGGATGATCTTCGCCGAGGTGGCAGCGGCCAAGAGCTCACCGCCGAGGCAGATGTTGAAGCTCGGGAACTCCCCGGCCGCCGATCGCCGCAACAGGTCCCTGACCTCGGGCAGCCATGGATTGACCGTGTCCTCGAGTGGCCCGGCAGACCCACCGAGAACGAGAAGAGCGGCATAGCCGTCCAGAGCGGTAGGAATCTCATCGCCGAGGTAGGGGCGAAGGACAACCACCTCGGCGCCGGCCTCGGTCAGCCATTCGCCGAATCTCTTCGGTCCCGCGCCGGCCTCATGTTCGATGACCAGGATCCTCATATCGCTCATGCCGACCATTGTCACTGATGTCGAACACGAACGTCGACATAGTCTTGAACCTGACACGGGGTTGTGTCTGACAGAGGGTTGAATCTGACACTGTGGCAGGTGAGTCAATGGCAATGACGACACGAACAGCTCAAGAATCTGAGTGATGCGGAGGGCAACTCATGAAGATCGGTGAATTCGCCCGGCTCGGCCAGGTCTCCGTCCGGATGCTCCGGCACTACGAGACACTTGGCCTGCTGCAGCCGTACGAGGTCGACCACTTCAGCGGCCATCGCAGTTATTCGGTGGCTCAGCTGACCCGATTGAACCGAATCATGGCGCTGAATTCTCTGGGCATCCCGCTCAGGAAAGTCGCCGAGGCAGGAACCGAAGTCGCGTGCGGCTACCGTGCGACCGCGTCCGACGGTCAGAACAGCGCCTCGCTACACGCCGTTGAATTCCACGCTGATGACCTCCGCGTCACCGAGCTGCCGTCGTGCACTGCGGGCACACTCGTTCACGAAGGGTCGATGAGTCGGATCGGCGCGAGCTGGCAGCACCTCTCGGAGTGGTGCGTTACTCAGGGATACTCTCTCATCGGTCCGTGCCGAGAGGTCTACTTGGAAGTCGGCGACGACAGTGCCGACTCCAGCAACAGCGACTCAGACCGCTCCGGCTGGGTGGTCGAACTTCAGCAGCCGATCACGAGCTGAATCGCGCGCCCTCGCCGAGCCGCAGGCTGTCGATGAATCGTAGAGCGACGATGAGTCGCGCGCCTTCGACGAATCGCTGAGTGTCGAACAGGGGCCCGCACCGAACGATGACGTCGTTCGGTGCGGGCCCCTGAGCCACCTCGGCGGCGGTGATCAGTTGATCGGGCTTGGCCTGCTGCTGGTCGTGATCAGTAGGTGACGATCATTTGGTGGTCGTGATCAGTTGGTGATCGACGGTGCGACCGGATCGGTTCCGGTGACCTTATTGGAACCGGTGACGATCGCCTTCCGCAGTGACAGGAACAGAAGGACCATGCCCACGGAGAGCGCGATGTGGCCGAGTCCGGCGATGCCCGCGATCATGGCGTTGGATTCCTGGCCGAGGACAGTCAGCGATCCATGCCAAACCATCATGCCGACAGTGAGGATGATGCCTGCGTTGTAGGTCCAGAAGAACCAGGAGAACATCTTCGTGCCCGAGAGTGCGAAGACCTTGTCGAGGACGAGGACGATGAGCAGGACGATGAAGCCGAGCGTCAGCAGGTGCGTGTGAACCACGCTCAGTTGGGTGAAGTCTCCTTCAGGGAAGTCGTTGGCTTTGGTGAACTCACGGTAGAACAGGCCGGCGAGGACACCGATGATCATGTATGCGAATGCCGCGTTGAATATTTTCTTCATGCTTATACTTCATCAAGATTCGGCCCCAGTATCCTGACCCAGAGGATTGAACTCTATTCCCAACTTTTGATTGATGTTCGTCCTCACACGGTCAAAATCCCTTGATTCGCGGAGAACCAGCGTGTTCGGAGGCTAGCCTGAAGTCATGGCCTTCGAAAATGTGTTCGCAAAGATCGACCGTATCGCGGGTGGCAGCAAGGCCGGGCTCATCGTTCCGGCCGAAGGTCTTACTCACCCGAAGACGAAGCGCGCGTTCGCGTGGATCACGGGGCTGCTCATCTTCGAGTTGGTCCTCGGGTTCGGTGCCGTCGTCTTCGCCATCATCATCGCTCGCGCCGGCGAACCTGTGCCGTTCGCGGTCTGGATGCGCACCGTCGTCGTCCTCGGCATGACCGCGACACTGTTCTACTTCTTCTGGCGCTCAACAAAGGGCTTCTACTGGGGCTACCAGCGGCTGCGCCTGTTTGCCCAGATCTTCCCGGTGATCACCCTGGTCATGGCCGCCATTCCCGGCCTCTATCCCGTGTGGATGATCACCGAGCAGATCGTCTTCAGCCTCATCATGATCGGCGTCGGCGACTTCCTCACCAGCGATCACATGCGCGAAGTATTCCGGAAACCCGAGAACTGAGCCTGGGCTTAGCCTTGATCCACCGATGCGGGTGGCTGCTCAAAGCCGCGTGTGAAATGGAAATGCCCCTCCTGAACTGGGAAAATGATGATGTCTAACGTCAACATTCCCGTTCAAGAAAGGGGCACCTCTCAGGTGCTATTCAATCACACACCCGCAACTGTGGCCTACTCCTTCGACGACACGAACCTCGTCAGTCCTACCGGCCTGGTCCCGATCATGGCCCTGGCCCACCAGGCGGGCCTGCTCGACCTCACCGAGCAGCGTCTGACCGTGATGACGACCGGAGCCGATAAGGGCGCGAACCCGGGCGCGAAACTGTCTACCCTGATCGCGGGCATGGCCGCCGGTGCCGACTCGATCGATGACATGAACATCCTGCGCCACGGCGGCATGAACAGACTCTTCGACCGTGTTTACGCCCCATCGACTCTGGGATCGTTTCTGCGCTCGTTCACCTTCGGCCACGTCAGACAGCTCGATGCCATCAGTACCCGTCTCCTGATCAACTTGGACCAGCACACGCGCCTGCTGACCACCAGTGCGACAACACCACAGTCGTCGATGATCTTCGTTGACATCGACGACACCGTCATCGACGTCCATTCCGCAAGGAAACAAGGAGCCGGGTTCGGGTATCAAGGCAGTCGGGGGCTCAACGCGCTCTTGGCGACTGCATCGACAAGCGCCTCCGGGCAGGTCATCGTCGGTCAACGTCTCCGGAAAGGCTCCACCTCATCAGCTCGGGGTGCCGACAAGTTCGTCTCTGACGCCCTGGCCACCGCTCGGCGCATCAATTCCGGTCAGGTCCCGGTTCTGGTGCGTGCTGATTCCGCCTACTACTCGTCGACGATGACCAAAGCCGCCCGCGATGCCGGGGCCGAGGTGTCGGTGACGGTGCGCATGGACAAGAAGGTCAAAGCCGCGATCACCACCATCGACGATGATGCGTGGACCGGCATCCAGTACCCGGAAGCGATCTTCGACGAAGAAGCTGGGGCCTGGATCTCAAACGCCGAAGTCGCTGAAGTCGCCTTTACCGCGTTCACGTCGAAGAAGAAGGCTCTGCAGGTGCCGGGCCGGTTGATCGTGCGACGAGTCCCCGAGCTCAATGAGAAGAAGCGCACTGCCGGGCAGGATCCGTTGTTCGACTTGTACCGATACCACGCCTTCTTCACCACCCTCGACAAGGATCGCTTCGACACTGTTCTGGCGGACCAGATCCACCGGAAGCATGCGATTATCGAGCAGATCAATGCGGAATTGAAAAACGGTGCACTGGCCCATATGCCCTCAGGGATCTTCGATGCCAACGCCGCATGGGTGACGATCGCGGCGATGACTCATAACCTACTGCGGGCAGCTGCAGGAGTCATGGGTGGCCGAATGAGCAAGGCTCGTGCACAAACACTGAGGACGCGCATCATCCTCGTCCCTGCCCGGATTGCCCGCCGAGCGAGGAGATTGATCCTGAATCTGCCCAGAGACTGGCCGTGGGCCGAGGAATTCGCCCGATTGTGGCAGGCCGCGTTGCCTCCTCCCCGGACTGCGTTGACATGACCGATCAGCCCAACCGGGCGTGAAGACTGGGGCCAGGGAGGAAGCCCGCAGGAACTGAAAAGTGGAATCAGACTGGTGAGAGACCCGGGCGATGTCCCCTGCCCATTTTTCGACATTTTGCGAGAACCGGATTCACAACACTGCGTCCAGGCCGATCGGTGGATCAAGGCTTAGGTACGGCTGGGTTGGACTCAGGTAGGGCTGGACTCAGCTCGGGGACTGCAGCTCAGCCTGCCAGGAGCTTCCGGGCCTCTTCCTGGTGGGCTGCGATGAGTGCTTCCTTGTCCAGCTGTACACCGTTGCTGCCGATGGCATTGCCGTCGAGGACGCGCCAGTGGCCGGCGACCATGACCCGATCCGCCTTCTCCGCCCCACAGAGAACGAGCGCAGGAATCGGGTCGTGTGAGCCGGAGAAGGCCAGTCCGTCGAGGCGGAACATCGCCAGATCCGCTTGCTTGCCGACCTCGATGCGACCGATGTCATCACGGCCCAGCGCCGCAGCGGATCCACGGGTGGCCCAGTCGAGGACGCGAGCGCAGGTGACGTCTTCCGAGCCGTAGCGCAGACGCTGAATGTACAGGGCCTGGCGGACCTCACGAATAAGATTCGAGGCATCGTTCGACGCCGAACCGTCGACCCCGAGGCCCACGTTGACGCCCGCATCCTCGAGTTCAACGGCCCGAGCGATTCCCGAGGCCAGTCGCATGTTCGAGGTCGGGCAATGTGCCACGGAGGCACCGGCCTCGCCGAGGCGGGTGATCTCATCACTGTCGAAGTGCACACCGTGGGCCAGCCAGGATCGATCGGTGAGCCAACCCACCGACTCGAGGTAGTCGACGGTGCGCAGTCCGAATCGTTCCCGGCAGAACTCCTCCTCGTCGAGGGTCTCCGCCAAGTGAGTATGAAGCCGGACGTCGAGCTCCTCGGCAAGGATCGCGCTATCGCGCATGAGTTCGGTGGTCACGGAGAAGGGCGAGCATGGGGCGAAGCCGATCTGGATCTGCGCCCCGGCGCCGCGTTCGTGATAGGCCTCGACGAGGCGGCGGGAATCGGCGAGGATCACGTCCGCATCCTGCACGGTCTGCTGCGGCGGCAGTCCGCCGTCCTTCTCTCCCAGGGACATCGATCCGCGGGTGAGCATGGCGCGCATGCCGAGCATTCTGGTCACGTCGACCTGAATGTCGATCGCCTCATCCATGCCGGTCGGGAACAGGTAGTGGTGGTCGGCGGCCGTCGTGCATCCCGATTCAAGCAGTTCCGCCATGGCCACCGTGGTGGCCAGCTCGAGGGCCTTCGGTGTCAGACGGGCCCACACCGGGTAGAGATTGGTCAGCCAGCCGAAGAGCGGCAAATCCGCCACGGGAGCCCAGGCCCGAGTCAAGGTCTGGTAGAAGTGATGATGGGTGTTGATGAGTCCCGGAGTGATCACGTGCGCACTCGCATCGACCACCTCGGCGACGGACTGTGCTCCCCCACTGGGCTCACCACCTGCGGGAACAAGCTCGACAATCGTTCCGGACGTCGTGTCCACGACGATTCCGCCCGAGGCCTGAGCCGGATCGATACCACGGCCGAGGTGGACGGCCATAGGATTGCGCAGCCACATTGTGGAGCCTGCCGAGGTATTGGCTGCCCGGGTGCGAGCTGCTGGAGTTGGGGTGTTGGCTGCTGGAGTTTCGATTCCCGTGTTCATGGTGCCGCCTTTCAGTGCTGAATCGGTCAAATCATCAGTTCGACCGTTGTGCGGCGACACGACTGGGGGCGAATCGCCGCCAGCTCAGGTTTCTCGGCGTCTGCTGCTCCGCCGTCCGGTGTGATGGTGCGGGTCGCAGGATGCGAGTGCTTTCCGCACTCGCAGCAATACCGCGCTATACCGCTTACCTTCGGGTAATGCACCTCAGGGGGCACTTATTTGTCCCCCGTGGCGCCACCGGCAAGACTGAACTCTAGCATGTGTGGCAGGTCACCAAATGAAGTTGCCATCCACTGACCATTCACCTAGCATTTTGCGATAAGGAAATATACTTTCACATCTCGGAAGTAGTGAAACCGATCCCTCACGTTCAGTCGACCACCCGAATCGCCCATCGCGGCAACGGGCCCGAGGCTGTCACTCAGGGAGGAACTCAACGGAGAGATAGATGTCGGCATCTCAGCAGGCTCCTAAGAACACGCGAACGGAATCGACTCGTCCGGAGGATGAGAGACTTCCGGTCGGCACCTCATTCGCCTACGGTCTACAGCACGTACTGACCATGTACGGCGGCATCATCGCCGTCCCCCTCATTATCGGCAAAGCAGCCGGCCTCGATGGCGGCGGGATCAGCGTACTCATCGCCTCCTGCCTGTTCGTCGGCGGCTTGGCCACCATTCTGCAGTCATTCGGCGTTCCCTTCTTCGGCTCACAGCTGCCTCTCGTCCAGGGAGTGTCCTTCGCCGGAGTCGCCACAATGACGTCGATCCTCGCTGGAGGTGACGGACTGCCGGAGGTCTTCGGTGCAGTCCTTGTCGCCTCGGTGATCGGCCTCATCGTCGCACCAGGTTTCGCGCTCATTGTGAAGTTCTTCCCACCTGTCGTCACAGGCACCGTCATCACGACGATCGGCTTGTCCCTCATGCCGGTGGCCGCCGGTTGGGCAATGGGCGGAAACGCCGAGGCCCCCGATTACGGCAGTGGCCGCAACATCCTCATCGCCGTCGGCACACTCGCGATCGTCCTCGTGCTCAGCCGAATTCCCGTGGCGATGGTTTCTCGACTCTCGATCCTCTTGGCCATCGTCGTCGGGACGGTCGTCTGCGCGATCTTCGGCTGGGCCGACTTCTCCCAGGTCCTCGATCGCGGAATCTTCGCATTCCCGGAGCCCTTCGCCTTCGGTATGCCGACATTCTCAGCGGCCGCCATCGTCTCGATGTTCATCGTCATCATCGTGACCTTTGCAGAGACCACCGCTGACATCATCGCTGTCGGCGAGGTCGTGAAGACCAAGGTCGACTCCAAGCGCATCGCCTCGGGCCTGCGCGCAGACATGCTGTCCTCGGCAGTGTCACCGATCTTCAACTCCTTCACCCAGTCAGCCTTTGCTCAGAACGTCGGACTTGTGGCGATCACCGGGGTGAAGTCCCGCTTCGTCGTCACTGCCGGCGGTGCCATCCTCGTCGTCCTCGGCCTGCTCCCGGTCATGGGCGGAGTCGTCGCCGCGGTTCCTTCTCCGGTACTCGGCGGCGCTGGCATCGTCCTCTTCGGCACCGTGGCAGCCTCGGGCATCCGCACCTTGTCCAAGGTCGAATACGAGGGCAACCTCAACATGATCCTCGTCGCCGTCGCCCTGGCGTTCGGCATCATCCCGGTCGTCGAGCCCGAGTTCTACAGCTCGTTCCCATCCTGGGTCGGCATCATCCTCCAGTCCGGCATCTCCTCGGCCACTCTGATGGCTGTGCTGCTCAATCTGGTGTTCAACCACATCGGTGTGAAGAACAAGGACCGCACGGATCGTTCGGTGTTCGTCGCAGGCACCGGCCGAGCAATCCGCAAGGACGAACTCGAACGACTCATCAACCGCGAGGCTCTTCTCGCGGAGGGCGACACCGTAAAGGACGGAAAGATCGTCGACTGCAACGGTGAGGAGATTCCTGTCGTCACCGACCATCAGCACGAGAAGGTTGTGGAGGCGATCAACAAGGGCGAGGCGCAGACTCAAGATGACGTGCGCCGAGTGATCAGAGAGACCGAAGACTGACACCTGTCCAACTGAACGGACGACCCAGCTCCATAGACTCGTCGTCCCGCAGCTCAGTCATAGCCGCCGGTGGTGGTGCATACGCACCCAGCACTGGCGGCTTTCTGCTGGAACCTGAGGCTCAGAAGGGCGGCGGGCCACCGGAATCCCAAATCCACTCGTCTTCGCTCGCGTGATCGCTGAGCATCGGGCTGTTCTTCACCCATCCGGCTTGCCCATTGGCAGCCGCCGGCCCTGGACATTCCTGAGACGTTCGCTTCTCCCCGTGCCACGGCTCGCCTGCGGGCCGGCTTTCCGGTTTCGGTGGATCAGACGTGGTGACGGGCTGCTGCAACTCAGCGAATATCTTCGCGTGAGCGGCATTGATCGGATGGTCTCCGGCCGCAACTTCGGCGCTCATGCCGTGTCGGAAGACGTACTGCACGAAACCCGATCTATTCATCCGTACCGAGTACTTACGATCTGTCTTCGCCTGATGGTGCAGCTTGCACAGCGGGTGGAGATTACCGAATCGAGTAAGTCCACCGGCGGCCGGATGATCGTGGTCGAAGGGGACGATGTGGTCGATCTCAGTGGTCTCCGCTCTGCGCGTGCAACCGGGAATCGTGCATGACTGCCATTTCGCAATCAGAGTCTGGCGAACATTTGCGGGTATTTGGTAGGTCGTAGCCTTGGCGTCGACCGGTGTACCGCTGGCCGGGTCTGTGAGAATCCGAGTCCAGGACTTCGCGTGTTGGGCGACGCGTCGCGCGGTATCCGCTGGAATCGGAGAACCATCAGAGAACGTTCCGGGGAGTTCGGCAGAGCCTGCGAGGGTGAGGAAAGGGACCGTCGTGATCATCTTTGCCTGCGAGTCCAGCCACTGCTCGTGAGTAGGCATCGTGAGAACGACTTCCGCTCCTCTCGCAGCTTCACCAGCGTCTGCGCCACCTCTGCTGTCTGATTCGCAACCGCTGGCGTTGTCAGCAGAAGCCCCGGTGACACTCTTATTCACGGCATTGACGACGGACGCCGGAGTCGGAGGCTGCTCAGCAGACAGATCAAGGGGAATGTCGCGTGTCGACGTCTCCCCCGTCGTCGTATCGGTCGAGGTGACTTGAATGCTGAGCTGGGGAACGGTTCGAGTGAGGATGTCGAACATCAGCGCATCAATTCCCCGGTCATCGTCAATCGCGGTGCCCGGCTCAAATTGGTCGCTGAATGCTGCGATATTCCCGGAGCGTATCGCTCGTGCGAAAGCTGCTATCCGCAGATAGCACGCCTGGAGTTCGGGAGCCGGTCCAGCCAAGGTGAGGAACGCGGTCCCATCGGCAGTGGTCGTGATGGAGACTCGGCGACGCTTGCTCGCCTCTTCCATACGCTCTTCGAGGGGCTCGAGGACGGCGATCTTCATGCCCAAGGATTTCTTGAAGGTTTCAATGGTGATGTCGGGGCGACGCTGCGCAAGGTAGTCATCGATGAGAGGAAGATTCTCGAACTTCACGTCCCGGCAGGCATGAGCAGTGGCGTGGACGTGCTCGATGGTGAAGTCACCGGCGAGGCAGCGCGCAAAGAATTTGGGCAGTCCGTGCAGGAGAATCATCGCTGAAGTTATCTGCGCAAATGCTCGTGCGGTCGTCGTGCCCAAAACTGTAGTGAACTCCGCGATGTCTTCAGCTTGGGAAAGGTCGTGCACCCAGCCGTAGAAGGTCTGGTCCAGCCTGAAGCGAGGAAAGGACGGAAGTTGCTTCTTCCGATTCTTGGCCTTCGAAACTTTGGACGAACGACGGTCATGTTGGAACCTGCGGACGGTCTCGGCGATCGTCGCGTGTGCATATGGCTGGCCGGGCCGAGGGTTGTAGAGGCGCAGATTCTCTACGGTTTCGTTGAAGAACAGTTCGGCAGAGACATCCAGTGCCGACAGCTGCGCCTGGTCGCTTGCGGCAAATATCTGAGCGGCATCGGCGAAAGGAGAATCCGCATCGATGCGGAGGCGACGAGGATTTCCAACGAAGTCACGTGCAGGTTCGGATTCGGTTCTGTCGGAATCGGAAGGAAGCTTCACGGGTGGTCACCTGATCTTCACGTCGCTGTGTGTGCCTACCTCAATTCTAGTCGCAGTCATCGGTGGTTAACATCACAATATGATCACAAACAGTGGTTTAGTTCGAGAATGATTCGATCACATCGCTTTATTGACCTGGATGTCTGAGCGACTTTCACTGAGCAACCTATCCGGGCGCACCTCCCAGCAGGCCCGGCGAACTCCGTCCAGATCCAGCAATATCAGCGCAGGAGCAACCCCGGCAGCTGCTGCATCTCGGTGAAGATCTCATGGACTCCCACGTCTTCGAGCACTTCGGGCCGTTGGTGGACTGGTGAGTCAGGGCAGAACCCGAGCACGTGTGCGCCCGCCGCCACTCCCGCTTTCACACCGGTCGGTGAATCCTCAATCACTGCTGTCTCGGCAGGATCGACGCCGAGAGCATCGGCGGCCGCCAGATACACATCCGGAGCCGGCTTCGACTGCGGCAGCTCCATACCGGAGAAGATCCGGCCGTCGAAGACGCCGAAAAGTCCAATCTTCTGCAGCTGCAGGTTGATCTTGGGACGGTCAGCGCTCGATGCAACCGCGAGCCGGCCGGGGTAGGCGGCGTCAAGGGCACGAACCGCCTCGGCGACTCCCGGAATTGCTTCCAATGAAGCCTCGAGAGCGTCATTGCGACGCTCACGGAACTCGCTGAGCCACTGCGCGTCGATGCGGACTCCGGAATGTTCCTCGATGACGTCGGCCTCATCGCGGAGCATCTTCCCGACGAACCGGGAAATGCACTCCTCCCGCGAGATCTGCCACCCCATTTCATTGAGCATTTCCCACAGAACCGTGTTCGTGAGGCGCTCAGAGTCGACGAGCACTCCGTCGCAGTCGAACAACACAGCGGCATACTTCGGGCTCAGATTCATACTCCGATTCTGCCATTCGGCACTGACCCAGCTGCCACCGCCCTCGGTCTCGAGCCGCCCCGAGTGACCTCAGATCGGTCGTGGAACACCCAGCCTCAGATCAGCCGAGCGAAAGCGTGGATGCCGAATACAGGATGGAGGTGGAGGCGAGCGCGCAGACGATGATAACCAGCGCGAACAGACTCAGCCAGGCGCCCGCGGGCAGGCTGGAGCCCTGGGCGAGGATGTAGGCGTCGGACTGCTGGATATGGCGCCTGCGGGTGTGGACTCTGATGACCTTGACGAGGTCCTTGAGCGAGCCGATAGCCAGAGCTGCTCCCAGGCCGGCGACGAACACGGAGATCCATTCGATCGGCAGGAACACGACGACGAGCTGCGCGGCCACAGCCGTGACCACCGCGATCAAGGCGCCCGCGAGGTTCCGGATGAAGATGAGCGCAACCAGCAGGATGAGGGCACCGACCGACAGCGCCAGAGGAGCCCAGCCCTGAGTCGCCGAGGTGATGAGGACCAATCCGAGGACGCCGGGTGCCGGATATCCCCAGAAGCCCGACCAGGTCGCGGAGAAGCCGACCTTGCCGAAGGAGTTCATCTGTCCGGAGTGGTCGAAATTCAGGGAGATTCCCTTCACGACTCGACCGGTCATCAGCGCGGCGAAGGCGTGGCCGAGTTCGTGCACGAAGGTGACGAACATGCCGAAGAAGCGCCAGATTCCGGGCGTCAGCGTGACGAGAAGAGGAATGCCGATGACGAGGAGCAGCTGCACGGCATCGGGCTCAAGGCCGTCCTGGCGCCCGAATCCGGACGTGATGGCGTCCCACCATGTCGATAGGCCTTGATTCAGATCCACGCGGGCACCGCCGACATCGTCCGCACCACAGACAACTGCTGCTCATTCATAGCGGCCCAGTCTATGAATTGAGTCTGAGTGGAGTCTTCAGGGTCCCCTCCGCTCCGCCCGACGTCTCTCCGCCCGACGTCTCCCCGCCCGACATCTCCCCACCCGGCACCCTTCACGTGATCGAAATCTCCGCGTCAGCCCCTTACCTGCGGTTCAGTCGCGACCATAGAATTCTTCTGTGCCGACCACCGACGCTCTTCTCGCTTTTCTCGCCGCCGCCCTCATCATCATCGTGATCCCGGGGCCCACAGTGCTCTTCGTGGTCGGCCAATCACTGTCTCATGGACGACGGTCGGGCCTGACGAGCGTACTCGGCGGCAGCGTCGGCATCATCCCGCTCATTGTGGCCGTGGCTTTCGGAGTGGGCACGGTCGTCGCCCAGTCGGTCGTGATCTTCACGATCGTCAAGATCCTCGGCGCCGGCTACCTCGTGTACTTGGGTGTTCAGGGCATCCGTCATCGCAAGATCGGCAACGAAGTGCCCGAGGACCCGACACTCGCCACAAGCGGCGACTGCGAGGTGGATTCCTTTGTCCCTGCCGGACGCGAACTCAGCTACCGCTCAATGTTCATGCAGGGCTTCATCGTGGGCATCTCGAACCCGAAGACCATCATCTTCTTCGTCGCGGCCCTCCCGCAATTCGTCTCGATCGAAGCCGGACATGTGCCGCTGCAGATGATCATCCTCGGTCTCTTCTTCCAAGCCCTCGCCCTGTTCTCCGACGGCTCCTGGGCATTCATCGCCGGAACGGCGAGAAACTGGTTCGCTCGCTCGCCGAGGCGGATGTCGCGTATCCGTGGAATCGGCGGCGGCATGCTCATCGGCTTAGGCGGAACCCTGGCCTTCGCCAGCCAGTGAAAGTGTTCGGTGCCAGCCCGGTGACACCGTTCGGATCCAGCCGGTGACACCGTTCAGTTCCAGCCAGTGACACCGTTCAGTTCCAGCTGCTGACGCTGTTCGGCGTCAGTCACCGACTCAGCCGACCAGCTGCTGCGTCTGGGAATCGAAGACTCGGACCTGAGTGGGGTCGATATGGACGGTCAGCCGCTCACCCCGGCGGGGCACTCCGCCCTTGCTCAGGCGTGCAACGAAAGGTTTGTCCCGCAATCGCAGGGGATCCTGATTCGGGGTGGTGCCGTAGACAAAGGTGTCGGAGCCGAGCTCCTCGACGAGGGAGATCTCGAGGTCGAGTGGGCTGGTGCCCTCACCCGGGGTCACGGAGAAGTCCTCAGGACGGACTCCGAGCACGATCTCGTCACTCGAGTCTGGAAGATCCGAGCGCAGAGGCACAGTGATTCCAGAACCGCTCGCACTGCCATCTGCGTTCCGCGTTGCGGAGATGAGATTCATCGTCGGGGATCCGATGAATGCGGCGACGAAGAGAGTAGCCGGAGAGTTGTAGAGTTCCCGCGGGGTACCGATCTGTTCGATGCGCCCCTCGTTCATCACCACGACCCGATCGCCCATCGTCATCGCCTCGGTCTGATCATGCGTGACGTAGACCGTGGTGACACCGAGCTTGCTCTGCAGCGCCGAGATCTGCGCGCGCGTCTGCACTCGCAGCTTCGCATCGAGGTTCGACAGGGGCTCGTCCATGAGAAACACCTTGGGGCGTCGGACAATTGCGCGCCCCATCGCCACCCGCTGACGTTGACCGCCGGAGAGAGCCTTGGGCTTGCGCTCGAGCAGATCTTCCAACTCCAACATCGCCGCAGCCTCGGCGACCAGGTCCCGTCGTTGCGCCTTGGGCATACCGGCATTCTTAAGAGCGAACTCCATATTCTCCGAGACAGTCATATGGGGATAGAGGGCATAGGACTGGAACACCATCGCCACGTCCCTCACCTTGGCGGAGACATCGGTGACGTCTTCACCGTCGAAGAGAATACTGCCGACGCTCGGAAATTCGAGTCCTGCCAGCATGCGCAGCGTTGTCGACTTGCCACATCCCGACGGTCCGACAAGGACGAGGAACTCACCGTCGACGACGTCGAGATCGACATCTGAGACAGCAGGACGGTCCGTGCCCGGATAATTCAGCCCCACACCGCTCAATGAAACGTTGACCATAGACTTCCTTCACTCGCCTCACCGTTGAGAACTGCTTCCTTAGAGAACCAAACTTAGAGCATAGTCTTGCACGAAAGTATGATAAACAATACGCGAAAATGCTCGATTTGGCCTCAATTACATCACTGATGCGATTATATACTTGACCTGTGACCCTACTCACTACATACTTTCATTCATTGCATCTGTTCTGGTCAATGTGACGAGTCGACGGCGACTGGGACATCGGATACACCAATTCTGGTCACGGAGAACAGCATATGAAGAGAACACGCAGCCTTGGCATCCTCGCCGCCGCTGCAGCCCTGTCGATGTCGATATCTGGCTGCGGTTTCGGAGGATCCAGTTCCGACGGCGATACAGACAAGACCACCTTGGACTTCCTCGTACCCACGTATTCCGACGCAACGAAGGGACTGTGGGAGGACGTCATCAAGGGATTCGAGAAAGAGAACGACGACATCAAGGTCAATCTCGAGGTGCAGTCCTGGGACAACCTCGAAAAGGTCGTGTCAACGAAGATCCAGGCCGGCGAGGCTCCCGACATCTACAACGGCGGCCCCTTCACCGGCTTCGCCTCTGACGACCTGCTCTACAAGGCCGAAGAGGTCACGAGCCCCGAGACCATATCGGACTTCGACGAGGGATTCCTCAAGAATGAGACTCTAGACGGCACGGCCTACGCCGTCCCCCTCATCGCCTCGGTGAGGGCACTGTTCGTCAACAACGAACTGCTCGACAAGGCCGGCGTGAAAGAGGCACCCAAAGATTGGGACGAGCTCCTCTCCGCGTCCAAGAAGGTCTCCAAACTCGGTGATGGGGTCGCCGGATACGGCATGCCGCTGGGATCCGAGGAGGCTCAGGCCGAAGCCGCAATCTGGCTGTGGGGCGGAGGAGGCACCTTCGGCGACGAAAAGAAGATCACGATCGATTCCCCGGAGAACAAGGCGGGTGCCGAGCAGATCAAGAAGATGATCGATGCCGGTGCAACGCAGGATGACCCGGGATCCTCTCAGCGCACGCCGCTCCTCGACATCTTCGTCCAGGGAAAGATCGGCATGCAGGTCGGCCTTCCCCCTACAGTCGGCCAGATCGAGGAGTCCAACCCTGACCTCGACTACTCGGTCGTCCCGATCCCCACGAAGGACGGATCGGCGATGACCCTCGGCGTCGGTGACCAGCTCATGGCGTTCAAGAACGACGACGACAAGGCCGAGGCGATCACCAAGTTCTTCGACTACTTCTACACCACCGACAACTATCTCCCCTGGGTCGAGGCTGAGGGCTTCCTGCCCGTGACGAAGTCCGGTTCGAAGAAGCTTGAGTCCGATGAGGACCTCAAACCCTTCCTCGACCTGCTGCCCGATGCGAAGTTCTACCCGTCGACCAACTCGAAGTGGTCTGCCGCGGACGGTGCGTTCAAGTCACTCTTCGGTGAACTCGAATCCAAGCCGGCCGCTGATGTCCTCAAGCAGATCCAGGATCAGGTCGACGAAGGGTGAGTCGCGCGACCTCCGACTCGCAGTCGGGTTCAGACGTCGGCACCATCGGCGGCCGGGACACCGCTGATGGTGGCGTCACTGAACGTGGCGCTGCAAACCGCGGCACCGCTGATCACGCCGCCAAGCGCGGCACCAGCAAAATCGGTGCAGCTCGTGGGGGCAGAGGTGTCGTGCGTGGTCAGGTCGGCTGGAAGGACACGCTGCGGGCCCTGCCTTGGCTGGCCCCCGCGCTCATCCTCATTGTCGGGGTCGTGTTCTTCCCCGCCGGGCTGATGTTCTTCAACTCAACCAGGGACCTCGCGATTTCTGGTCTCGACAAAGGCTCGGTGGGCTTCGCCAACTACGCCGAGGTGTTCGGCTTCTCTCAGTTCTGGCCGATCATCTTCCGAACCTTCGTGTGGGTCGTGGCCGCTGTCGGTCTCACCGTCGTGATCTCCCTGGGTCTTGCACAGGTGCTCAACAAGGCATTCCCAGGTCGCCAGCTGGTCCGCATGGCCGTGATCATCCCGTGGGCCGCCTCGGTGGTGATGACGACCATGGTCTTCTACTACGGCCTCGAACCGTATTTCGGAGTGATCAACAAGTTCCTCGTCGATGTCGGCTTCATCGAAAATTCGACCGGATACGGATGGACGAAGAACCCGACGACTGGATTCATCTGGTCAATCGTCATTGCGATCTTCGTGTCTCTCCCGTTCACGACATATACCCTGCTGGCGGGGTTGGCCACGGTGCCCGTCGATACGGTCGAGGCTGCGAAGATGGACGGCGCCGGCCCCATCCGCACGTATTTCGCGGTGGTCCTGCCGCAGCTGCGTGGCGCACTCAGCGTCGCTGTGCTCATCAACATCATCAACGTCTTCAATTCGCTGCCGATCCTCAAAGTGATGACCGGGTCGATCCCCGGGTACGGCGCGGACACGATCATGACGCTCATCTTCAAGTACATCGAGCTGCACAGAAAGGTCGATGTGGCCAGTGCTCTGTCCGTCATCGCCTTCCTCATCGTGATCGTCGTCGTCATCGTCTACGTCAAAGTCGTCAAACCCATGCGAGAGGTCTGATATGGAAGCTGCACCGACTTCTCCTGCCACCACCTCGGCGGTGGACAATAACGGCGGATCAGGATCCGGATCTGGACCGGTTCCGCGCACCCGCCGCTACACCGCCGACAAGGTCCCCCTGGGCACCGTGATTCTGCGCATGGCCGTCGGGTTCTTCATCCTCGCGGTCTTCGTCCTGCCCTACATCATCATGTTCTTCGGTTCGGTGAAGACGAAGTCGCAGATCAGGTCCGTCGATCCGACGTATTTCCCGCAGGAATGGCGCTGGGAGAACTTCGTCGACATGTGGTCGACTCCGGAGACTCCGCTCGTGCAGAACATGATCTCGACGGTCATCATCGCGGTGTGTGCGACATTGCTCGTCCTCGCTGTCGCCCTGCCAGCGGCCTATTACACAGCCCGGTTCAAGTTCCCCGGACGGATGGTCTTCCTCTTCCTCGTCATCGTCACGCAGATGCTGCAGCCGGCGGTGCTCACCTCGGGTCTGTTCCGCCAGTTCTCGATGCTGGGAATGAATGACACATGGGCGGCGATGATCGTGGTCAACGCCGCATTCAACCTGTCGTTCGCGACCTGGATCATGCACTCGTTCTTCGCCGGGATTCCGAAGGAAATCGACGAGGCTGCTCGCATGGACGGTGCCTCGCAGATGTCCGTTCTGTTCCGGATCAATCTGCCCCTCGTGTGGCCGGGCATCGTCACGGCGATCATCTTCACCTTCGTGGCGTGCTGGAACGAGTTCGCCGCATCACTTGTCATTCTCTCGACCGCGGGCAATCAGCCGATCTCCGTGGCGCTGACGAAGTTCGTCGGGCAGTACGAGACGAGCTGGCAGTATGTCTTCGGAGTCTCGATCATCGGCATCCTGCCGGTCGTGCTGCTGTTCATGCTCATCGAAAAGCGCCTCGTCGGCGGGCTCACCACCGGCGGCGTCAAATAGGCAGCACCACCGCCTCGGCGGCACCGTAGAACTGATCTATTCCCGCGTCGTCCCCCTCGATTGAGATCGGCATGCTGTCGCCGATCGACCTCGGCACTCGGAACGCGTCCTCCCGGTGAACGTCCCCATGTCCGGTCGACACGAAATCCCACCCTCGCCGAGGTTGGCTCCAGGAAGATGAGAGCCGGAGATGCCGCGATCCTGGGTGCAGCTCATCTGGCCATCGACGCGGCTTTGTCGCCCGACCGGATCGCCGCCGCGCTCAGCCGATAGCCGCAGTGAGGAAGGTCCCACACGCCCCACTCCTCCTCAGTGCCTGTTCCACGAGGTCGCACCCTTACCATAGGAAGTGCGCACCCCCAAGAAACAGCGCCCTTTCAACAAAGGAGTCCCCTCTTGCCCCATAATCGAGCTTTCGCCCAAGTCGATGTCTTCTCCAGCGAGCCCTATCGCGGCAACCCTGTGGCTGTGATCCTCGATGCTGACGGGCTGACCGATGAGGACATGGCTCGGATCGCGAATTGGACGAACCTCTCGGAGACCACCTTCGTCCTCCCACCCAGTGACCCTCGCGCCGATTACCGCCTGCGAATCTTCACACCTGCCCGTGAGCTCCCCTTCGCAGGCCACCCCACCCTCGGCTCGGCGGCCGCATGGCTCGAGGCCGGAGGCATTCCTCGCAACGAGGGAACAGTGGTCCAGGAGTGCGGTGCCGGGCTCGTCAACCTTCGCCGAGGTGGCCAGACCTTATCTTTCGCCGCTCCCGACCCGATTCGCACCGGCGACCTCGACGAAGGCTTAGTCGAGCAGATCGCCGCAGCACTCCACATCGAGCGCGCCGAGATCCTCGGTCACCAATGGGTCGACAACGGACCCGGCTGGGCAGCGGTGAGACTGACGAGTGCGCAGCAGGTCCTGGGCCTCAAGCCCGACTTCTCGCAGATTCCCGACATCAAACTCGGCGTGCTGGGCTCCCACCCCGACGACAGCGACCATGAGTACGAGATCCGTGCATTCGTCCCCGGCGCAGGGGTCGCCGAAGATCCTGTGACGGGCAGCCTCAACGCTTCGGTCGCGCAATGGCTCATCGGTTCGAGCCTGGCACCGTCGAAGTACACCGTCACCCAGGGCACAGTGCTGGGACGAGCCGGAGTCATCTCGATCTCCCAGGAAGACGGTGAAGTCTGGGTCGGCGGACCCACGTCCGTGTGCTTCCGAGGGACGGCGTTCGCATGAGCCCTACCGACAAGAAGCCGGTCACCGGGATCAGGCACAACAAACGCCATACGCCGGACAAGCCGCTGCGAATCTTCCACGGCAGAATGTACTTCGCCCTCCAGGCCCTTGCAGGAGCCGCCTGGTGGCTCGGAGTCATCACTCTGCCTGCACTGTGCGATGCGACACTGGGCGGCCTCGACCCGCTGCTCGTCTCCATCATCGACATCCCGCTCTTCGTCATCGGCTCTGCCCTGGCAGCCCTCAACTTCCGCTGGGCCGTGTGGATCGCCGCCTCCTGGACCACCCTCGTCGCGGTCTTCATGGTCATCTATGCCACCGTGACCACCGAGGCGGGACTGGGCGCAGTCCTCATGGTGACCGCCGCACTCGGCAGCGTCATCGCCGGGACACTCATGATCCTCGGCAAGATTCCGTCTGATCGGCTCATTGCCGGTCCGTTCGCCTTCCGCAGCTCGCACACCCGCATCCGCGGCCAGCTGCTGGTGCGGACCACGATCCAACTGGTGATCTTCTGGGGTGTGTTCCTCGTGGTCCTGCCCGCGATCATCAATTCCTTCGAAGACCGCTGGAACCTGGCGGTGAAGTTCCCGATCCTCGTGCTCGTGGCCGGCTTCGCCCTTCTTGCCCTCTTCAGCGTCCTGGGCGTGTGGTCGGCGCGGGCCGTGGCGAACTTCGGTTCGGGTACGCCGTTGCCTGCCGCGATGGCGAACCACCTCGTCGTCCGTGGCCCCTACGCCTTCGTCCGGAACCCGATGGCGATCGCCGGCATCGGCCAGGGTGTGGCGATCGGCATCTTCATCGGCTCCTGGATGGTCATCGTCTACGCCCTGGTCGGATCCCTGCTGTGGAACTGGCTGATCCGACCGCACGAGGAAGCCGACCTGCGTCAGCGCTTCGGCGCCGAGTACGACGACTACGCTGCACGTGTCTCCTGCTGGATTCCGCACTTCTCCAGTTCGGACGACGACTCCGACGACACCACGGACGACAATTCAGACGATGGTGCCGACGATGACTTCGGCGACAGCTTGGGCGATCGCGAGAAGTAGAGCTCAGCTCGCGTTGTGGACCGTCACCGCATAACCTTCAGGATCGACGAAGGTGAAGGTCAGCCCGAAGGGGCTCGGCGCGGGCGCACGCAGAATCTCGATGCCTGAGGCGGCGAGACTATCGTGCAGTGCCTGTGAGTCATCGCAGCTGAACCACAGTGCGACTCCGGTGCCTGGTCGCTCGACCGAGTCGAGATCAACATCGGGCAGAGGCTCACGGACGGCGAATGGTATCGGTGAGGTGGCGAAGAGAACTGCACCGGGAGGCGCTGTCGGCGCCCGCTTGAGTCCGATCTGCGTTTCGTAGAATTCGGCCGCCTTCTCAAGGTCTCGTACTTGAAGTGCAAGGAAATCCGGTCCTGTCACTGTCATGATCGCTCCAATCTCCTGTTCCTGCTTCCAATGTCAGTGTGCTGACATAATCAATGTATGTCAGAATACTTACATGAGTCAAGAGTCAATTGCTCCCGGCGCCCTCGAAGCGATGATCGGCTACCAGCTCAAGCACCTGCAGTCGGTCCTGCGCTCACGCATGGACGAGACACTGCGGCCTTTGGGCCTCTCAACCCCGCAGTATGCCTGCCTCGAGCTGCTGCGTCGGTCCCCGGGAGCGTCGAACTCCGAACTCGCCCGCGGGGCATTCGTCACCCGACAGACGATGAACACCCTGTTGAGAAGTTTGCAGGACCGTGGTCTCGTGACGCGTGCAACGAAGGCCGAAACAGGCAGGGCCCTGCCGACGACCCTGACCACCGAGGGAGGCGAGGCCCTCGATCAGGCCGTCGAACGGGTCGAGAGGATCTCCGCACTCATGGTCTCCACACTCGCTCCCGAACTGAAGGCCCACCTCGGCGAGGCTCTCGACCTGTGCATCGGCGCCCTCGAAAACGAGGATCCGAAGAGCACACCTACGTGAGCTGAGATCGTCGAGCTTGAGGATTGAGGCCGCCGAGACGCCCGTCTTCAACGCACCACGCGGTCGGTCTCGTCCGGGTCGCCTCGCGAGGGCAGCAGGATCATGAGGACCAGCGCGAGGACAGCACCGATTCCGGCCCCGAGCGTATTCGTGATGAGGTCGCTGATCGTGGCGTAGCGGGTGGGTGAGAGCAGTGTCGCCTGGGTTCCCTCGATCAGGCAGGTGAACGCCGCGCCGGCCACCCAGCCGACCCACCAGAGCCTGCGGCCCTTGTGCAGTGCGATCAGGAACCCGAACGGAACGAACATGGCGACATTCGCCAACTTTTCGACGAGCGTATAGGTCAGCCACGATGTCACCTGATGATCGGCGAAGAACTGGAGCAGCCTGCCGATCGGGCCAGCAGTGCCGGTGTCGAGCTGCATCGGGGTCAAGGTCACGAAGCCGATGAACAGGGTATAGAGGATCAGCAGCACAAGGGGCGCATCGCCCATCCGCCCACGCCTGCCTGTCATGCGATTCAGACTACCCGTGCATCTTTAAGGCAGCACATGCATTGCGGTCTCCCGCAGTCCTCGTATTCTGCGCACCCGTCGACCCCCGGCCAACGGTGACCGCCTAGGTGAGACGATCAGGCGTTCGCGACCACCTCGGCGCCCTCGAAGTCCGCGGTGTCGATGACGGCGCGGAAGTACACGTCGCCGGCGACGACGCGCTCGTAGGTCGCATCCGCCTCGTCGATGCCGACGGTCTCGATCTTCGCCGCAATGTCGTGCTTCGCGCAGAAGTCGAGCATCTCCTGGGTCTCGGCGATGCCGCCGATCATCGATCCGGCCAGCACCTTGGAGCCGCCGATGACGGAGGCGAAGGACAGCTGCTGCTTCTCCGGAGGCAGGCCGACGACGGTCATGACTCCGCGCGGCTTGAGCAGGCTCAGGTATTTGTCGACGGGAATGCCGGCGCTGATCGTGTTGAGGATGAGGTCGAACTCTCCACGGTGCTGACTGAAGAAGTCATCGTCTGTCGTGGCGAGCATCTGCTTCGCGCCGAGCTCGAGCGCCGCCTTCTCCTTATTCAGGGTGCGGGAAAGGACGGTGACCTCGGCCCCCATAGCGACAGCGATCTGGACACCCATGTGGCCGAGTCCGCCGAGACCCAGAACGGCGACCTTCTTGGGTGCACCGTCCTTGCTTTCGCCTGCACCCCAACGGTTGAGCGGAGCGTAAGTGGTGATGCCGGCGCAGAGCAGTGGGGCTGCGACGTCGAAATCGAGGGCGTCGGGAATGCGGCACACGAAGCGCTCGTTGACGACGACTTTCTCGGCGTAGCCGCCTTGGGTGATGGTGCCGTCGACGTCAGGGGCGTTGTAGGTTCCGACGCTGCCGTTGAGGCAGTTCTGCTCCTGTCCGGCGCGGCATTCTTCACATTCGCCACAGGAATCGACCATGCAGCCTACGCCCACCCGGTCGCCGACCTTCCAACCGGTGACATCACTGCCGACGGCTTCGACGACGCCGGCAATCTCGTGGCCGACGGTCAGAGGGAAGCTCGCCTCACCCCATTCATTGCGGATGGTGTGGATGTCACTGTGGCAGATCCCGGCGGCCTTGATGTCGATGACCACGTCATCGGGCCGAGGATCGCGGCGTTCGATGTTCGCGACGCGGAAGGGCTCGTCAGGGCCGGTCTTCTGCAGTGCTTTGACGGTGAAGGTCATGAAAACTCCTCTGTGCTGTGGCGACTCCGAGTGCTGTAGCGACTCCGCTGCGGGGCCGCGGATACTTTACATGCAGCACCGATTATCTGTCGCGTATTCCGGGGCCCACCCGTGATCTCTGCGACAGCTGATGTCCCTGCACAGTCCGCTGCCAGTTCGTCGCCCGCTAGTCGTTTGCCGTCCCCTAGTCCTTCGCGGCCCGCTCGGAGATCGTGAGGTCGAGGGGGAAGTCGACAGGTGCATTGCCGAATAGGAGCTTCCCCGCCGAGGCGGCCGCTTCCCTGATCGCTTCCGCCGCGGCTTCGGCCTGCTGGGCCGGTGCGTGCACGATGACCTCATCGTGAAGGAAGAACACCAGGTGAGCCCGCCGGGAGAACACCGGTCCCGATGCTGCGGCCACGTGACCCACCGGCTCCCCCGCCGACGCGGTGCCCGGGTTCCCGTCATCGACGCTCGGCAGCTGTGACAACCGCAGTCTCAGGTCGGCCAACCAGGCCAACGCCCATTCGGCGGCGGTGCCTTGAACAACGAAGTTGCGGGTGAAGCGGCCTTGATCACCGGCGGCACGACGGGCCCGGTTCTCATCCGCCGGTGTGGCGTCGAACTGGTTGGCCGCGGACTGGACTCGTCGCCAGCCTTCGCCTGGCACCGGAGAGGTTCGACCCAGCCATGTGGACACGACGCCTCCGGCCGCGCCCACCTCGGCGGCGGAGTCGACCAGGCCCATTGCGGCGGGGAAACTCGTGCGCAGGCGGGGCACGAGCCGACCACTGTCACCCGTCGTCGAACCGTACATCGCGCCGAGCACGGCGATCTTCGCTTCCTGCCGGGTGGCGACGATGCCTTCGTCGACGAGGCCCGAGTAGAGGTCACGGCCACGCCCGGCCTCGGCCATGGCCCGATCACCGGACATGGCGGCGAGTGCGCGTGGCTCCAGCTGGGCGACATCGGCTGAGACCAGACGCCACCCCGGGTCCGCACGCAGTGCCGGCCGCAGCTGACGGGGAATCTGCAGGGCCCCGCCACCGCTGGCCGCCCAGCGTCCGGTGACGACGCCTCCGGGAACGTAGACGGGACGGTACCGACCCTCGCTGACCCATTCGTCGAGCCAATGCCAACCATTGGCAGAGAGCAGACGAGACTGCTTCTTGTACTGCAGCAGGGGTGCGATGGCCGGGTGTTCGCTCTGTTCGAGCTCCCATTTCGAGGTCGAGGCGACGTTGATTCCGGCACTGTGCAAAGAGTGGAGGAGTTTGACGTGGGAGTCCAGATTTGCCCGCGGATCATCCAGAGCGGTCCGCACCTCCTCGGCGACGGCGAGCATCTTGGCCGGCTTCGCATCGCGGGCTGGACGGGGTCCGAGCTCCTCAGCGAGGATGCGGTCGTGTTCGGCAACGTCCCAGGGCACCCCGGCCGCCTGCATCTCTGCGGCCACCAGCCCACCGGCGGACTCCGCGGCCAGCAGCAGACGCAGCCGACCAGGATCGGAGGCAGTCTGCAGGGCCGTGGACTGACGTGCGAATTCGGCCAGCGCAGACTCGATGTCGTGCGGGACCGTTTTGATGTGGCTGCGTCGCTCGGTGACCTCGAACAGTGCCTCCGCCTCCGGCGCGGTCGGTGCGCTCACTGGGCCCGCGTCCCATTCTTCGGCGCCGGCGACGTCGCTGCGGTCGCTCACGAGTTCCGAGCGCATGAGGATCGCGTGGGCCAGCCGCAGGTCATAGCAGCGTTCGATCTGCACACCGGCAGCCAGCAGGGCTGGGTACCAGTTCGGAGTGTCACTGAAGACCCACCTCGGCCGCCCCTGTGCTTCACATTCGCGCACGAACCTGGGCAGCTCATCGGCGCCGAGGTGGTGGCTGCCGATCCGCTGTCGGGCACCGTCGAGGTCGACGACGGCGATCTTCGACCCCATACCCCGCACGCCGCCGAGGGCGCTGTCGGGAGCACGTCCGATCACGCACCATTCAGGCATGTCGGTGGCTGGGTTGGTCATGCCTCAACAGTACTGCGAAGGATGGACGCGGCCGCGACCGTGGGTCCGGCGCCAGCCCCACCAGAACGCACACGAACTCTGGTCTCGATGAAGCAGATGGTGGAGTATCGCGTGACTCCTCTGCTGCGGCGCACGATTGCAAAGCGCTGAGGCTCTCGCGCAACAGGTGAATTCCGGTAATAATAGTCCTCAACGTGTCGAATCGACGTGTACTCAGTCGTCTCAATGATGAGCGACCGAAACGCGGTCGCACATGAGATGAACGGAGCGAAACAATGCGCTGCTCACTGGTCTTCCACGCACCCGAACCCCACGAAGTCGGCCACCAGCCCTCCCCCGAGGTGATCGAAGAGATGCAGAAGCTGATGTCCGACTACGCCGATGCTCTCTACTCCGCAGGAGTCTTCGTCGCCGCCGAGATGCTCGAACCGCAGGCAAAGACGACAACCATCACTCGCCGAGGTGGCTGTGTCGTCATCGAGGACGGTCCCTTCGCAGCAACGAAGGAGGCGCTGGCCGGAGTCTTCGTCATCGACGTCGAGAGCCGAGACGCGGCCCTGGCCTGGGCAGAGAAGTTCCCCGGGACCAGCTATGGAGTCGTCGAGGTCAGAGCGGCGGCAGTCTCCTATATAGACGGTCACTGGGTACAGCCCTGAGCTCGGCTCCCGAACGCGGCGTGGATGTGTGGCGAGAGCGCGGAGTCCCGACGAATCTCGAGGGGTGGCTCTATCGGGTTGCCCTCAATACACGAAAGGACGTGCTGCCTGATCGACGCCTCGAACTTCTGGGCGCATGCGCTCACCCGGACATCGATCCGGGAGTCAGACCGCTGCGCATGCTCTCTGCAGTCATGCGACCCGGAAGGTGATCCAACAGGCCAACATATATGTTCAGCCCTATCGATATAGGTCAGCGTATACTGTATGGTCAGTATATGCTGACTATTGCTTCTCGCGTCGACGTGATGAACCGTCTGGGTCGAGCCATGGCCGATTCAACCCGCTCGCGAATCCTGCTCTCGCTGTTGGACTTTCCCAGATATCCTGCGCAGCTCGCGCGCGATCTGGATCTGACCAGGACGAACGTCTCAAATCATCTCGCCTGTCTGCGCGGATGCGGAATAGTTGTTGCCGAGGCTGAGGGGCGACAGACCAGATACGAGATCGCGGATCCCCACATCAGCTCGGCCCTCAACAGTCTGCTCGACGTCACTCTCGCAGTCGACGAGAGCGCCCCCTGCCTCAACCCCTCCTGCACCGTGCCCGGCTGCTGCGATCGCGAACCTGCCGAGGACCATGACAGTGGGACCAAGGCGTGAGCAACACGGCTGTTCCCATAGCTCCACCACGCGTACAGGTTCTGCGTCGACGCATCAGGATCGTCGTGGCCATCACCATCACTTGGAACGTCATCGAAGCCGTTGTGGCTCTCATCGCAGGTGGGGCAGCCTCGTCGGCGGCTCTCATCGGGTTCGGGCTCGACTCGATCGTCGAAGTCCTCTCCGCGGCAGCCGTGGCATGGCAATTCGCAGCGCCCGACCCCGAGCGGAGGGAGAAGACGGCCCTGCGCGTGATCGCGGTGTCCTTCTTCGCCCTGGCAATCTACGTCAGCGTCGATGCGATCGCCTCCCTGACCGGTTGGCGCGATCCAGAGCATTCCACCGTCGGCGTCGTCATCGCCGCGCTGAGCCTTCTCGTCATGCCGTTCCTCAGCTGGTTCGAACGTCGCACGGGTCGCGAACTCGGGTCCGCCTCGGCGATCGCAGATTCCAAACAGACCTTGATCTGCACGTATCTCTCTGCCGCTCTGCTCGCAGGATTGCTGCTCAACAGCATCCTCGGGTGGGCATGGGCGGACTCCGTCGCTGCTCTCGTGATCGCCGTCTTCGCCATCAGAGAGGGCATCGAAGCATGGCGCGGGGATGCCTGCTGCGCCGCACCGGTGTCTGTGCTCACCGGCGAGCACGAGGCCGACGGCTGTGCTGGCGAGCGCTGTCAGGATTGACCTCGGCAGACTGTGCGCCCAGGACTCAGGGCGATTTCTCACTTCACCGACAACCCCACCCCGGTCAGCTCCTCAGAGATGGTCCATATCCGGTCAGCCTCCTTGCTGATCGGGCTGGTACTCAGCAGTCTGCTCGGACAGGCATAGGCGGTTTCCGTCGCCGGTCTCGTCTCCGTGCCCTCGCCCGGCAGCAGAACCGGATTACGGCATAGGATGGAACAACCATGACCGAAACACAGAATCACGCCCCTTGCACGAGGTCATCAGCGATCGACCTCGACCGCGACGACACCCCCTGACTTCGCGCCGCATGCACAATTCCTCTCCAACCGACCCAAGCGCCACCTCCAATGCGCGAGGCGCTGGGCTCGGAAATCCAGCAGAGGGCCACGCCCATGCAAAGGCGATACTCTTCGGCGAACACGCCGTGGTCTACGGAGCCCCTGCACTCGCCGTCCCTCTTCACGGACTCGGGGCACAGGCCGACATCCGCCTCACCCCTGGTCGGGAGACGCGCATCGACAGCCAATTGTTCTCCGGCACTGCCCAGGCGGCACCACCTCAGATGGGGCCCGTGGTCGCCGGACTGTGCGCGGCCCTCGAGGCCACAGGTGATGAGACCGCCGAGGTCCAGGTCGGCATTCGCAGTGCGATTCCCCACAGTCGCGGCCTTGGATCGAGCGCCGCAGTTGCCACCGCGATCGCACGGGCAGTGGCTGATCTCCGTGGGAAGGTCCTCGACCGTGACGCTCTCCACGCCGTCGTGGCGAGGGCGGAATCTGTTGCGCACGGTCGCCCCAGCGGAATCGATGCATGGACTGTCGCATCTCAGGTGCCCATCAGGTTCCAAAGCGGTCGGGCCGCAGCGATCGACGTCGGCAGGCGACTGATCTTCGTGGTCGCAGACTCCGGCCTGCAAGGCTCCACCGCCGAGGCGGTCGCCGGGGTTCGCGAACTTCGCGCCGCACAGCCGAAGATCGTTGAGACCGCGATCTCCCACCTCGCGGAACTCACGGAGCACGCGGTCGATGACGTTCGGTCCGGCGACCGCGCCACGCTCGGGTCGCGAATGCTCGACGCACACAAGCTGCTGAGGAGCATCGGAGTCAGCAGCCCGGCCCTCGATGCGCTCGTCGAGGCAGCCCTTGGAGCCGGAGCGCACGGCGCCAAACTCACCGGAGGCGGCCTCGGTGGCTGCGTCCTCGCTCTCGCCGACTCGGACGAACAGGCCGAACGCTTGGCGCTCGCGCTTCGCACCGCCGGAGCACCGCGCACCTGGACAACGGAGGTATCCACGACATGAGAACCACAACCGCCCGCGCCTATCCGAACATCGCCCTCATCAAATACTGGGGCAAGCGCGACGAGTCCCGCATTCTCCCGGCGGCGGGCAGCCTGTCGATGACGCTCGACGCCTTCGAAACGACGACCACGGTCGTGCCGAATCCTGCCGGTGATGCCGACAGCTTGGAACTCGACGGCCAACCCGCCGACGAGGAGCAGACACGACGCACTACCGCGTTTCTCGACCACGTCCGTTCCCTCGCAGGCTCCGAGCAGCCGGTGATCGTTCGCTCGCGCAACTCCGTGCCCACGGGAGCTGGCCTCGCTTCATCTGCATCCGGGTTCGCCGCCCTTGCGACTGCGGCCGCCGCTGCCTTCGAGCTCGACCTCGACACCCGCGCTCTCAGCCGGCTCGCCCGGCTCGGCTCGGGCTCGGCCTGCCGCTCCGTCGTGCCCGGGGTGGCCGTGTGGCACGCGGGTGATGATCAGGCTTCGTACGCCGAGCCCGTCGACGCACCGGATATGCGGATGGTGGTCGTCACCGTTGACCGGGGTCGAAAACCGGTGTCGAGTCGCGCAGCCATGCGCCTGACCGCCGCCACCTCTCCCTTCTACGATGCCTGGGTGAGTTCGACCGAGGACAGCCTGGCGGCAATGATCGACGCCTGTCGAGATGGCGATTTCACGAGAATTGGTGAGATCACGGAGTCGCATGCACTGAGAATGCATGCTCTCATTCAGTCGACGAGTCCGCCCATCCGGTTCCTCCGGCCTCAGAGCGTGGCCATCTTCGACGCGGTCGAGAAGTTACGCGAGAACGGACTTGAGGCCTACTCCACAGCAGATGCAGGGCCCAATGTCATCGTCCTCGTACGACCAGAGAACGCCGAGGCCGTGGCTGAGGCCCTCGACGGACTCGGTGAGCTCCGAATCGTCGGCCCCGGACCGGGAGCCCATCCGCTGCCCGAGGGTTCCGAGGTGCCCGCAGCGACAGAGGGGATCTCATGATCGAGACGCGTGCACCAGGCAAGCTCTTCGTCGCCGGCGAATACGCCGTCGTCGAACCCGGCCAACCCGCCGTGCTCGTCGCCGTGGACCGGTATATCACCGTCCGGCTCACCGAAAGCCGAGATGCCGGCCGCATCCACTCCAGCGAATACGGTCAGACCCCGCTGGTCTGGTTCCGCGAGGCAGACAGCCAGAGCATCGTGCTCGACCACCGGCCCACAGACTATGTGCTCGCTGCGATCTCGGTCGTCGAAGAGCTGCGGGCAGAGATGGGGACACCGCCGCGGTACTTCGACCTCGATATCTCCAGCGAGCTCGACGATGCCAGCGGACGGAAATTCGGTCTCGGCTCTTCGGCCGCGGTCACGACTGCCACGATCGCCGCCCTCGACGAGTTCTACACATTGGGCTTGACTCGGACCGAACGCTATAAGCTCGCTGTTCTGGCCACGATCGCCATCTCTCCCAACGCCTCGGGCGGGGATCTCGCAGCGAGCACCTTCGGAGGGTGGATCCGCTACTCTTCACCCGACCGCGCGGCCCTGAAACTCCACCGCGAAGTCCACGGAGTCGCCTCGGCGCTGCACTGCAGCGAATGGCTTGGGTCAGGGGCCACCCGCGTCAGCCCACCTGACTCCCTGCACCTGCTCGTCGGCTGGACCGGTTCCCCGGCCTCGACTGACCATCTCGTCAAGCGCGTGCACACCCCGGGCAGGGAGAAGGCGCGTCCCTTCGAGTCGTTCACCGACGAGAGCCGGCTCGCGGTCAATGCACTCGTCGCCGCCTTCGACGAGGATGATGCGATCGGCGCCCTCGACCGCATCCGGCAGGCACGCCGACTGCTGCAGCGACTCGGCGAGTCCTCCGGCAGCCAGATCGAGACCGAACAGCTGGCCGCGCTGTGCGATATCGCCGAAACCTACGGTGCCGCGGCCAAACCCTCAGGCGCCGGCGGAGGAGACTGCGGCATCGCCCTCTCCGACGCCGAACTGCCCACGATCGACATCCTCCGCGAGTGGGAGCGCCACGGCATCCGCCGGCTCAGCCTGACCCCGCACCGACCCGAAGGCAGCATCGATGACTTCTGAGAGTCCCCAGGCCCGTTCCGCCCGCGCGACACGCAAGGACGATCACGTCCGGCTGGCCTCCGAGCAGCAGTCCGAAGCGCCGCGGCGCACCGATTTCGACGATCTCGAGTTCATCCACCATGCCCTCGGAGGTACGAACCCGGAACGGGTCGACCTCAGCGTCCGCCTCGGCGAGTGGACCTGGCCGACGCCCTTCTATGTCAATGGTATGACCGGAGGCACCGACACGACGGCGGCGATCAACCGCAACCTTGCGATCGCGGCCGCCAAGACCGGGCTGCCGATGGCCTGCGGTTCGATGAGCGTGGCTCTCGACGATTCGGACGCGGCGAAGGGCTTCACGATCATCCGCGAGGAGAACCCGAACGGCTTCGTCATGGCCAACCTCGGTGCTGGTCGCAGCGCCGAGGATGCCCGCCGTGCCGTCTACCTGCTGCAGGCAGACGCCCTTCAGATCCATATCAACCCGGTGCAGGAGACCGCGATGTCCGAGGGCACCCGCGACTTCTCCGAATGGGCACACGGGCTCGAACAGATCGTCGCATCCTGCCCCGTGCCGGTCATCGTCAAGGAGGTCGGATTCGGGCTCAGCCGTCGCACGCTGGAGCTGCTGGCTTCGATCGACGTGCGCTTCGCCGATGTCAGCGGCGCCGGCGGCACGGACTTCCTCCGTATCGAGAATGACCGCGCCGGCGCCGAGGACTTCTCGATGCTCTCCGGATTCGGCCAATCCGCCCTGGCCTGCCTGCTCGATTCCCCCGACCAGGGGCCCGTGCTCCTCGCCTCCGGCGGGGTGCGCAACCCCTATGACGTCGTCAAGGCCCTTGCCTGCGGTGCGCGGGCCGTCGGGGTTGCCGGCACGTTCCTCCAGGCCGTGCTCGATGGAGGCGCGGACCGTCTCGTTGAAGTGGTGAACACGTGGCAGTCTCAGACCAGGGCGCTATTCGCCCTGCTCGGAGCCAAGACGGCAGAAGACCTCACCCGCACAGACCTGCTCACGCGGGGCCGCCTCGGCGAATTCTGCCGTCTGCGCGGAATCAACGTCGAGGAACTGTCCCGACGCTCGGGAAGCTGACCCCGGTCCAGGCCTCCGAACACTTCCACACACGAAACAGCCCTCCACCTCGGCCCCGAAGGGTCCCGGTGAAGGGCTGTTGTTCACTGTGCGCGAGGGGGGACTTGAACCCCCACGACCTTGCGATCACTGGCACCTGAAGCCAGCGCGTCTACCAATTCCGCCACTCGCGCGAACAAGAGAAAACTCTAGCATCGCGGCCGGGAAGAATGAAACCGAGGTCACCCGAAACGCCCAAAACGTGTCGACGTTCACATTCGCTGTCCCGAATACCCGCATCGCAGGTGACCCAGAACTCATCCCCGCTCGTCAGCGGCTCATGGAGTACTCAGTGACCTTCCCTAAGCTGGACGACTGCCGGGAATCCGTGCAGACCTCGGTCCCGAAAAACCTAGTGACGTGAGTTGAGAGCTTCACCGCGTTAGGATTGGGTGTTGGTGTCTCCTTCTCGGTGTCGTTTTCCGAGGGCGGATTCACTGATACAGACTCGTCCGGACTCTTAGTCCGGGCTGGTGGCGAACGGTTCGTCACGCGCACGACACCTGGATGAGGAGGTGCCATGGGGATTCTCGATCGTTTCGAGAAAGGATTGGAGAATGTCGTCAACGGCGCCTTCGCCAAAGCGTTCCGCTCTCAGGTGGAACCGGTCGAACTGGCTGGTTCTCTGCGACGCGAAGCCGATAACAAGGCTGCGGTAGTTTCACGCGGACGGACACTGACGGCGAACCACTACAGCATTGAGCTGTCTCCCACAGATTTCGACCGGCTCTCGGGCCTCGAGAACGAACTTCGCTCCGACCTGCGCCAGGTGATCGGCGATCACGCAGTGGAGCAGGCCTACAGCTTCGTCGGACCCGTCTCCGTCGAATTCGTCGAAGCGGAAGACCTCGACACGGGAATGTACCGTGTCGTCTCCAGTACTCAGCGTCCCGATGGTTCTCCTGCGGCCCAACCGGCCAACCGCGGTGGTTATGACCCCGTGTCGCGCTCGCACAACATCGTGGGCGAAGGGCAGGCCAGCTCCGGTTCCCGTCCGGTCGCACCCAGGCGCACCCCTGAACCTGCGCCGGCCCGACCAACGGCCACAAGCCGACCGGCCTCGGCACCAGTGCGACAGGCGGCTCCCTCGAGGTCTCGCTCGATAGTCGCGAACGTGACCATCCACGGTCAGGACTACGAACTGCGCCAGGGCACGAACGTCTTCGGACGCTCCTCCTCCAGCTCCGACTACGTCATCGACGATCCGGGTGTCTCACGCCGGCACTTCGAAATCACCGTCGAACGCGATCATTCGGTCGCCAGCGACCTCGGATCGACCAACGGAACACTTCTGCGCGGACGCAAGCTCACCTCGGCGAACCTCTCCGACGGTGATGTCCTCATGGCCGGAGACGCAGAGGTGCGCTACCACGAGATCGAACAGGACGCCCAGTGAGCGAGTTCACCGTCACCGTCTTCCGGTTCGCCTTCTTCATCATCCTCTGGCTCTTCGTCCTCGGCGTGGCCGGTGTCCTCAAACGCGATATCTTCGGTGCCAAGAAAGGCCCCAGAAAATCTCGCCGAGGCGGCAAGGCGTCCCGCAAGGCAGCACCGAGTCCTGCCCCGAGCAGACCTGCCCCGACACCCGCGCCAGCCCCTGTGCAGCAACACGCTCATCCGGGTGCCATCCGGGTCACCGGTGGGCCTTTGGCCGGAACCTTGGTCACGCTCTCGGGGGCACCCGTGACCTTCGGGCGCGCACCGGACAATACGATCGTCATCAGTGACGACTTCGCCTCCAGCCATCACGCACGAATCGTGGCCTCCAACGGCTCCTGGGTCCTCGAAGACCTGGGCTCGACGAACGGGACGATCGTCGACGGCTCGCCCATGCATTCGCCAATCAGCCTGCGGATCGGCACCCAGATCACCATCGGCCATACGACGCTGGAGACCCAATCGTGACGACCGACGGTACCATCACCCTCCGTTCAGCAGCCCGGTCTCACACCGGGCTGGTGCGTAAGAACAACCAGGACTCCGGTTACGCGGGTCCGAACTTCTTGCTCATCGCAGACGGAATGGGCGGCCACGCAGGTGGCGATGTCGCCTCGGCGATCACCGTGTCCCGACTGGCCGACCTCGATCGTGAACCCAGCGGCGAAGACGCTCTGGAGATCCTGCGCACCTCGATCCTCGAAGCCAATGACCGTATCTGCCGCGGTGTCGCCGAACAGCCCGAGCTCGCCGGCATGGGCACTACGGTCACCGCTCTCCTGCGAGCTCCCGGCAATCGTTTCGCATTGGCTCACATCGGTGACTCCCGCGGCTATGTGCTGCGCGACGGCGAGCTGCAGACAGTCACCCACGACCACACGTTCGTCCAGATGCTCGTCGACGAAGGCCGCATCACCCCTGATGAGGCAGAGACCCACCCGCAGCGTTCGGTCGTCATGAAGGTCCTCGGCGACGTCGGAGCCTCCCCTGATCTCGACCTCACCCTGCGCGAAGCCCACGTCGGCGACCGCTGGATGCTCTGTTCGGACGGTCTGACCGGCTTCGCCGACGTTGATGACATCGCCCGCATCCTCGCCGAGGTCTCCGACCCCGACGAATGCTGCCGTCAGCTCATTGATCTGGCTTTGGCCGGAGGCGGCGCCGACAACGTCACCGTCGTCATCGGTGACGTTCTAGAGGGCACCGTCGACACCGTGCAGGGCAGTTCCGTGGGCTCTGTCCACCTCAACCCGAAGTACGCCATGATCGGCATGAACACCGACGCTGACGCTGGCACCGACGAAGACGCCGCCGAGACCCAGCCCCACTACGGCAACGGCGACATCCCCACCGACACCGTGCCTCTGCAGGCGGTGTCCGATTCCGAAAAGCAGGAGCCCACCGCCGAGGTGGTCTCACCCTCCCAGCGCACTGACGCGGAGTCGCCCGACAGGGACGAAGCCACCGAGGAGGATGACCTCGACGCTGACGACGACGAGGTGGAAAAGCGGTCCTACCTGGGTTGGATCATCGCCGCCATCGTCATCGTCGCTATCGCCGTCGGCGGATTCTTCGCCTACAACTACATGAACAACCACTACTACCTGACGAATCTCGATGGGAAGGTCACCCTCTACCGGGGTCTTGACACCACGTTGGGACCCATCGAACTCAGCAGGCTCGAGGACACCACCGACATCGAAGTCGGCACCCTCAACCGCTTTTCACAGGACCGTCTGCGCAGCTCCATCCAGGCCGATTCCCGCGACGAAGCCGAGCGCATCATTGAGAACCTGCGTCAGGAAGCCGACAAGTCCGGCACAGTCTCGGGCAATGTCGAGGACTCTACGAGCCCCAGCGATCCGGCACCGTCACCACCGAGTTCCCAATCGGTCGCTCCCAGTGATGCCATCACTGAGGAGTCACAGTAATGTCCGAGAACCCCAACCAAGGCGCGCGGCCACGGCCTTATCGCCTGGCTGAACTCGGCCTCCTGATCCTCGCGATCGCGGTATCCACCAGCGCTTACGCGCTCGTGGGACTCGGCACCGAGGACACGATCCCCGCGAACGTCTACCAGTACGCGGCGTGGTTGGCCGCGCTCGGTCTCATCCTCCACGTCGTCGTGTGGTGGAAGGCCAAGTACGCCGACCCTGTCCTCGTCCCTATTGCGGTCCTGCTCAACGGCCTCGGCCTGGCGATGATCTACCGTGTCGACCTCGGCCGGCCTGAGTATCTCAACAGCGGAATGACGCAGCTGATCTGGATGACTCTGGGTGTGGGGCTGGCTGTCGGCATCCTCTTCTTCCTCACCGACCACCGGTGGTTGCGCCGCTACACCTTCGTGTCCGGCTTCGCCGCGCTGATCTTCCTCATGCTTCCGCTCATCCCGGGCCTGGGTAAGACCGTCAACGGTGCCCGCATCTGGATCGGCACCGAAACAATGTCTTTCCAGCCCGGTGAGATTGCGAAGATCCTGCTGGCGATCTTCTTCGCCGGCTACCTCGTGTCCTACCGTGACCAATTGGTCTTGGCCGGACCCAAGATCCTCGGCATCCGATTCCCGCGCCTGCGCGACTTCGGCCCCATCGTCATCGCCTGGGTGGCCAGCGTCGGCATCCTCGTCTTCGAGAAGGACCTGGGCACTTCACTTCTGTTCTTCGGCCTGTTCGTCGCCATGCTCTACGTCGCAACCAGCAAGGTCTCCTGGATCATTCTCGGCCTCGGTTTCTTCGCCGCTGGCGCGGTCGCCGCGACCTTACTCTTCTCCCATGTCCAACAGCGCGTGGACGGTTGGCTCCATGCGCTCACCTCTGAGGAGTACAACAAGGCCCCCGGTGGCTCATACCAGCTGGTCCAGGGCCTGTTCGGCATGTCCAACGGTGGCCTGACCGGAACCGGATTCGGCGAGGGCAGACCGAATATGGTCCCCTATGCGGAGTCTGACTTCATCTACGCCAGCCTCGGCGAAGAACTGGGCATGGCCGGACTCTTCGTCATCCTGCTCTGCTACCTCTTCATCTTCCAGCGCGGCATCAAGACCGCGCAGCAGCTGCGCGACGGCTTCGGCACCCTGCTGGCCACGGGCTTAAGCTTCACGATCGCTCTGCAGGTCTTCGTCGTCGTCGGCGGTGTCACCCGCCTCATCCCACTCACGGGTCTGACCACGCCGTTCCTCGCCCAAGGCGGATCGTCTCTGGTCGCCAACTGGATGATCATCGCCCTGCTGCTGCGCATCTCCGACAATGCTCGGCGTCCGGTGGAGGAATTCCACACCGGCGTCCTCAAGATCACGGAAGACCCCGAAGCCTCCGCCACCTCGGCGAGGAGATCTGAGAACCGCAACGATACGAAACGCGTCGAAGGGGCACGCGAACACGCTGCCGGCGAACTCGCGACCGAACGCGCCACCAGCGATGAGGCTCCGACGACGAATCTCGGCGCCGCCGACCTCACAGCAACCGGGTCCGATGAGGACCCGACAACCAACTTGGGCACTACCGGAGGTGAACGATGAAGAAGCCGTTGACACACATCAGCATCGTCGGGTTCGTCATGTTCGCCCTTCTGTTCTCCTCCACCAGCTGGATCCAGTTCGTAACCGCCGACTCGCTGAACAACAACTCGCTCAACAACCGGCGGGTCCTCGACCAGTTGGCTCGCGACCGCGGTCCGATCCTCGTCGACGGCAAGCCGATCGCCTACTCCGAACCCGTCGACGACAAATACAAGTACCAGCGCAAGTACGGCGCGGAGGGCCTCGACCCCCGCGCGTACGCCTCGATGACCGGGTACTACTCAATCGTCTCGGGGGCTTCCGGCATGGAGCGCGCGACCGGGGACTACCTCTCCGGCGACTCCGACGCCCTGTTCTACGACAAGGTCGGCAGCCTCTTCACGGGCGAACAGCCTCGTGGGGCGGCCGTGGAGCTCACGATCGACCCGAAGGTGCAGCAGGCTGCGTGGGACGGACTGGGCAATCAGAACGGTGCGGCCGTCGCGATCGACCCGAAGACGGGCAAGATCCTCGCCATGGCCTCGACGCCGGGCTGGGATCCCAACCCCATTGCCAGCCATGACTCCGAGAAGGCACTGTCCGCCTTTGAGACTCTCAACAATGCTGAGGGCAAGCCTGCCTACAACCGGGCCATCGGCGGCAACCTGTACCCACCGGGCTCCACGTTCAAGGTCCTCGTGGCCGCGGCCGCACTGGAATCAGGCGACTACAAACCGGATTCGACCCTGAATGGTCCGGCGAAGCTCGACCTGCCCCAGACCACTTCCACAATCGGCAACTCCCATCCGGGCGCCTGCCGCAATGGCGGAAAACCGTCTCTGGCAGACTCACTCGCCGAATCCTGCAACACCTCGTTCGCCTCACTCGGCATGGACTTGGGTCAGGACGCGATTCGGGACCAGGCGGAGAAGTTCGGCTTCGGCCAGGACATGGAGATTCCGCTGAAGGTCAGCCCCTCAACGTTCCCCGATGACCTCAATCCACCACAGCTGGCACAGTCTTCGCTGGGTCAGTACGAGGTCAGGTCCACGCCGATGCAGATGGCGATGATGACAGCGGGAATCGCCAACGGCGGCAAGATGATGAAGCCGCAGCTTGTCGACCGGGTGCTGAACGCGAACACTCTCGAACCCATCAAGGAGATGCGTCCGGCGGAGAAGTCCCGGCCAGTCTCAGGTAAGACCGCGGATCAGCTGACCACGATGATGGAAGGCGTGGTCGAGAACGGAACCGCCTCCGTGGCCAAGATGGGCGGCACGAAGGTCGCGGCGAAGACCGGTACAGCGCAGCACGGACCTGGCGCGGCCCCGCACGCCTGGTTCATTTCATTTGCCCCAGCCGATGATCCGAAGATCGCAGTGGCGGTCGTCGTGGAGAACGGCGGCAATGCGGGTAACGAAGCTTATGGAGCGACGGTCGCAGGACCGATCGCCAAGAACATGATGGAAGCGGTGGTCGAAAAATGAGACCCGTCGAAGGCACCGTGTTGGGAAACCGATACACGCTCACATCCCGAATCGCCGTGGGCGGTATGGGCGAGGTCTGGAAGGGCACGGACTCCGTGCTCGGACGTGAAGTCGCAGCCAAGATCCTCAAGGACGAATACCTCTCCGACACCACGTTCCTCGCCCGGTTCCGCGCCGAGGCGCAGAACATGGGACGCGCCTCCGACCCCGGAATCGCCGGAGTCTTCGACTACGGCGACGAGGGCGGTTCACCGTACCTGGTCATGGAGTACGTGCCGGGTGAGGCGCTGTCAGCGATCATCGAACGCAGTGCACCGCTGTCGGAGACGGACACTCTGAGCATCGTCTCCCAGTCCGCTCAGGCGCTGGGAGCGGCGCACAAGGTCGGAGTCATCCACCGCGACATCAAGCCCGGCAATATCCTCATGACTCCGGACTTCCGGGTCAAGATCACGGACTTCGGCATCGCCCGCGTCACCGACCAGGCTCCGCTGACAAAGACCGGACAGGTCATGGGCACCGCCCAGTACCTGGCACCAGAGCAGGCCACAGGAAAGGGCTCGGGCCCCGGCTCAGACCTCTACGCCCTGGGCATCATCGCCTATGAGGCACTTGCCGGGCAACGTCCGTTCACCGGTGACTCGCAGGTCGCGATCGCCATCGCCCAGGTCAACCAGCAGCATCCACCGCTGCCGGACACGGTGTCCGAACCGCTGCGCCGCTTCGTCGACTGCCTGCTGGAGAAGAAGCCCGAACGCAGGCCCTCTGACGCCATGGCCGTGTCCCGAGCCGCCGATGCGCTGGCCGCAGGCGATGTTGCCGGTGCAGAGGAGATTCTGCCGCAGATGCGTCTGGGCAGCGCCGCCTCCGAGGCATTGACCCAGGTCTTCAACAACCCCGAACCCGTGCCGACGACGAAGGCGATGCCGGTCACGGCATCCAACGACGAGACTCGTGTCTACCCGGGTGCCGCTGCCGCGGGTGCCGGCGCCGAGGCGGCGAATGGCAGCGAGCTCGATGCGGAGAACGCAGAGGAGAAGAAACTCGACGAGAAGCAGTCGAAGAAGGGCCGCGCGCTCATCTGGATCCTCGCGATCATCGCACTCATCGCCGTCGGTTCTCTGCTGTGGTTCTTCCTCGGCGGGGGCAATGCAGAACCCGAGCCGGATCCGAGCACCAGCGCACCCACGACCTCCGAGGCTGCGAAGACAATCGAGATCGACAAGAGCGATTACATCGGACTCTCCGAATCCTCGGCGACTCAGAACCTCGAACAGCAGGGTCTGGAAGCCGATACCCAGACCATCGAGTCCTCCCGCGCTGCGGGCACCGTTGCCGATGTGGGCGAGGGCGAGAACGGTTACACCTTCGAAGAGGGCGACACCGTTACGCTCTACATCTCATCGGGCCCGCCCGAAAAGACGCAGGAACCGGAGCCGACGAACGAACCCAGCCCGTCGAAGACCAGTGGTGACAACGGTTCGAGTTCCGACAACGGTTCCAGCTCCGACAGCGACAATGAGAAGAGCAGCTCAAACGACAACGCCTCCTCGAATGACAACGGCTCGAGCAGCGATTCCAACAGCGGCGCCTCGAATGACTCGGCGAGCTCGAACGAGGGCTCGGACTCAAATTCCGGTTCGGACAACGGTTCCAATGGGGGCGACAACGGTGGCGACGGCAGCAGTTCGAACTCGGGCAGCAACGGCTCGGACACCGGTTCGTCGAGTTCGACCGACGGCGGCGGGGACCAGTCCGGCGGTGGCGACAAAGAGAATTCGAGTGCCGGCGCGAACTTGGACGAGTCGATCTTTGGCTGAAACGATGCGCCGAGAAGACGAGTAATCTACTTGACATGCGAAGTACTTTCCCACGACGTGGGTGAACCAAGCGGAGGACCAGAATGAATGAACCCAAGGTGCTGTCGGGGCGGTACGAAGTTCGTGCGCTCCTCGGCCGTGGGGGCATGGCAGAAGTGCACGAGGGCGTCGACAACAGGCTTGGCCGGCGCGTCGCGATCAAACTTCTGCGGTCCGATCTCGCTCGCGATCCCTCGTTCCACACGCGCCTCAAGCGTGAGGCTCAGTCCGCGGCGGGTCTGAACCATCCGGGCATCGTCGCAGTCTACGACTCGGGCGAAGAGGAGTTCGTTGAGACCGGCGGCTCCTCCGTCTCTGTGCCCTTCATCGTCATGGAGTACGTCGAGGGCCAAACCCTGCGCGAGGTCCTCAACGAACACGGCACCCTGACCATCGACGAGGCGCTCAACGTCGTCGCCGGTGTGCTCGCCCCACTCGAGTACTCCCACCGCAACGGGATCGTCCACCGCGACATCAAGCCCGCCAACGTCATGCTCACCCCCGAGGGTGACATCAAGGTCATGGACTTCGGCATCGCCCGCGCGCTGAAGGACAACAGCGGTCTGACCCAGACCCAGTCGGTCGTGGGCACCGCCCAGTACCTGTCCCCAGAGCAGGCCCGTGGTGAGGTCGTCGACGCCCGTTCCGACCTGTATTCGACGGCCTGCCTGCTCTATGAACTCCTCGTCGGCCGGCCCCCGTTCGTCGGCGATTCACAGCTTGCGGTCGCCTACCAGCACGTGGGCGAGACGCCGAAGCCGCCGAGCTTCTACAATCCGAATGTTCCCCCTGAAGTCGATCGCCTTCTCATGCATTCGCTGCTGAAAGATCGCGACGAGCGCTACCAGGACGCCTACATCTTCCGCGAGGATGTCCTCGCGGCACGTGACGGTCGCCCTCTGAGCTTTGACGATGACCTGGATCGCACCCAGGCGTTCCCGATGGCCGGGGCCATGATGGGTCCCCCACAGTACGCTCAGGACTCCGAGGTGGGCCCTGAGACTGGTGCCGTGTCGACGATCATGGCCAAGCAGGACGAACCACCGCCGCCGAAGCGCTCGCGCGCTTGGATCTGGATCGGCAGCATCTTCGTGCTGCTCGCCCTGGCTGCCGTGGCTCTGTGGGTCTACGAGATCAACAAACCCGAGCCGCCCGTCCAGATCGAGGTCACAGACGTGGCCAACCTGGACGCTGATGAGGCTGAGTCCGCCCTCATCCAACAGGGCCTGAGAGTCGACAGGGATGAGTCGTACAACGAAGACGTCGACGAGGGCAAAGCCATCAAGACCGACCCTGCCGGCGGTCAGCGAGTCGAGGAGGACAGCGTCGTGAAGCTCATCATCTCCTCCGGCCCGAAGAGCGTCAAGGTCCCCGATGTCTCCGGCAAGTCCGAGGAGGATGCCCGCAAGGTCCTCAATGACGCCAAGCTCCAGGCAGGCACGCACATCTCCGAGAACTCTCCGGACGTGGAGAAGGGTGTGGTCATCGAGACCAAGCCCGGCAACGGCTCCAAGGTGGATGTGGACTCGAACGTCGACCTCGTCGTGTCCTCGGGAATGGTCGAGGTCCCCGATGTTACGGGCAAGTCCGCGAAGGAAGCCTGCAAGATCCTCAAGGGCGACGACTACCAACTGGGGTGCAAGACCGAAGAGGTCGAGACCGCCGATGAGGAAGAGAAGAAGGTCTTCGAACAGTCATCGGCTGGCGGCAGCGAGGTCAAGCAGGGTTCAGAGATCACGGTGAAGGTGGCCAAGAAGCCGCCTGAGGAGCCGTCGTCTCCGGGCATCCCCTCGGTCCCAGGCGGTATTCCCACCGCACCGAGTGACGATGGTGGCAGCGACGACAGCGGCGATGACAATGGCGATGATGAGAAGGACAACGGCAAGGACGACGACAACTCCATGGGTCCTGGCGACGGTGGCGGCTGGTTCGACGGCTTCTCAGACGCCAATTGAGTCGAGCCCTTAAGACAGGGCGAGGTAGAGGTCGGTGCGCAGGTCCTTCGGGTCCATGTCAGGCCTCGGTTCGGTCACGTAGACCTCAAAGAACGGCAGATCCGGGTGGTGCCCGGCATCGACGGCCTCCTTCATCAACCCCGCCCAGGCCTCACCCAATCCGTCATATCCACCGATGTGGGTCAAAGCTGCGACTGATCCGCCAGGCAGCTGGGATGGGATCGCGATGAGCTCCTCGCCCAGTGGCAGGGCGCGAGTCAGCCCCGAAGTCAGCGGAAGCCCGATCTCCAGATCGACGGTGTCGCTGGGCTGGCGCGTGTACAGCGCAAACGCGGGGCCGGCGATCTCCTGTTCAGCCTCGGCCAGGGCCGGGATCAGCCGAGAGAATGTGGCGTCGAAGAGTGAGGGTAGGTCCTCCAAAGCGACATTTCTCGTCTCCACCACCGCGGTGGGGATCTGCGTCGCTTCGAACACGGTGAGTTCGGAGAATGGTTCGCTCCGGTTGAAACTCGACTCTGACATCAGTGGTCCTCTCGGTTCCGTGTATCCGCCAACAGTTCTGGATCGCTTGGTGTGTCACGATCCTAATATGTCGGGCAGGGTCACCGGAAGAGCCTGAGCCCAGCCGAGCCGTCGCTGCGGCCTAGGCTAGCCGCTGAGACTTAGGCGGGGTTTCCGGCCGGGACGGACTTCGCTGCGATCGCCGAGGCCATCGGAGACATTGCGGCGGCCTTCGCTGCGGCGCCTTCGATTCCGCAGACCTCGAGCCAGTTGCCCAGCATCAGGTAGCCACATTCGGTGAGCACCGACTCCGGATGGAACTGGACGCCGAACAGCGGCTGCTCACGGTGTTCGATGGCCATGACGACGCCATCCTCGGTGCGGGCGGTGACCATGAACTTCTCGAGGTCGATGGTCTCGTCCACGATCGCCAGGGAGTGATATCTGGTCACGGTGAGGGGGTTCTTGCAGCCGAAGAAGATGCCCTGACTGTCGTGGGTGATGACGGAGGTCTTGCCGTGCATGAGCACCGGCGAGTGAGTCACAGTGGCGCCGAAGACCTCTCCCAACGCCTGGTGGCCCAGGCAGACTCCGAACACCGGGGTCCCGGACGTCTCAGCCCAGGCGATGAGGTTCGGGCACACTCCCGATTCGGCCGGCACACCCGGACCTGGGGACAGGAGGACTCCGTCGTAGTCGGCGGCCAAGGCCACGACAGCCTCGGCGGACATATCGTCATTGCGGATGACGTGCGTCTGCGCCCCGAGCTCACGAACGTAAGACACAAGCGTGTAGACGAAGCTGTCATAGTTGTCGACGACGAGGATCTTCGTCACTGGCCACCGCTTCCATCGGTCACTGTTGCGTTGTTGAAGGGCATATAAGGTGCGACGACCGGGAAGACGTACTGCATGAGCAGCAGCACCACGGCCGCGATGAGGATGAGGGCGAAGATGAGTTTGACGAACCAGTTGCCCGGAAGCAGTCGCCAGATCAGACCGTACATACTCAGGCACCACCATTCTTGCTGACCTTGTCGTAGGCCTTGGAATCCTTGATGTTCTCTGGTGCGCCGTCTCCGGCAGGGGTCCAGTCGGTGAGCTCGGCGTAGGCGACGTAGCGCTCTCTGGCCGAGAACATCGGGTTGCAGGCCGTCATTGTGAGGATCCGGTCCTTGCCCTTGAATTTGGGTTCGCTGGGGACCGGGGCAAGCACCTCGACGGCATCGGGGAGGATGATGTCGAAGTTCCGGAACGTGTACGTGTAGAAGCCGTCCTTGGTCTGGACGATGATCTCATCGCCTGGACGCAGCTTCGCAATCTGGTTGAGTGGTTTGCCGTAGGTGACGCGGTGGCCGGCGATCGAGAAGTTGCCGACTTCGCCGGGCATCGCGGAGTTCGGGTACCGGCCCACGCCCATCCGGTTGAGGACGGGTTCAAGATCGACGCCCTCGGCGACCGTGCGGTAGTAGTCGTCGCCGAATCGTGGAATGTAGAAGATGCCGAATGCGTGATTCTTCTCCACTGGGTCAGCCACGACAGGTTCGTCGGGGTCGTCCGGAAGCTTGTTGGGGTCCTGGTTGGACCAGTCTTCGGTGAGTTTGTCTGCCAGCACTTCGTTGTCGCGGTTGGCTTCGATATCGGTCCACCACAGCTGCCAGACCACGAACAGGATGAGAACCATCCCGGCCGTGATGCAGAGTTCGCCGAAGGTGCGGATGGTGCCGCGGACGGGGCCGAGTGGCTCGCGCTCTGGCTTCTGCCTCCGACGATTGGTGCGACGGTCTCCGGCACGAGTCCCGGCTCCTCCGGCAGCCGCAGCACCCATCGTGACGCCGAGGCGGGGGTCTGTTCCCCCGTTGCCCGCTGGTCCGCTGTTGACCGCCGGTTGGTCCTGAGTGGAATCGGGGTACGCGGGTGGGGCATCGGAGTACACGGCGGTCGGAGCGCCGTTGGCTGCAGCTGCTTCGGCTTCGCGGCGCCGAAGTTCACGCCGGCTGGGAAGCGGTTGATCGTCCCCTGGATGCGAACCGGGGGCGAAGTTAGCATCGACGCCGGAATTCGGAGCACCACCAAGATCTGGTGCGGCATTCATAGGCTGTGTGGCCGGGGAAGCTTCGTGCCCGCCGTACCCACCTTGCGACTGATATCGGTCATTGGGCGGGTAGTGCGAGGAGTCCTGCCTCTGAGCAGGACGAATAGTGGGTCGCGAAGACGCATCCGCGTCTGATTCGTTACCCGAGGGGGGACTATTCACCACTGCTGCACCGTGCCTAATATTTCGAATCCGGGGCTGGCCCAAAGGGCAAGCGGGGACACCGTATTGCACTTTATCGCATGAAGCTCCACAAACAGGTCGTTCTCAGGGTAGTTGGAGTTTTTAAAACTGCTGTATGTCACGAGTAGACTGATGTCCGATTGTCCCTATTCATCAATCGGTGACCTCAGCAATGGTCGGCCGTATAAGGAGTACTCGTGGCCAAGTCCAACGGACGGACCCAGCGCCCCCAGCGCACTTCTCGCAATTCGTCGAAAGCCGATGTCGAAACCACGGCAGCGCCGAATGACGATGTGGAGGCAGTCGAGGATCTGCAGGCTGAGTCGACAGGAGATCTGAAGGACGAGCGCCTCGACGGCGACATCCTCGACTTGGATGACTCCTCCGACTCATCCGATGTGGTTGCCGACGAACCCGACACTGTCAGCGACGTCGATGCTGATGCTGCTGGCGACAGTGATGTTGCAGGCGACGACACGGCCGCAGACGACAAGGTGGCCAAGAAACCCACAGCCGCTGGTGCCGCAACGAGCAAGAAGTCCACGTCGAAGGATTCCGCGGCCAAGAAGACTGGCGACGCCGAGGACGCTGACAAGGCCGACAAGGCTGACAAGGCCGAGACAGCTGATGACTCGACCGCTGAGGCCAAGAGAACCAAGAAGGCCGAGAAGCTCGATAAGACAGACAAGTCCGACAAGGACAGCAAGTCTGCGAAGAAGAGCGATAAGGCAAAGGCTGCAACGGCCAAGGGTTCTGCTGCGAAGGGCTCCTCAGCCAAACGCACCTCACGTTCTGGCAATCCGGCCAAGCGGCCCCAGGGGCGCAAGACCGCCTCGTACACTTCGCAGTCCGGTCAGCAGACGATCAAGCCGAACCCGAGCTGGTTCCTGCCGGTGCTCATCGGCCTCCTGGTCATCGGCCTGATCTGGCTTGTGATCTTCTATGTCTCGCAGGGTGCCTTCCCGGTCGAGGCATGGGGCAACTGGAACATCCTCATCGGCTTCGCCTTCTTCGTGGCGGGACTGATCATGTCCACGCGCTGGCGCTAGTTCACGTTTCTCCCGATTAACGGGGGTTGCGTCGACGCACGGGGGCACAAACCCGGCAGTCGACGCGACCCACGTTTTTCGAAGGCGGGAGCGCAGCAGCTCAGGTCCACGCCAGGCTCACCTGCGAGTGGGTCGGTGACCCGATATTGACCCTTCAACTGCCTTGCCAGCACGCTTGTCCACAAGGTCGAAGTTATACCCAAGCCGGGAGCGTCGCTTGTGCATAACTTATTTTGGGCCTGTGACCTGCTGAAATACACACATGTAAGTTATCCACCATGTGGATAAAGGGTGTGGACAACTAATTTCAGTCCATGGAGACGCCAATTTTCCACCGAAGTCTGTTATAAGCCTGAGAGCCACCCGGCACCCTCCCGACACAGGGACCCGGCACCCTTCACGGCACCCTTCACACGGGGAGGATTCGCCAGGCCTCGTTGATCCGCCAGGTGCCAGCTGCAGCCATTGCCAGCAGCAGTCCGAGAGCCGTCAGTCCAAAGACCAGCGTCGACCGCTTCTTCGGCACCAGCAGAGCGCCACAGCCAAGCACGAAACCCGCGAGGAGCCCGCCGAGGTGGGCCTGCCAGGACACTCCTGCCACGAGGAGTCCGTATCCGAAATTGAGAGCCACGAACAGCACGACCCCTGTGATGTTGCGGTCGAGCCTGCGTGTCGGCACCAACAGCACGCCGACGATAGCGAAGACAGCGCCGGAGGCACCGATATTGTTTGTCACCCAATCCACGGAGAACGGCTTGGCCAGAACGAGGACCATGACGGATCCGCCGATCGTCCCCAGCAGGTAGATGACGAGGAATCGCCACCGGCCCAGGGCTCGCTCGACGAAAGAACCGAAGAAGAACAGGCCGATCATATTGGCCAGAAGGTGGTACGGCGAGGGTTGTTCGTGCACCAGAGCCACGGTCAGGATCCGCCATGGCTGGTCAAGAACGAGCGCGGGCACGAAGCTCAGTCGATGGACGAGATCCAGGCTGGGCAGCAGTTGGGCGAGGAAGACCACGCCCGTAAGGATCATGATCGTGCTCGTCACCAGCGGTGGAGACACAGAAAGGGCCCGGCCGGTCTCCCGTGCCGAGCCCTCCTCAGGTGTGTCCATCACACCATGGTACTCAGTTCAGTGAGTCTCAGTACTCGATAGCTGCAAGTACCGATGCTCACCGACGAATCCGTATCAGCCGCTGATTTCGACCGATTCCAAGGTGACTGGTTCAACCGGCTTGTCCATGGCCGCGGTGCGGACGTTGTTGATCTCGTCGACAACCTTCTGCGACGCTTCGTCAGCGACCTCGCCGAAGATGGAGTGCTTGCCGTTGAGCCACGGGGTCTCGGCGGTCGTGATGAAGAACTGCGAACCGTTGGTGCCGCGTCCCATCTGCTTGCCGGCGTTGGCCATGGCCAACAGGTACTTGCGGTCGAACTGGAGTTCCGGGTGGATCTCATCGTCGAAGGTGTAGCCCGGGCCGCCGGTGCCGGTGCCCAGTGGGCAGCCGCCCTGAATCATGAAGTCCGCGATGATGCGGTGGAAGTTGAGGCCGTCGAAGAAGGGACGCTTGGTGGGTTCGCCGGTGGCGGGATCGGTGAACTCACGCTCGCCCCTGGCCAGTTCCACGAAATTCGCAACGGTCTTCGGAGCGTGGTTGCCGAAGAGGTTGATGGTGATGTCACCATGGTTGGTGTGCAGGATCGCTGTGTGCGTAGAAGCTGTAGTCATACGACCATTCTTCCACGCCCTCGCGGCTTCTGCAGATTCCCTCGGCCCCGTTTGCGGACTCTGTCAGCGTTTCTGCAGACAATTTCATGACGGCCTGATGTCCAGCAGCTTGCACCTAGGCCGTAGACTGAGACAGATCAATTGCCCCCGACAAAGAGGATTGGGAATGTTCATGTCGAAGAAGTCAGCTCGAGATCCGTTCGCTTCGAAGCTCGATTCCGCGAAGAAGACGTCACTCCGAGTCCTGGCCGATGCCAGCGGGGCCGCAAGTCCAAAACTCCGCGAAGCCGCTGACAAGGCACGCCCTCAGGTCGAGGCGCTCGCTGAGAAGGCTCGCCCGCAGGTTGAAGCACTGGCCGATCGGGCCGAAGACCTTGCCGACAAGGCCCGTCCCCAGGTCGAAGCGTTCGCAGACAAAGCGAATGAGCAGGTTCATGCCTGGGCGGACAAGCTCGATGCTTACCGTCCCGAAGCCACCGAACGTGCCGGCAAGTTTGCGTCCAACGCCGCGAACTCGCTTGCAGCCGCTGAGACTCCTCAGCTCGTCGACGATCTCGCTGTGCGCCTGACCGGCGACAAGAAAGCCGTGAAGAAGGCTCGCAAGGCCCTCACAAACGCCGGCAAACGAATCCAGAAGGACACCGCACGCAAGTCCGGTGGTGGCAAGGCCGCAGTCGTGTGGACCCTGGTCATCGGTTCTGCAGCCGGCATCGGCTACTACGTGTGGAAGAAGGCGCAGCCGGTCGAGGACCCATGGTCGACACCGCTGCCCAACAACCGTCCCGAAGATGCTCGCCCGGTGGGTTCGACCCCCGCATCCCGCCAGGGAACAGCACCTGAGGTCTCGCAGACAGCAGTGCCTGAGTCGAAGGCGGCCGCCACGACCACACCGAAGCCTGCGACCGAGGCCAATGAGTCCAAGGACACCAAGGCCACACCGGCGACCATCGCCAAGCCTGCAGAGGATTCGAAGTCGGCCGCCGAGACAGTCGAAGACAAGAATGCCAAGCACTGATCTGTTCTGAGAAGTCGACCGACTTGGTCAACTGACCGGTCGGCTGGCTGGCACAGACAGAAAGAACGGCTCCCGCCGCTGAATTCCTCACTTATCCACGTGAGGCAACTTCAGCAGCGGGAGCCGTTCGTCATTCAGGCGAGCGTCACTCAGGAGGCCGGTCGTCAACCATCAAGCACCTCACGCCTATTGGCAGGCCCACCGCCACGGAAGCGGCCGGAGATCCGCACGGCCAGCAGCCCCGCGATGGTGAAGGCCAGGGTCGCTGCGAGGATGAGCAGGATCGGGGCCGTCCATCCGTCGGTGACATTGCCCAGCCAGCCCGCGAAGGGCGGCGCCAGTGTGGCGGCCAGGTAGCCGCCGCCCTGCACCCGAGCCGAGGCGGATGCGGTTTCCCGGTCGCTGCCGGCGGTGCGGGCGATGATGGAGAAGATCGCAGTGAATCCGCCGCCCTGGGCGATACCCCCGGTGATCGCCCACAGCACATATGAGTTCGGAGCCAGCAGCAGCCCGACGGGCAGTGAGAGCCACAGCGCCGCGATGATGGCCACCGGCACCCACGGCTTGGTTCGGGCCGCCAGCAGCGGGACACCGAATGCGCCGAGGATGGCTGCGACCTGGAACAGAGAAGCGGTGCCGCCCGACGCGGTTGCACTCAACCCTCCCGTGTCCGCCAGGATCGACGGCAGCCACGTCGTGGTCGTGTAGTACGCGATCGACTGTCCGCTGAAGGTGACCACAAGGAGCGCGATGATGGCACGGAATTCAGGAGGTGCCTCGCGCCACGGGCGCCGTACCGGTGTGGGCTGGGGTGCCGGTGGTGTTTCGGCCGACGCTGCGACGATCGCGTTGCGACGGACCCGCAGCCGGATCGCGAATAGCCAGTAGGCGAGTCCGATCATTGCCATGGCGCCCCAGATGGCGATGGCCCACCGCCAACCGAACGCTGCCGCCAAGGGCCCCGTGCCGAGCAGCGTGAGCATAGATCCGACGTTCATGGTGGCCGAGTACAGGCCCGTCACCATCGACACCTGGCTCCACGGGACCTCGCGGCGGATGATCACCGGCACGGCGATATTTCCCAAGGTGATGGCGAACCCGATGATTCCGGTGCCCACAAGCACGAGCCAGGGCGGACCCACGGAGCGCAGCACGGTTCCGAGCAGGACTCCGGTCAGGCACGACAGCACTGCTGCCTCCGCACCGAAGCGTCCGATGATCTTGCCCGCCACAGGGGTGACCAGGGCGAACAGCAGCACCGGCAGACCCGTGAGGAGGCCGACCCCGGCCGCACTCAGCCCGGTGTCGTCCTGGATGTCACTGAGGACGGCCGTCGGAGCGATGATCGGTGCCCGCAGGTTGATCGCCAGAACGACGATGCCCACAACCATCCACGGCAGCATCCGCCGGGCAACGGATGGGTCAGGCTGGTTCACATGCGCTCGGGCACGCGGATGCCGAGAACTCCGAGACCCGCTTCGAGCACCTCGAGGACGGTCTGGCTCAGACGCAGCCGGGAATCGCGCACCTCGGCGGATTCGGCGATGAGGACCGGGCACTGCTCGTAGAACGAGGTGAACGACTGGGCGAGATCGAAGAGGTACGTGCACAGTCGGTGCGGCGCGGAGCCCGCGATGACATCGGCGAGGACATCGGAGAACCCGAGCAGCGCCAGACCCAAGTCACGTTCAGCCGCCTCGCCGAGGTGGATCGGCGCGACCGGATATGCCTCCCCGTCCGCCTTGCGCAGGATCGAACGGATCCGAGCCCCGGCGTACTGCAGGTACGGGGCGGTGTTGCCGAAGGGGGCGAGCATGCGGTCGAGGTCGAAGGTGTAGCTGGTGTCGTGGGCGACGGAGAGGTCTGCGTACTTCACGGCACCGATGCCCACGGCCTTGGCCACGACGGCTTCCTCTTCGGCCGCGAACTCGGTGTTGGACTCCTGCAGAGTGGTCTTGGCGCGGGCGACCGCCTCCTCGAGGAGTTCGGCCAGACGCAGGGGCGCGCCGGAGCGGGTGCGCAGGATCTTCCCGTCGTCGCCGAGCACATTGCCGATCTTCACATGCTCGAACTCGGTGCCCTCTGGCAGCCAGCCGGCGGCCCGGGCGATGGCGAAGACCATCTCGAAGTGCATAGCCTGCGGGGTACCGACGACGTAGAGGACACGGTCGGCGTTGAGTGTGCGCACCCGGTGGCGGACGGCCGCGAGGTCTGTTGTCGCGTAGCCGTAGCCGCCGTCGGATTTGCGGATGATCAGCGGCAGGGGTTCGCCCTCGCGGCCGGTGAATCCCTCGGGGAACACGCACAGTGCGCCGTCGCTGATGCGGGCCAGGCCCTGGTCCTCGAGGTCCTGGCAGACCGCGGCGAGGTCATCGTTGTAGATGCTCTCACCTGCGAGGTCGTCATCGGTCAGGGTGACGTCGAGGAGTGAGTAGATGTGGTTGAAGTAGATCCGTGAGAACCCGACGAGGCGTTCCCACAGCTCGAGGGTCTGGCTGTCCCCGCCCTGCAGCGCGACCACGCGGGCGCGGGCGCGGGTGGCGAAGGCCTCGTCGTTGTCGAACTTCGCGCGGGCTGCCTGGTAGAAGGCGTTGGGGTTGGCCGAGATGTCCTGGGCCGTCTCGGACTCGATGCCGACGTCGAGGAGGTGCTCGATGAGCATTCCGAACGGAGTGCCCCAGTCACCGATGTGGTTCTGGCGGACCACGGTGTTGCCGAAGAGTTCATGGGTGCGGGCCAGCGCATCACCGACGACGGTGGTCCGCAGGTGACCGACGTGCATCTCCTTGGCGACGTTGGGCGCCGAATAGTCGATGACGATCCGCTGTCCGGCGGAGCTTGCGCCGTCGGCTGCTGCACTCGTCTCGGCCCCGACTTCGGTGACCTGTCCCTGGTTCAGGGTCGATGCCAGGAACTCGGGGGTGAAGGTGAGGTTGATGAAGCCAGGCCCGGAGATCTCCGGGGTCACGCAGATCCCCTCGAGGTCGAGATTATCCACGATCGTGGTCGCGATATCGCGTGGCTTGGACTTCAGCTCCTTCGCCAGGGGCAGCGCCACGTTGGCCTGGAAGTCGGCGAACTGGCTGCTCCTGATCACGGGGTCGCGTCGCGCGAAATCCTCGCCGAAGGACTGTTCGAGGGCAAGTGCGAAACGATCGTTGAGAAGCGAAGTCAGAGATGGCATGTCACCATTCTATTGGTCGGGGACCGACTGCGCCGCATGGGCCGTGTCACCTCGGCGCCCAAGCTTGTAATGTAGGTCACGTGACTCAGAATTCTTACCTCCGGTACCCGCACATCCACGGTGATCTCATCGCCTTCACCGCCGACGACGATGTCTGGATCGCCCCGTCAGCTGGCGGACGTGCATGGCGTCTGACCTCGGATCATGTCCCAGTCCGCAGTCCGCGGATTTCGCCGGACGGGACACGTGTCGCCTATGTGTCCTTCCGCGACGGGCATCCTGAACTCATGCTCGCCGAGGTGGCTTCCGGGTCCCTGCGACGGCTGAGCTGGTTGGGTGGAACGACTACGACAATGCTCGGGTGGGCCGATGAGAGCCATATCCTCATCGGATCCAATGCCGGTGAGTTCGAGGTCCGCAATCATGTTGTGAAGTCAGTCAGCCTGGACGGCAGTGTCGAACGCTTGTTCCTGGGTCGGGCCTCGGGGCTGAGCAGACATCACTCGGGTGTGACGGCTCTGTCGACCCCGTTCTCGCGTCCGCCCGCGCACTGGAAGCGCTATCGCGGCGGCACTGCGCCAAGGCTGTGGCTCGATCGTGCCGGTGATGCCTCGGGTGCAGGTGCCCAGTGGCAGCGTCTGCTCCGGGAGGAAGCTGCGTCGCTGACTGATCCGATCTGGGTCGGTGACTCGTTGGTGTTCACCTCCGACCGTGCCGCAACCTTCCCTGATCATGCTCATGAGCAGGCGAACCTGTGGATCTGGGACGGTTTGGCCACGCAGTCCACGTCGGACCGGGCCGCGACCGGTGAGCCGCGGCAGCTGACGTTCCAGACCGAGTCCGAGGGCTATGTCCGCGATGCCACCACCGATGGAACCCGCATCGTGTGGCACAGCCACGGTGAGATCCGCATCCTCGACAGTCTCGACGCTCAGATCAGAACCCTCAATGTGCAGCTTCCCGGCACCGGGGTGCAGCCGCTCAACATCGATCCCACTTCCAGCACCTTAAGCGTCGTCCCGGATCATGGTGGCAACGCCTCGGTGGTGGAATGGCGCGGAAAGACGTTCTGGCTGGCCCATCGCGAAGGCCCTGCGCGGGCGCTGTGTGCGGATTCGTCGATCCGCACCCGTGAACCCGTCGTCGTCGGACAGACCGGACTCGCCGCGTACATCACCGATGTCGAGGGTGAGGACTCGATCGAGGTCCGGGCCGTCTCCGGTGACAAACCTCCTCGGCGGATCGGGGCCGGAGCCCTGGGACGCGTCCTCGATATGGCCTCGGACCCTGCGGGGAAGACCTTGGCCACGATCTCTCACGATGGCAGTATCCGCCTCGTCGACGTCGGCAATGGCAGGACTCGCCTGGTGGGTCATTCGGGCTTCGGTGAGGCCAAGACTCCTCGGTTCTCTCCCGACGGCCGCTACCTCGTGTGGTCGCAGCCGACCCAGGGCGAGGAGATGTTGGAGCGGCTGATGATCGTCGATACGAAGTCGGATCGTGAGGGTCAGGCGCTGACGAATGGGAAGTTCAACGACTTCTCGCCGGCATTCACCGTCGATGGCAAGTACGTCGCGTTCCTCTCGGATCGGACCTTCGATCCCTCCTACAATCAGCATTCCTTCGACCTGTCGTTCAACGGTGTGACCAGACCGTGGCTGCTGCCGCTGAGTTCGACCGAGCCCGCACCCTTCGGCCCGAGTGCCAACGGTTGGGCGATCGGTGAGGTCACCGATGAGACGTCGAAGACGGAGAAGGCAAAGGCGGAGAAGACCGTCGTCACCGCCGACGTCGAGCTTGCCGGGGCAGAGGAGAGGATCGTGGCGTTCCCGGTCTCTTCTGGTGTCTTCCGCAATCTGAGTGCGGCCGAGGGCGGAGTCCTGTGGATGCGCACCGGTGATGCCGAGGATGGTGAGCTTGGCGATAAGCATTCCGGTGATGCCGGTGAGAAGCCGGGCGAGGTGGTCCAGTACTTCGACTTCGCCAAACGCAAGGTCTCCGCAGTCGTCGACAAGGCCGATGACTATGAGGTCTCCGGTGATGGCAAGCTCATCATCGTGACCAACGATGGTGACGTGTCGGTGCGGCCGGCCACCCGCAAGGTCGAAGCCGATGACGATGACACGGTCTCCGTGGACCTCACACGACTGCGGTTCGAACTCGATCAGCGGGCCGAATGGCTGCAGATGTTCGAGGAGAACTCCCGCATCATGCGCGACCATTATTGGCGTGCGGACATGAACGGGGTGAACTGGGAGGGCGTGACCCTGCGCTGGCGTCGAGTCGCCGCAAAGGCGCTGACCCATGACGATCTCGTCGACATCCTGTGGGAGACCGTGGGTGAGCTCAACACCTCACATGCCTATGTCTCTCCGTCCAGACCTCCCGGTGATCAGTCGAAGAAGCTCGGCTTCTTGGGGGCGGATCTGAAACGGACCGATCAGGGTTGGACGATTGCCCGTATCCTGCCTGGTGAGAGCAGTGATCCCGCCGCCAGGTCGCCCCTGCGTCAAGCAGGTGTCGGAGCCCGCGAAGGTGATCTCATCGTCGCCGTCAACGGTCAGTCCGTCGACGAAGTCCGCGGCCCGGCGGCCCACCTGGTGGGAGCGGCCGATTCGATCGTCGAACTCACTCTGCGGCGGGGGCGCAAGGACCGTGTGGTCGCGATCATTCCTCTGGTCGATGAGGAGAAGCTGCGCTACCAGGACTGGGTCCGCTCCCGGCGTGAGTATGTGGCTAAGAAGTCCGGTGGTCGCGTCGGCTATGTCCATGTCCCCGACATGATGGCCGGTGGTTGGGCTCAGCTGCACCGTGACCTGCGGCAGGCGATGTCTGCCGAGGGCGTCATCGCCGATGTCCGGTTCAACCGGGGCGGTCATACGAGTGCCTTGGTCGCCGAGCGCTTCGCGGACAGGGTCATCGCCTGGAACGCCTCCAGGAGCTACGACAAGATGCTTCCCGACCCGGAGGATACCCGCCGTGGCCCTGTGGCCTTCCTCGCGAACGAGTTCTCAGGTTCCGACGGCGACATCATCAACGCACGAGTGCAGGCGAAGGGCCTTGGCCCTGTCATCGGAGTCCGCACCTGGGGCGGCGTCGTCGGCATCGACGGCCGCTACGAACTGGTCGACGGCACCGGCGTGACTCAGCCGCGCTACGCCTTCTGGCTCGAGGGCAAGGGCTGGGATGTGGAGAACTACGGTGTCGATCCCGACATCGAGGTCGAGCACGATCCCTCGCAGCTGTTCAGTGAGGACGATCTGCAGCTCGACCGTGCCATCGCCGAGGTGCTCGCTGGCTTGGAGGATGCACCCGCGGCCCAACCGCCCGAGTTCCCAGCCCCACGGGTCCAGTCGGTGCCGAAGGTGCAGGCCCCAGGCGCGCCCACGGAGTAGGACCGGCGACGGAGCCAACCCTCCGACGAAGCACCAGGACCTGGGCCCGCGCAACCGCTGCAGCCGGCGACGGGACCTGTTCGTCAAGAGTCACTGGCCACGGGCTTCGGTCAGCCGATTACTGTCCGCAAACGGTTTTCACTGTCTGCAGACGTTCGCCCCAGAACGACCAGGCGACCGTTTGCGGACAGCAAATCGGCGTTTCACGCACGCTCACCCTCGACCGGGACGAGCGCCCAGAGGCCGAACGCCAGGAGCACGAATCCGGAGATGATCCCGCTGAAGATGGGAATGAACGCTGGGATCGAGGCGAAGAAGGCGATGAAGCCGGCAATGCCGCACAGGGTGACGACCGTGGCGAGAATATGGAACCGGTTGAGTTTGAACACGTGGCCGAGAGCATAGAAGTGGGTGCCGACGACGAACGCCACCCAGGCCACGCCGAGTTCCGGATGCCCTAAACCGCTCAGCAGGCGCGTACCGCCGAAGAGCGCCAGTGCTTCGATCCCGACGATGATCCAGTAGCTGCGTCCGAAGGGAACGGTCCGACGCGGTCCGGCCGCAGCCTGCCCCTCGTCGGACTCAGCGGACTCAGCGGACTCGACGGACGTTGCTGAGGAGACCTGGGCGCGCTTCATGCGGCCCAGTGAACGAATCGCGAAGAACACGATGACGGCGAAGGCCGCGATCCCCATGACGAGGACGAGGATACGGCCCAGGGTCGAAAACGATGCGCTGTTGACGATGAGGAACACCAGGCCGAATGCTCCGCCGATGAGGGAGCCGATCTCCGCGCCGGCAGCCGGCTGCGGTCTGGTCTCACGGGGTTGAGTCATCACTGCCCTCTCGATTGTGCACGGATACCACGGGATTACGAGGATCGGTTCTACATCACATTCTCGCACTCCGCACCGGGTGCTTCCGCGAACCCACAGTAGAAACGGGTGCTCCCGCGAACCCGCAGTAGAAATGAGGATTCACCACTCCCACTTCACCGACTCAAGGGTATTGACCTCAGTACTGAACTAGTGTTCACTTGGAGTGAACTTAGATTCATTTTCTTGCGGGACAGGCTGCCGCCCCCCGTAGGACATCAGCTTGAGGAGGCAAAGATGACAGAGACACACGAACCCGCTGCTACCACACAGGACTTCGAGGACATCCTCTATGAGGTCGAAGAATCCTTCGCGGTCATCACCATCAATCGTCCCGACTCGTTCAACTCCTTCCGTTCCCAGACCGTCGACGAACTCATCGAGGCACTGACACAGGCCTGGGGAGACAACCAGGTCCGCTCGATCATCCTCACCGGTTCGGGAGAGAAGGCATTCTGCGCCGGCGGCGACGTCAAGCAGAAGGCGAAGACCGGAGACTACGGTCCCAGCCGGTACGGCATGTTCCGTATCTCCGAACTCCACAAGACCATGCGCTCTGTGCCGAAGCCCATCATCGCCGCCGTCAACGGTGTCGCCATCGGCGGAGGCAATGTGCTGAACACACTCTGCGACATCACGATCGCTGCCGCACATGCTCGCTTCGGACAGGCCGGGCCGAAAGTCGGGTCCTTCGACGCCGGATACGGAACGGCCTTCCTCGCCAGGGTCGTGGGTGAGAAGCGAGCCCGCGAGATGTGGTACTTCTGCGAACTCATCGACGCCCAGAAGGCCGAGAGCTGGGGGCTGGCCAATGAGGTCGTCGAGGCCCAAGACCTCATGCCACGGGCCAAGGACCGTGCCCGAGCCCTGGGACTCAAGGCGCCCACTGCGCTGCGCTTCCTCAAGCAGTCATTCAACGCCGACAGTGAGATGCAGACCGGTTTCACCAACCTGGCCATGAGCGCCCTGGACCTCTACGCACACTCACCAGAGTCGCATGAGGGCGCGGCCGCTTTCGCCGAGAAACGCGACCCGGACTTCAGCGGCTTCGACAACGCCTACTGAGCCGTACCCAATCCCCGGGACCAGCTCACACAACGACCATCCCACCAGAATTTGAGGATCACAGTGGACTTCGCAATCACCCCAGAGGCTCAATCACTGCTCGACACCGCAGCGACCTTCGAGGAGCGCCTCATCTCCGAGGCACGTGACCGGGAAGCCGCTGGGCAGATCGGGGCTGAGATCACCCAGGAAATGGGTCGTGCCGGACTCATCGCACCTGAGCTCTCAGTCCAGTTAGGAGGGCAGGGCCAGACGAAGGTGACCGCGGGGCTGGTCACCGAGGCGATTGCCCGGGGAGACCTCAACGTCGCGTACCTGCAGGTGGTGGGCTCATTGATGGGCCAGGTCATTGCCCGCAATGCCAGCGCCGAGGTGGCCGAGCACTATTGCCGTCTCATCACTTCAGGTACGGAGACAGTGGCTATCGGGCTCTCGGAGCCGGACGCCGGATCGGACGCCGGGAATCCGCAGACCACCGCCACGCACGACGGTGACGATTGGATCATCAACGGCACGAAGTCGATGTCCCTGGCACTGACCTCGGCGGCCACGGTCATCTTCGCGAGGACCGATCCGAATGCGAAGAGGGGAAAGGGCATCTCTGCCTTCCTCGTCGACCTTGACGCCCCCGGGGTGACCCGCACAGCGATCACCGACATGGGGCAGTCGGCGGTGGCCCGCGGCTCCGTCGACTTCACCGATGTCAGGATCCCTGCCGATCACCTCCTCGGCGCGGAGGGAGCAGCGTTCTCCCAGGTCATGCAGGGATTCGACTTCTCCCGCGCCCTCATCGGACTGCAATGCACCGGCAGCGCGTTGAGGGCTATCGAAGACGCATGGGACTACGTGAAGGGCAGGGAGGCCTTCGACCAGCCGCTGTCGACGTTCCAAGGCGTCTCATTCCCCCTGGCCGAGGCGGAGACGAAGATGGCAGCCGCCAGGCTCCTGTGTCTGAACACCCTGTGGCTCGGCGACGAAGGCCTGCCCCACACCTCACAGGCAGCCATGTGCAAATGGTGGGCCCCGCTCGAGTCCTACCATGCCATCCATCAATGCCTCCTCCTGCACGGCCAGAACGGCTACATGCAGAACCGCGACGTGGAGAAGCGCCTCCGCGATGTGCTCGGCATGCAGATCGGGGACGGAGCAGCACAGATCATGAAGCTCGTCATCGCCCGAGAATCAGCCGGACGTGCCTTCGCCCCCTGAGCCACCTCCGTCCTCCGAACCCCGGCCACACATATCCGACATATCTGACAACGACACCATCCGAAGGGACCACATATCATGTCTGAACTGGACTCTCGCATCATCATCGTCACCGGCGCCGCCTCCGGGATCGGCAAAGGGATCGCCACCCGCTTGGCGGCAGACGGTGCCACCATCGTCGTCGCCGACCTCGACGCTGCGAAATCACAGGAAACCGCCTCGGCGCTGGGCAACAACTCCATCGGCCTCGCCGTCGATGTCACCGATCGGGCGAAAGTCGATGCCATGACCACCCAAGTGATCGAGACCTTCGGCCGCATCGACGTGCTCGTCAACAATGCCGGCTGGGACAAGGTCGAACCCTTCATGGAGTCGACGGCCGAGACATGGGACCGCGTCATCGCGATCAATCTGATCGGCACCCTCAACTGCACGCAGTCGGCCGCAGCCCACATGATCGCCGCCGAATCAGGGGCCGTGATCAGCATCGGCTCCGACGCCGGACGCGTGGGCTCGAGCGGTGAAGCCGTCTATTCTGCGGCCAAGGGCGGCATCATCTCCTTCTCCAAGACCTTCGCCCGCGAAGTCGCACGACACAACATCACCTCCAACTGCGTGTGCCCAGGTCCGGCCGACACCCCCTTGTTCGCTGAGATCTCCGAGGACAATCCGAAGCTGCGGACCGCTCTGGAGAAGGCCATCCCGATGCGTCGCCTTGCTCAGCCCGATGACCTGGCCAATGCCGTTGCCTTCTTCGCCCGCCCCGAATCCACCTACGTCACAGGTCAGACCCTCTCCGTCTCCGGCGGGCTCACCATGGCCTGAGCCCTACCCACCGAGTCACCACAACGATCTCCCGCCACCGGCACCAAACCAGAGCAAAGGAGCCCTGACATGCCTACCCGATTCGACACGATCCTCACTGATTCCCTCATTGAGAAACACACCTCGACCGGCGCCTGGAAGAACAAGACGCTGCTCGATCATCTGGACCACTGGACGTCCGAGATTCCCGATTCGGTCGTCTCTCGGGATCCCTATGGAACCCACACATATCGTCAGCTCTCAGCCGACGCCGAGGCGTGTGCGAGGGCGCTGATCGACCTCGGTGTGCAGCCCGGCGAGGTGGTGGGGATCCATCTGCCCAATTGGTACGAATGGCTGGTCATCCACCTCGGCGCACTGAAAGCGGGGGCGGTTACGAACGGCCTCATCCCCATCTACCGCGATCGTGAGATCGGGTACATGGCGAAGAAGTCCGGCGTCGCAGTCCTCTTCGTCCCCAACCGGTTCCGGAAGTTCGACTACCCGGACATGGTCGACCGCCTCAAGAACGATCTGCCTGACCTGCGCCATACGATCGTCCTCGATGCACCCGGCGAAGATCCGTTCACCTCCCGCGAGGGACTCGAACGATGGTCGGACTTCCTCGAACGTGATGGACGGAGCACGGCGGGTTCAGAGCGTACGCCGAGTTCAGAGTCAGTGGGCGCCAGCATCGACTGGAACGCGCGGAGACCCGGCCCCAACGATGTCGGTCTGATCCTCTTCACCTCAGGAACGACCGGTGATCCCAAGGGGGTCATGCACACCCATAATTCGGTGCTCTCGGCCGCCCTTCCCTGGCCGGACCACCTGGGACTCAAGACGGGTTCCGTCGTCCACATGGCGTCGACCTTCGGACACCTCACCGGGTACATGTATGGGGTCTGCCTGCCGCTGCTCATCGGCGGAACCGGCGTGTTCCAGGATGTCTGGAACGGTGAGGAGTTCGCAAAGCTCATCGAAGAGTTCGGCATTGAACACACCTCCGGCGCCACTCCGTTCCTGCACGATCTCATCGACGCTGCCACGACGACGGACCGCGATCTGTCGAGTCTCAGACACTTCTGCTGCATGGGCGCTCCGATTCCACGCGTCATGGTCCAGGAGGCCAAAGAAGTGCTCCCGGAACTCAACGTCTTCGGCGGTTGGGGTCAGACCGAATGCGGACTGGTCACCATGACCGCCCCCGGCGACTCTGATGAGAAGGTCACAAGCACGGACGGTCGGGCGCTTGGGGATATGCAGGTGCGAATCGTCGATCCCCTCCGCGAACCGGTCTCCGCCGGAACGGAAGGAAAGGTCCAGGTCAAGGGCCCGTTTCTGTTCGTCGGGTATCTCAGCGAACCGAACCTCACCGAGGAGGCCTTCGACGGTGACTGGCTGGACACCGGCGATATCGCGGAGATGGACGAAGACGGCTTCATCAAGATCGGCGGACGGTCCAAGGACATCATCATCCGAGGTGGGGAGAACATTCCCGTCGCCTATGTGGAGAACGTCATGTACGAGCATCCCGCCATCTCCCAAGTGGCGATCGTAGCGGTGCCCCACCCCCGATTGCAGGAGATCGCGTGCGCCGTGGTCACCCTCAAAGATGGCCACACATTCACCATGGATGACCTGCGCGAATTCTTCGCCGCCAAGGGCGTGACCAAACACTACTGGCCCGAGGTGCTGCAGATCCTGGATGAGTTCCCACGGACCCCGAGCGGTAAGATTCAGAAGTTCAAGCTCCGCGAGGAAGTGGTCAGCAGGCATGACAAGTGAGACTCAAGACGTCAACGCCGTAGTCCGCGGTGCTCGCGCGGAATACCGTGAGAAGCAGATCGTCGAGGCGGCTGTGAGTCTCATGCAGACGAAGGGCTCACATGCCGTGTCGATGCAGGCGATCGCCAAATCTGCCGGCGTCAGCGTCGGGCTGCTGTACAAATACTTCTCGGACCGAGAGCAGATCTTGCTGGCCGCGATCACCCGAGTTCTCGAGGGCTTCCGTGTGCGCGTGCCGGCAGCCATCGAGGCGAGTGAAGATCCGGTCCATCGGATCATTGCGGCGTTCACCGAGTTCTGTCAGGTCGTCGATGAGCATCGTCAGGCCGTCGTTCTGACCTATCAGACTTCCAGGTCTCTCTCACGCGACGGGTTGGCGTCCATCCAGTCTCAGGAGCTGGCCACTCTGCAGCCGCTCATCGATGTCGTTGGTGAGGCTGTGGACAAGGGTGACCTGTACGAGGTCGACGCCGGCACGCTCGGACACGACCTCATGGCCTTGGCCCATATGTGGGCACTCAAACACTGGTATTTCCAGCAGACGCAGGTCAGTCTCAGCCAGTACATCGACCGGCAGGTTCGCACCGTGGTGCTGAGCAACCTCAGCACCAGCGCGCGGAAGAGAGTGAACCTGAACTAGGGTTCGACGGGCCTGTGACGTTCCAGGCCCCTATGACCCGGCCGGTCGGTAGAGCAGATAGAGAAATCCGTCGTCGGTGCCGAAGAGGGTCGTCAGCTCGAGCTCGACCGGTGGGTCGAACTGGGCGCCGCGCAGGATGTTCGTCTCAGTTCCGGCGACCAGGGTCGGGCTTCGGGTAAGACACAGCTCATCGACACCTCCGGCCTCCACCAGGTCGGTGAACAGCTGCGGCCCGCCCTCGCACATGATCCGGGCGAATCCACACGACCGGAGTTCGGCGATCGCCGCGCCCAGGTCCACAGACGATTGACCGGCCACGATCACCTCGGCGACCTCAGCAGCTTGGGCTCTGGCCGGCTCGGGAGCATCAGCACAGGTAATGAGAATCGTGGGGGCGGATTCGGGAGCCTTGGTGAACAGCGGGGCCGAGAAATCGAGGTCCAGGCTGCGGGAGACCACCGCGATGGGGGCTGTGGGGCTGCGGCCCACCCGCAGATGCCGCCATTGCCGATCATCCTCGGCAGGACCGTAGTTCTCGGTCCTGGCAGTGCCAGCGCCGACGAGGATGACATCTGCCGATGCCCGGTTGAAGGCAAAGAGCTGAGTGTCGATGTCATTGCCCAGGCCGCCGGCGTGACCGGCGATGGTCGCCGCCCCATCGACCGAGGACACGAATACTGCCCGCACCCACTGGTCGACCTCTCGGGGAAATGCCAGGGCCTCGGACAGGCTCACATCCGTCACCTGGTCGGGGAAAAGCCGGTTGATCTTCGGAATCTCCGTCATCGCCACCTCGCTTCAGCACTCTGGTTTTCAAACTTTGAGTCTACGCTCGAGGGGCCCATCGAATGAGTTGTTCGCTTCTGCCTTGCGTCCCCCTTCTTCCGTCCTAGACTGAAATCAGCACGATGGACACCAGCACCAGAGACTGAGGAGGACGATCATGGCAGAGACACATCAGGTTCAGGTTCGTCGGATCTACGATGATCCGGTCAACAGCGATGGCACTCGGATCCTCGTCGATCGCATCTGGCCGCGCGGGATCAGCAAGGACAAGGCCGATCTCGATGACTGGCTCAAGGACCTCGCGCCCTCCAGCGATCTGCGCAAGTGGTACTCCCACGATCCCGATAAGTTCGAGGAATTCTCCCGACGCTACCGAGAAGAGCTCAAGGACGATGACCATGCCGAGGCTCTCAGGGCGCTGAAGGACTATGCGAAGAAGGGCAAACTCACCCTCCTCACCGCGTCGAAGCGCGACGACATCAGCGACGCGACGGTCCTGAAGAAGGTTCTGGACAAGAAGTAGTCGAAAAGCAGTCTCGTTGGCGGCAGCGGCAACGCGAGCGGGCGAGACGGCAACGGAAGAGGGGCATGACATGAGCGAGACCGAACCACATGCACAGGGCACTTTGCCCGATGCGCAACAGAACATCGAACCGGACACACGCGATTGGGCTGACGTGTTGGAGACCGGGTGCGCCGAATGCGGGTTCACCGGCGATGTGGATGTCAGCATGGTCCCGGGTTATGTCTCGGCTTCCGCTGACACCTGGGATCAGGTGCTGACCAGGCCGAATGCCGATATTCGTGTCCGTCCGGATCGCTGGTCGGACCTCGAGTACGCGGCCCATGTGCGCGATATCCTCGACCTGTTCCGCGAACGCACGCAGCTGATCGTCTCCCAATCGGCCCCGACCCTGCCGAACTTCGACGGCGACGCCGTGGCCATCGAGTCCGATTATCGACATCAGAATCCCACCGAGGTGGCCATCGACCTGAGAGCGGCAGCGCTGGCCTATGCGGCTGATCTGGTCCAGATCACCGATGACCAGTGGGATCGCACCGGCTACCGCTCCGATGGACGCGAGTTCACCGTGACCTCATTGACTCGCTATGGGTTTCATGAGCTCAGGCATCACCTGCAGGATGTCGGCGCCTGAATCGGCACAATGCCATTCACAGTCACATGCGGACGCATTAATCTGTTGACATGGGACTGGAATGGGAACAGCTCGTCGTCGATGCCCACGATCCGCACATGCTCGGCCACTGGTGGGCGGAGGCCCTCGGGTGGAGCGTCGTCGATGAGGACGAGGACGAAGTGGAGATCAGAGCCGAGGCACACACTCTCCCCGGCCTTCTTTTCGGAGCCGACCTGGCGACCAAGACAGTGAAGAATCGCCTTCACCTCGATTTCCGACCCGAAGATCAGGCTGCCGAAGTTGATCGACTGCTCGCTCTCGGCGCCCGCCGAGCTGACGTGGGCCAGACTGCGGACGAACCCTGGGTTGTCCTGGCCGACCCGGAAGGCAATGAGTTCTGTGTGCTCTCGTCTCGCAGGAAGTAGTGCGTGGGTGCCTCCGACAGAACAGACCTGGACCCTGTCTGACTGACAACCTCGGTGTCTGAGTGTGGCCCTCGGTGCTTGAACTCGTCCTCAGAAGAAGACGCCCCACACCAAGACGGCGATGACGACGATGACGAACAGCAGCGACCACGGGCTGCCGAAGTTGAGCGACCATCCGATGCCGACACGCTTCGGGATCAAGAATGAAGGATCCTGGGGACAGAAGTAGAAGATTCCGAACTTCCAGTTCGCATCATCATCGCGAAGCTGCTTCCTGCGTTGCCTGCTCACTGTGCTCATGCATGTTCCCTTCCTCGTCGCGGATAGCTCTTCGCGGGCGTCTCACCCGCGATAGTGTCAGAGACCCTTGCCGTCACGGTACACCTGTTGTTGGCCTCCGACGAGGTCAGAACAGCCGAGAGGGCGCCCACGACAGTTTATTGGACAGAGATGTCCAAAATACTTTAGGCTCGCACCATGGGCAGGAAGAGGACCTTCGACGAGCAGACGGTGATCAGGGCCGCCATTGCCGTCTTCAGCGAGCACGGATACACAGGCACCGACGTCGGCATGGTCTGCGAGCGTGCGAACATCGGCCGCTCAAGCTTCTACAACACCTTCGACAGCCTCGACGCCCTCTTCCTGCGGGCCCTGCGCGACTACACTGCCACGGGAATACCGGCCCGGGAGGAACTGCGCACAGGAACAGCACCGGCCCCGACGCTCATCATGGACCGTCTCGGTGGGGAGCTGGCCGAACAGTGCGAGGACGACCAGCGGATCGGATGCCTGTCGGCCAATACCGCGGCTGAACTCGGCCGCGAGGTCGACGCGGTGTGCACCATCCTCGATCCTGATCGTCAGGCCTGGCTGGATTCGTATCGGCTCGTCTTAGAACGCGGCCAGGTCGAGGGTCACATCCACTCCGAGCTCGATGCGAAGGTTCACGCGGAACTCATCCACAGCGTGCTCGCCGGATTGCGGATCGCCGCTCGGGTCATGCCCGCCGACAATGTCCTGGCTCAGGCGAGCGCGTTCATCGAAGGTCTGTGCACCCCCGAGGGTTTCGCAGCACTGCACGGCCACACGGCACCTCATACGTATGGCCGCAAAACACCCGGACACCCCATCACAACCGAAAGCAGCACACAGTGACGACTTCGACTCCCACCAGAGTCCGTGTCCCGGCGCAGGTCTACCTCCTGGCATCGGTGATCTTCTGCCTCGGCACCAGCGAGTTCATGATCGCCGGCATCCTCGAGCCCATCAGTGCGGATCTGCAGGTCGGGATCCCGCAGGCGGGTCTGCTCATCACCGGGTTCGCCGTGGGAATGATCGTCGGGGCACCGGCAATGGCGCTGCTGACCCTCAAGCTGCCGCGTCGGGCGACGATGATCATCACGATCATCGCATTCTCTGCTCTCCACATCTTGGCCGCGCTGTCGCCGAGCTATTCGATCCTCATGGTCACCCGTGTCCTGGCGGCCATCGCCTGCGGTGGGTTCTGGGCCGTGGCCGCAGTCCATACGACGCGCATCGCCCCCGCCGAGGTGCATGGGCGTGCGCTGTCCAGTCTCGTCGGCGGCCTGACCGTTTCGAACCTCGTGGGCGTGCCCTTGGGCACTTGGTTGGGCACGCAGTACGGATGGCGGGCGACCTTCTGGGCTGTAGCGATCGTCACCGCACTCGCTGCTGTCCTCATCGCCGCGACAACGCGCACTTCGCCCGATGAGCGCAGCGAGTCAAACCTTCACCTACCCACTCTGATCAGAGAGGAGATCCAGGCGTTCAAAGGCCCTCGAATCTGGTTGGCTCTGGCAACGACGGCGCTCTTCCAGGCTTCCGTCTTCGCTGCCTTCTCCTATTTCTCTCCGCTGCTGACTCAGGTCGCCGGCATCTCCCACTCATTGGTCCCCGGAGTTCTGGCCGCCTTCGGCATCGGTGCCTTCATCGGAGTCGTCGTGGGCGGGCGCTTCGCTGATAAGAACATCTTCGGCAATATCATCGGCAGCCTCATCGCCCTCGCCATCAGTCTGTTCGCCCTGTGGCTCGTGGCCGGAAACGGCTGGGCGGCGATCGTCATGATCGTTCTCGTCGGCGCCAGCGGCTTTTCGATCGCCGGGGCCCTCAACGCCCGCGTGTTCCAGATCGCCACCCGGGCACCGACCCTGGCGGCCAGCGTGAACACCTCGGCGTTCAATGTCGGCAACGCCATCGGACCGGCACTCGGAGCCACGGTCATCGCGCTCGGCTGGGGCTTCACAGCACCGGTCGTCGTTGCCATCGTGTTGGCCCTGGCAGCACTCGGGGTGGTTGCGATTGCGATCAGGATCGAGCGGAAGCGTGTGCTTCGCGGCACCGTTTCAGCACCGGTGGACGCAGATCGTTCCCCAGTCGACACCTCCGGCGGCGCCGACTGAGGCCCGGGTCAATCGGCAGGCGGGTTCAGTCGACGCGGACACCTGTCAGAGTCAATCGGCAGGCGGTTGCCACAGTTCAATCCGGTTCCCCTCGGGGTCATGCACCCAACTGAAGAGGCCGACCCCCTCCATCTCCTGGATCTCGTCGTCGACACGGGCGTGGGCCTCGCGCAGTTGGACGAGCATAGCCTCGAGATCGGCCACCCTGAAGTTGAGCATGGTCTGCTGAGACGTGGAGCCGAAGTAGTCGGTATCGGACTCAAACGTGGCAAATACTGTGGGCCCGGCCTCCTGATTCCAGAGTCCGTGATCGCCGAGGTCGACTCCGAGCACGTCCCGGTACCAGGCCTGCAGCTTCTCCGGATCGTTCGCGCGTATGAAGTATCCGCCGATTCCACTCACGTGTTCCATGACGACAACCTAAGCGCGACCCGGCGTGCGGTCAAGCACTTCGCAGCTCAGACAGTGAACTTACGTTCGAAGCACAGAAGGGTCATTCCACCAGGGTGGGGAGTTGCCTCGGTCCGAGTCCATGTCTCCTTGTCGAAGCCCGCGTCGAAGCCCCACAGCGGAATTCCCGCGCCCAGTGTCACAGGCCCGAGCTTGATGATCAGCTCATCGATCTCCGGGCGCAGGCTCGCAGCGAGGGTGCCTCCGCCCACTAGCCAGATGCCCTTGCCAGGTTCGTCCTTCAGCCGCCTGATCCGCTCGATCGGATCGCCGCTGACGATTTCAACGTCTGAATCGAGTGCGGACTCCAGGGTCCTCGAGACCACCAGATGGCGCAGATGAGGGTAGGCGTCCGGCAGTCCGGCGGCCAATCCGAGGTCGAATGATCGCCGCCCCTCGACCACGGTGTCGAAGTGATGCCCGAGGTCGGTGATTCCCAATGCCTGCCGCGCAGGTCCGGGCAACGTCTCCGGATATTCGGAGCGGATGAAGTCGAGGTAGTCGTCGGTGATCGGCCACCAGGAACTCGGGTCGCCCCCATCGGGTCCTGCGATGAAACCGTCGAGAGAGGAGGCGACGAAATAGCTCAGTCTTCGTTGATCGGGCATGATCGCAGTCTAAGCCAGCGACCCCGCCGGGCCGAGATCTTCGCGGCGCGCCATCGTTCGTTCTGGGCCGTGCCCATCGCATGCGCCCTCTGCGAAGCAAAGACCACCGCAGAGGCGTCTCCCCGCGCTGCTGACCGCGCCGAGGATCGAATCGAGGACTGACACGTCCCCCGCGCTCGGGACTGAGCCCGCATTCCGAGAAGAGGAGGAGGGCAAGGCGTGAGACCGACTTGCCCTCCTGGAATGCGCACGTCATTCTTCTTGTTAAGACCACAAGCTGATTCATACGTGCGAAAGGACCATCTATGAGCAAGTTCGCAGTGACAAATGCCAATACCGGTGAAGTTGAGGAGGAGTTCGCCTCCGTCGCCAAGGAAGACATTCCCGGCTACATCGATCGTGCCCATGACGCTCACATGTCGTGGAAGGAGACGCCGCTACATGAGCGCGCCACGATCCTAAGGAAGTTCGCGGACCTCGTCGACGCCAATGCCGATGAGATGACCGACATCATCGGCCGTGAGATGGGCAAGGTCAAGAAGCAGGGGCTCGGCGAGGTCGACAAGGTTGCTCGCACGGCCCGCTGGATGGCCGACAATGCCGCCACTCATCTGGCTCCTACGCATCTCGCCGCCGCCGGTGCAGCCAGCAGCTACGTGCGACACCAGCCGCTGGGTGTGCTGCTGGGCATCATGCCGTGGAACTTCCCTTACAACCAGATCGCCCGCTTTGTGCTGCCCAACCTCATGGTCGGCAATGCGATCATCATGAAGCAGGCCTCGATCTGCCCGAAGTCCTCACAGTACTTCGAAGATCTCCTCACCGAGGCGGGTCTGCCCAAGGGTGTGTACCAGAACATCTACCTCGACAGCTCCCACGCCGAGGAGGTCCTCAAGGACTTCCGCGTCAAGGGCTTCTCCCTCACCGGCTCCGAGGGTGCAGGTGCCTCCGTGGCAGCTATCGCCGCCAAGTACTACAAGCGCGCCGTGCTCGAGCTCGGCGGCAACGATCCTGCTGTCGTCCTCGACTCCGAGGACGTTCCTGCACTCGCCAAGAAGCTCGTCGGCCTGCGTCTGGCGAACGCCGGTCAGGTCTGCACCTCACCAAAGCGCATGATCGTCGTCGATGATCTCTACGACGAGTTCCTTGCCGAAGCCATCAAGGCTGCCGAAGCGACGAAGGTCTCGACCTTCGACGACCCCGACGTCGGCATGGGTCCGGTGTCGTCCGAAGGTGCCCGCGATGAGATCGTGGAAATGATCGACAAGGCCGTGTCCGATGGTGCCACGCTGCACACCGGAGGCAAGAAGCTCGACCGTCCCGGCTGGTTCATGTCGCCGGCCGTGCTCTCTGACATCGATCCGAAGTCGGACCTCGGCTGCAACGAGCTCTTCGGTCCCGCAGTCATGGTCTATCGGGCCAAGGACGAAGAAGACGCTCTGCGTCTGGCCAATGACACCGAATACGGTCTCATGTCCTCGGTGTGGACCGATGACCTCGAGAAGGGTGAGCGTTTCGCTGCCAAGGTCAACGCCGGCATGACGCTGATCAACTCCCACATGGAATCCGGCCCCGAGTACCCATTCGGCGGTATCAACCGCTCGGGCTACGGTCGTGAGAACGCGCAGTGGGCCTTCCAGGCCTTCACGAACGATCACCTCATTCGCGTCCACGCCTGAGCCTGCAATCCGGTCCGGAGTCGGCGTCGATCCCGCTCGTGGCATATGCTGCCAGCGGGATCGACATATCGGCAGCGGTTGCCGGACTAAACCTCCGTATCCGTCTATTGAAACTCGGTCAATGAGCTGGACGCTGATCCGTGTTCTACCTGGGATTGAGGGCACGCTAACAGCGGATTTTGCATCCTCAGATCACCCTTGGACTCGGAGATACGTGCGGGAATTCGTGTCAGTCTTGAGGCTGCTTGGGCGTCTGCAATCGGACCGGCCACTCGCGAGGCATGCCGACGAGATTTTCTACTGTGGTTGTCCCGCACTATTCGACTGTCGCCGGGCAGTCCGATTGCTGCCCGACACGAAGATGTACTCACAAATCTCACGACTAGGATTTGAACGCGATACAATACTTGCTGGCTCGGGCTCGTTCCCAAAGCACAAATCGGGTGTCTTCCACTCCCGTAACGGCCCTACTGTCACATCCGGGGCGGTAGCTTCGACGAAGTGAGTGAAGGGGAAGTCAATTCTCCTTTCACCGCGGCACGACGCGGTGCTCTATCGCCATCGAAGGAACCAATTATGTCTCGTCTTGAAATCAATAAACATGCGCCCGAAGGCTACCAGATCGTTATGGAGCTGGATGCTTATCTACGGAACAACATCGATCCAGTGCTACTGGATTTTGTGAAACTCCGCTCGTCACAAATCAACGAGTGCGCATTCTGCGTCGACATGCACGCCACTGGATTAGAAAAGCTCGGAGTACCGGCACGGAAGATCTATGCAGTGAGCGCCTGGAAAGAGGTCGGGTTCTTCACACTCGACGAACGTGCCGCTCTGGCGCTTACAGAGCAACTTACAAGGCTCCCAGGAGGAGTCGACGACGCCATCTGGGAAGAAGCGGCTGAGGTCTTCTCGGAGCGCCAACTATCCGATGTGATTCTGGCAGCGGGCACCATCAATCTCTTGAACCGCATGGGAGTTGGCACTAAACAAGCTCCGCCGCGCCTAAAGAGCAACTAACTCGACCCAGTCCTGCCGGTCGTGTTGTGCTCACAGCGCGACCGGCAGCCTACTCAGCGTCCCGTGCTTCTCGGGATTGCACACATCAAACAAACGATAGATAAGACCGTCCCGGATTTGCACCGAGATCACATGCCGGGTCTCCGTAAGTGACAGGAGAACGCCCGGCGTCCCGCCTACCGTGACCGGGCGTGCGCTTCGTTGCCCCAAATGTAGTCTTGCAACACCGGTTGTGAAACGCGCTACGTTGGAGGGACCGAGCAGCGCACGAAGTGCAGCTGATACCTTACCGCCGCCATCCTGATATGCGATCACCTGTTCATGAAGTATGACGATCAGGGACTGCACATCACCGAGACGAGCGGCGTCAAGATACGCGATCAGCAAATCCTCCGCCGTCCTGGTTTCCTCCCGTGCCTGGCCGTCAGAAGATCGCAAGCCGAGCCCGGGATCATTTTCAATCCTACGGCCATTGACCTCACCGAGAATACGAATGGCCCGGGAATGATGCTGTCGGGAAGCTACGATCGAGATTTGTAGAGCATCAGCAATTTCGGCATGAACATACCCAAGGGTCCGCAACATTACTACAGCACGCTGCGGCGGTGTCAAGGACTCTGCTAACACCAGGAACGCCGTGGACAGCGCCATGGATTCTTCAAGACGATGAAAGGGCCCATCCTTCTCAACGACCAACGGCTCCGGCAGCCAAAGTCCGACGTAGTTTGGCTGGCGAATCCGAGACCGCAACGCATCGATGGACCGTCGAACAGTAACCCTAGTCAACCAGCCAGCCAGGTTCTGAACCTTCACAGGAGCACCCAAACACTCAGCAACAGCAGTTTGGACTACATCCTCCGCGTCCGTCCAAGAACCAGTCATCCGGTAAGCCAGCAGCATCAACCGTCGGCGCTCCCTTTCAAGCTCTTCGCTGAGTTTCTGCTGAGACTCGACATCTGAATTCATCAAGACCACTGAGATATCCGTCCTTTTCTCAAGTATTGATCCAACGATACGAACCGCCGTTCAATTCCGTTGCCGAAAAAGGAAACCAATCTGAACCCGGAAAACGACAGTTGGCGAACCACATTACAGATTCTCCGCAGATCCGAATTGAGCGATGCTACACAGTCGGTCCCGTCAAGGGCGACACCGCGAACCGTGGACAAACACCACAGCGATGATCGGTGAGACAAACAGCTGATAGCTCAACCACAGAGTCCAACCATCTACGCCGAAGTTGAGCGTCAAGAAGACCGCAGCCGCGGAGAATAAGACCCACCCCGCGTCGTAAGCCACAAGGTACTTCGTGTGCGTCCCTGCCCCATTTCGAGCAGAGTACACTATCTCAGCCACCGCACTGACCGACACCACCATCGCCGTCAACAGAAGCAGCCACACGGGTGTACCGCGATAGTCCTTTATCGGCTCGAGAAAAGTCAGCATCGCAACAGCAACTAACGCTTTGAACACACCGTCGGCGAAGAATCCAATCCGCAGTACCTGCTTGACGTTGATTGCCAATAGTCGAATCTCCTCTAGATATGTTCTGGGTTCCCGTACCGCACGAGTTCCGTTAGTTGTCGTTCAACTCGGACTCGTGAGTTCTGTCCTCCCCTGCAGAAGTATTGGCGGTGACTCACACTCCAATATTTAGGGACAAGATCACCTCATTGAATGGAAGGAGTCCGCAGCCCACATAGCGTTCAGAAAGATCGAACTAAAAGTGGGCAATAGTCATACTCGGCAATGCAATGGTGGCGAGCGTGCGGGTAACATTTTCAGCACGCGTCCAGCTCGAAAGGAGTTCTGGCGATGAAATGACTAATCCGCAACTTATGCCCGAAATCTTAGGGTAAGTGCACGAAGACGTGCTTGCGAAACCTACGCACGATACGCTCGAAGGAATACGTCGACACCAGCACCTATCCATCTTGACCGCTCCTCCGCATCGGCATGAGGTCCAGCCACCGTGTTCGGGCCCGCAGATATGAGCTGAGCAAAGTGCGCAGCAGCAATGTCTGCCCGTGGAACAATCAGCAGCTCACGTTCATCCCAACGCCGGAAAGCCTCGGCCAACTTATCGAGTACCAGCCCAGGCCCCGCTTGGTACCACGCCTCAACGAGGTTCGGCTCCTCGTGTGCCGCTATGCCGTGCATCTGGTCCATGAGGATACGGTGCTCCTCCGACGGCGCATCGGACCGAAGCCAAGCTGTTGCGAACTCAATCAGTGCCGATTCTCTGTCTTCAACCCCGACTACCCTCAAGAGGTGCTTCTCGATGAGTTCCGTAATATCCTCGGCCACTCGAGCTGCAGATTCGGCAACGATCTCCGTACACAGCGTCGCCTTGTCCTTAAAGTGCTTGTAGATGGTTCGGGTGGACACATTGGACGCGGTGGCAATCGCATCGATGCTTGCCCGTTCGATCCCATACTGGGCCAGTACTGTCCGACCGCCTTCCATGATGGCGACGCGCTTCTCAGGGCGCAGACGGCTCGTCGGTTTTCCAGCTGGAACCGGCGTACTGGAGGTCGAAGTCATCCCTCACCTTTCATCTCGAATATTGGGCTTCTGATACTGTAAAGCAATCAATTTACTTTACTCGCTCTCGGCAGACTCTCAAAACGCCTGCGCGTCGGACGACCCAGAAGGACCATAACCACGACTGCACCCGATGCACAGACCGCCGCAAGTCCCCACTGTGCGAAAGCCCAGCCGAAGTTTATTGCACTCGTGAGAGCCGTATCGCCACCGATGTCGGCACCCGTCGCTAGCCTGCCCGCCAGTTGCTGATCACCGGCTTCCAAACCGATGAGTCCCACGATCGCAGAGCCGAATAGGGCCATAATAAGCGTTGTCGAAGCTCCTCGAACCGTGTTCACCAAGCCGGCTGCCTGCCCGTGCTTCTCCGGCTCGACGTGATTCATGGCCTGCGCATCCACGATGCCTGTGGCAATACCCAGACCAAGTCCTATAAGCACCAGCGGAAGGATCAGATCTGGTGCTGAAGAATCGGAGGACACTGCGTACCCGAGCCACGCATTGCCGGCAGCGATGGCGAGCAGGCCTGGACCGATCATCAGTCGCGCCGGCACTTTGGTGCTCAGTTGCCCCACCATCATCGGAAGCAACACCATGGGAACTACCGGAGTCAGCAGCATCAGCCCCGACTGCGAAGGAGAATACGAGAAGACGCTGTACAGGTAACTGGGCAAGTGGGCGAGCAGTCCGGCATAGCCGAACGACACTGTCGCCAATGCGATCAACCAGCCCGAAAAGTTCGGGTTGCGCAGAAGCGAGAAGTCGATGATGGGCGAAGCAACCTTGCGAACATGAAAACGCAGCACCGCGAAGCATACAAGAGCAATCATGCCGGCGCCTAGCGTGATCGGGTTTATCCAGCCGCGACTGGGTGCCCCCGCTATCGCGAGCATAAAGGAGCAGAGACCAGCGACGACCAGCGCGGTACCGATCCAATCGATTCGCACCGAATCGTCCCCATATGACTCCGGCAAGGCGAAGGATCCGCCGAACACGGCCAGCCCTGCCAGAGCGAACGCCATGAATGCTCCCCGCCATCCGAGCGCTTCGACCAGTCCTCCCGATATGACAGGGCCCGTCGCAAGTCCCACTGCGGCTGCTGTCCCGATCGCGGCGAACATTCGACTTCTCGCAGGACCGGTGAATGCCGCTGCAGCAGTTGCCGCACCGCCTGCCATCACTGCTGCGGCGCCAACCCCGCTCAGTACTCTCCCCGTGAGGAGTATGGAGATGTTCGGGGCGAAAGCGGCACAGACCGCGCCGAGGATGTAGATGACGATGCCGAAGCGATACGTTCGTCGCCGTCCTAGGTTGTCTCCCAGGGAACCTGTGACCAGCATGAGCGACGAAGCCGCGAGGAAGTACCCGGTGACTACCCACGACGCCGCAGGTCCTGCGGACTCGAGGTCATCGCCGATTGCTGGCACTGCAACACTGGCCCCGGACATCGCTAACGGCAGGAGAACTGCGCCGAGTAGAATGACTGGTACGGCCCAGGGAGATGTTCGCGTGTTCATGCAGCTGAGAGTTTCTGACGTACGGCGGCCATCGCCTCAGCCCATGTCACCACCGAATGCAGAGTGGCAGACAGGTCGGCCAGCTGTCGTTGCGCCGGAGCGAATGTTCCTGTCGCCGTGGGGTCGGAATCATCCCAGCCGGTGTAGTCGAAGTCCGTAAACGTCGACAGCACGACCTGGTCCCCCACATCGGCAAGCCCCAGTTCACCGGCAATCATGCGCATCTGCTCGACTGCACGAACGCCGCCATGTATTCCATAACTGACGAATCCGGCCGACTTGTTGGTCCATTCGTTGTACAAATAGTCGATAGCATTCTTCAACGGACCCGGTACGCCGTGGTTGTACTCAGACAGGACGAAGACGTACCCGTCGTAGGAATTGATGGTCTCTGCCCACTGCCGCGAATAGGCATGCTCGTACACACCCCACGCTGCAGGTGCAGGCTCGTCGAGGACCGGAAGTGCGAAGTCGACCAGATCGACGATGTCGAAGTGCACTGCTTTCGGTGCTTTCGCTCGTCCGTGTTCGTATACCCAGTCCGCCACCATGCGGCCACGGCGGTGTACGCGCGTACTGCCGACGATGATTGCAATGCGAGTCATGACTGCCAAACCTCCGTATGTAAAGTAACTGTTGTACTTTACATACCTTAGTGGTCGATCTCCTTCGCCACAAGCCCCCTCGTCCACAATCGCGAAGACAGTGAGCATCTATGTGGAAATGCAGATTCCCACCCAAACGAGCTTCACTGACCCGGGCAGCGAGGGTCACGTCAGACGGTCAGTGAAGACTTCTTCGATCCCGTCGGGCCCGCACACATCCATGTCCGGATCACGCCGGAGGCCCAGCTTGAGTGCCACGTTTCGCGAGGCCAGGTTCTCTGGTCGCACTCGGGCGACAACGGGCCCGTCCTCGGCATGAGCACCAGCACGCTCAAGCGCCGCCTTGACTGCCTCGGTCGCATACCCCGACCCCCATGCGTCCGGATGAAACCGAGCTATCAGGTTGCGAGCCGGCATGCCGTTGATATGCATTCTCTTCGTCCCGCAGTAGCCTAAAATTCGCCGCGTTCGAATCTCCCGCACGCACCAGTACCCGTATTCGTAAGCCGCCCAGTGGCGAAGCCACCTATCGATGAGCTCGGTCGCCTCCTGAAGATCACTGACGTAGTCCGATGGATTGTGCGCAACAGCGCGGTGATCCCCGACGATGGCGAATATCTCCGCGGCATCTTCACGGTCAGGCACATCGAGAACCAGGCGAGATGTGTGGAGCCGACGGATCCCGTTCGCACGGGACGAGGCACTCGGACGCCCGTCCCGCTCCGAGGCCTTCTTGATCCGCAGGAGAGTCTGGTCCATTCCGTCCCTCATGCTGCGTGTGAATGCAGCTGTTCCACCCATGTACTTTTCAGTCATGGCATAAGCCCAATCGGATATTCCGTGCGGTGACTCGCGACGGTGGACCACGCGAGTCTGCTCCGCACCCATCGGCTCCAGAGTGAATGACCACACCAACCAGTTTTCGTCAACACGAAATGCCATTTCGCGGAGGGGCACGAACCGCACGATCTCCGCAGATGTTGACCACGTCATCCCGCGGTCATGATTGTGATTGACGAAGCGGACGCCAATCGATGCGGTGTCCGCACCGTCGCAGAATTCCGATGAAACGACCTGTAGGCTCCAGTCGGCAAGTCGACGAGGATCGCCGACCAACTCCCAGACCTCTGCAAGTGGCGCATGGATGATTGCTTCGGTTTCCAGCTCTTCGAGTGCAGGCACGTCATCTCCATTCCGCTCGGCACAGACGTGTCAGCCATTGCCCCTCTCGCCTTCCATCGCCGGCATCACTGCTCATGCGCAGCGGAGACAGCACCGCAGGACAGCAACATTGACGACCACGCTGTCGAGCTCATTTAGTGTAAAGTACATTCTGTACTATACACTTTCTGTGCCGCACACATGTCGTTCGGGCAATTCGACGACGACACCGGTACACGATTTCGGCTCAACGACGCCGCCGTTTCAGATGAGGACCAAATATGACAACCTCGAACCACCACTTCGAATCAGTGCTCATTGAGCGCGACGGCACACAACTGCACGCGGTGCGGCGAGAAGGTTCCGGGCCTCCGGTCATCGTCGTGCCAGGAGCAATGGCCGATTCCCACGATTTCATTGCGGCAGTGCGGGCGATGAACTACGCGGGACCCGTGTTGATCCTCGATCGACGAGGTCGGAGACAAAGCAGCGCACAGGGGGCAGGCTACAACCTGCACACCGAGGTCAGTGACCTGCGGGCATGGATCGATCATATTGAACAGCCGGTACACCTCGTGGGGTGGAGCCTCGGCGGGACGATCACACTCGAAACTGCCGCCCAGGACACGCGCGCTGAATCAGTGGTCGCCTACGACCCCGTGCTTCCTCCATTCGCCGAAAACGTCGTGTCCACTGTGGCAGAGGCCGATCTCGATGAACGGGTGGTCATCATCAACCGCGACATCAGCGGGCTGGAACCCGAGCTTGTCGAAGCCATGAAGGAACAGTCCGATTGGTCCCACCTGCGAGAACTGGCCAGGCCCCTCGCCGCAGAACTTGTCGCTCTCAACGATTTCACGCCCAACACCGAATGGGAGAACGTGGCTGCCGCTTTGATCGTCGGCGAACGATCGCATGCGGTCGAACCATATGGACCCGCCTTCGACCGGGTATCGGAGCGCATCCCACGGGCACCGATCACCGTCCTACCCGGGCAAGGGCACCTTGCACACATCGAAGACCCCACTCTTCTGGGTACCACCATCGGGGACCTCCTGACCGAAGCTGTGTCGATATGATGAGCGTCGACAACAGCCCTGTGTCTTCCGTGACCGCACTGCGGGAGTGGATGTACAGAGTTCGAATCATCCTCGCCCACGCAGTGATCGCCATTATGCTGATCACAGCCGTAGCATCATTTCTTCCGACCCCGCAATCGTTGCTGACGGCACTGTCCGCCGCGTCGTATGCTGCACTGACGCTGGCGGCGATCTTTCTGGCAGTGTGCGCCTTCGGTCGTCCTCACCGTCCTACTCAGCTTCATCTTCTGCACCCACCCGTCCGAGGCCGATGGCTCGCGGCGAACAGCCCCGCGACGAAGATTCCCAGTCACGGAGTGCGCATGTACGGCCAGTCACACGCCATCGACCTGGTCGCGTGGCCCGAGGAGAGTCAGGTCGCCGCAGATTACCCCACGACGACGGGCATGCTCCCAGCGGATCAGTTCCCCGGTCAGGGGCGCCCCGTACTCGCCATGGTCGACGGCGTCGTCGTCAATGCAAGCGATTGGCAGTGGGACCACCGCAGCCGGACAAGTCGTCTCTCACACGTCTACCTCGCCATCGAGCAGACCGTACGAACTATGGGCGGCCCACACTGGATCTTCGGCAACCACGTCACGATCCGTGCAGACGACGGGACGTTCGCTGTCGTTGCCCACATACGCAGAAGATCTCTTCGAGTTCAGGTGGGCGATCGGGTCAAAGCTGGAGACCTCATCGCGGACTGCGGCAATTCGGGTAACAGCACGGAACCTCATGTCCATGCCCAGCTCATGGACCGCCAGTCCCTCTGGCTGGCTCACGGACTTCCCATGGGATTCCGGCACGCCGAAATCTTACCCACAGATGAAGACACCGACCTGGTCGAAACGGACACGCATGTCATCCCGGCCAACGGCCAGCTCATGATCACAGCCGATTCCTCGTGACTCACGAAGAGTGAGTATTCCAGATCTCCAGCTCAGAGACGAGATCGCCGGCGGCAGCCTCCGGCCGGATCGCGGCTCCCTGCTATGGGCCGCCTTCGATTATCGGAATAAGAACATCAAAAAGCAGTCCGACGGACTGGACCGCAGCCAATACTCCGAAACTGGTGAAGGAACACATGACTCGGTCAAGTAGCGCAGACCTAAGGCACGCCAAGAGGTCGCCTTCATTTCACGACGGGTAAGTCGACATGGACATGTCCAAACTCGAAGCCTTCGTTCTGGTCGCCGAGGAGGAGTCGTTCAGTGCTGCCGCCGATAGAGTCGGTACGGCACAATCGACGATCAGTTCGCGCATCAAGGAACTCGAGACACTGCTGGGTCAGAGACTTTTCCTGCGGAGCACGCGGAGGGTGAGCCTGTCTCCGGTGGGGGCCGCCGTCCTGCCTGCAGCTCGGACTGCCCTGGCGTCTCTGGACGCGGTACACCAGGTAATTGACGATATGGCAGGAATTCGCCATGGACGAATACGCTTCGGCGTCATCGCCGGGGCCGCAATTCCTAGACTGGGTAAAATCCTGGCAGATTTCGCCAGTGACTTCCCCAACATTGATCTCGTCATCACTTCACAAGCGAGCGATGCCCTCGAACGTGCCGTCGCAGACGGTTCTTTGGACATCGCTCTGGTGGTCCGGTTCGGCACCGCATACCTGCGATGGGAACGACTGCTGCACGACTCACTTATCGTTGTTGATGACTCGCCACGACAGAACGGGATGTCCGCAACTCCCTTTTCGAGCCTGCATGAGGCTCGCCTGATCATCCTCGATGGCGGGGTAGGCGTCCGACAGGCACTGGAGGCGGAGGCTCGGCGGGTTGGAATCTCACTGAGCATCGCCGCCCAGGTTGCGACGCCTGCAATCGCCGAGGAGTTGCACGCTCGGGGCTTGGGTTGGCTCATCGTCCCGAGCTCATTCGCACAAGGTCGGGGGGCAACACTCGTGGATGAACACGGCATCGAGCTCAACGTCGATGTCGGTCTAGTCACCCGTCCCGACTTTCACGCCCCTGCTGCAGAACTTCTCGTCACCCGGCTTATCGAAGGAATTGAAGGCCATTGAACGGAGTCGAGACTCCTCATCGCGGGGTCACCCGGCTCCTGATCCGCGCGGCCGGAGTGCCTGCCCAGACGCTTGCACCCGGAACCGCTGCAATAGACGAAAGCGGCCCGGCCAGTACTCGCCAAAAGGGAACGGGCAGGCGAGTCCGCCGCAACACCGAAGGGCTCCAATCGACCCCGTCGCATATCCACGCAAGGAACCGGAGCGCTTCGAGGGCCGTATAGCCTGCAACCCATGCACGCTGTTCGAACTCCTTCCATTCTTGGTGGCTTAGCACACGAGTCGCAATGTCCATCCCGTCGGCTTCCTCGTGCTCGAGGTGCGCCCGCAATGGTCCTTCCAACACGTCGAGGGTAGAAAGAACCTGCTGCGGCCCGTAGCGTGCAGCGACGAGCCCGCGGGCAGAAGCCTCAAGGTCCGCAAGCGGTTCATCGATTGCCTGGTGCTCATTCTCCATAGCATCGAGCAGATCAGAACTTTCCGGTGAGCGTTCGAGGAGCAGGGGCCACAGATAGTGGTCTTCTCCCTCATGGTGTCGGCGCAACTCACCCATATTCCACAGCAGCATCCGACCGAGGCAACGTGCGCGCCTCGGGCTCAGCCAGTGCGGGTTCTCCAGCAGAAAGCGGGCTCGTTCCAGATCTCTGCGTAGCGCAGCGTGGAACAGGGTCATCGTCAAAGTGTCGGCGGGCCTGGCTGCATCCGGCGACCGCTTCACGGCCATTTCACTCATGACTGATCCTCGACCCGGCCGGCACGACCATCGTCAGCGTGGTGTTAGTCGTGTTGCCGAACTGCGGCCCCTGTTTCGTGGACATTCCGGATACGCATATCCACCGCACGTCTCTCACAATGCATTTGTCGAATGTGTTCATCTCGTACCGCTCCTCCTTGAGATCTGGAGCTTCCATGATGACTCCTGCTCTCTCGGGCCGTCCAACCGAAATATTCGACTCCACCTAACGCCAGAATCGATGAATAGGTGCAAGGATGAGCCGAACTTGACCTGCAGCAATCGAGGCCAGACATGCAAGGACTATCTTCAGATGACGCGACCAAGTCTGGATCAATTTTCACCTCTGCCAACCTGATTCTTTACTGCCGACAGCATCACCCACGAGTGTGTCGCCGATGTCGCGGTCGTGGCGAATCCGGACCCGCAGTGGGAAGAACAGGTCGTCGCCTCCGTCACGACTATGGATGGTGAGGATTTCGACGTCTCAGGACTGCGCAACCACAAAGCCGACAAACTCGTGTGTTACAAGCACACCCAAGCGGTCATCACCACTGGGGAGCTTCCGCGCAGCGACTCGGACATTCTGCTCAAACACAGCCAACCCAGCGAGGTAGCTACCGCCTGACCGGGCACCCGCATTGACATCAAACAGCAATCATCTTTTCATCCTGTATCGCTGGCGGAAGCTCGGGCCCCGAACGATGAAGACTCCCGATCCGATGTTGCCGTGGACACGAATGGTGGGGTTCCCCTCCTGCGCGGACTCATTTGCTCTGAACCTGATGACGGCGATTGGGCCTCGAACGAGCCCGGTCGAGTCGACTCCCCAGCTATCGGGGATGATGATTTTGAGTGTGCCGGTGCGGGCCGAAACGTCGATGTCGATGATCTCGAGGTCGGTGACTACCTCGAGAAAGTTGAGTTCGAGGAGCACTCCCGCTGGCTCGCACCGCAGATACGGTCTCACCGACCAGCGGCCATCCTTTGTGAGGCCAGTCCAGCGCGGACGCAGGATCTCCCGGTTGCCGGGTGACTCACCGGGGCGTGCCTCAGAACGTGCACCATCCGGGGCTCCGCGGACTAACATGCCCAAATGATCCGATGGCAGGGTGGTGACGATATCCGCGAGGACGTGATCCAGGTCTACTGCAAATCGCGCAACCGCAACGACTTCGATACGGTCGTCGAGTTCCTCGACAGTTATCCTTCCCTCGCCGGCTGCGGTCCTCAAGACCTCGATCGCCGCATCTCGTTCGGCATCGCCGATACGAACGGCGTGGTCGTGGCGGCCATTGTCTTCAGGCATTCTCATCTCCCGTCCGCTGCAGTCTCGACGGTTCCAGTTCCACCGTCGCTGGCGTCCCATACCAGCGGGACTCCACGCATCGACTCTTCGCCGGGACGGCACGCCGCACATTCAGCGCGATGTCGGAACCAAAAGGCCAGAGGCGCCCCAGCCCGGGCACATTCCCGAACGTTCCACAAACACATTTGAGAAACCAGCGAATGCGCGATATCTGACGACGCCTCACTGTTGTGGACTATCGTCTTCTGCGGAACCGCGCATACAAACATCAACAACCCAAGCAACGACAAAAGCACGGCTGGGATGTTCGCGACCCTTGAGTTGATCGGACATCCGCGGAGAATCGGCATCGAGAACTGCCACCGTTCGCCCCTACGTTGGATCAGGCACATCGCGAACTCAGCGCCTAGTTTTCTGAATCGCATGAACCAGGTCCCCGATCCAGGAGACCAATTCATCGCGCCAAACCCACGATATTTGCATGCGGAGGAACATCTTGGCTTAATATTGGCAATCGGGCCGTTGTGCCTTGGGCAGTGGGCATTTGGCCGGTAGATCGAGCAGGCCAATAGGCCGTGTCGCGGACCGTGAAATGATGTGACTAAGGTTCGATTCGCCTTTCGGCAAAACACAAAGCACACGATTTCGCAAAGTTTTACCGCTTCATGTCGTGATTCTGATGTTGATAAGCGAAACCGACAACAACGTTGGTGTCGGCAAGGACTTCGATCATCTTCGCAGACGTTGCCAGAAACATTGTTCGCTACGGACGATCGCGGACCTCCGAGCAAGTACGCAGAGGCCGGCCAGATGCTGGCGACAGTACCAACTGATATGAATCGTGTGTTCACACGGACCTCATTGAGACCAACAGCTCGGGTCCAGTAATAGTCAGACGTCTAACCGTCAGCGGCCCGGCTGCAGCATTGCTGATCATCAGGATGGCGAGGCCAAAGCCGAGGTGGGCGGCCCAGCCGTCCCCTAGTTTCAACACCGCCGCCAGAATTCCCGGAAGCGTCGAAGCAAAAAGAACGAAAGTGAAAGACATCATCTGCCCCCCTGCCGGGTTTCCAGCATTTTGTCCGGTCGATATACGTTCACGAGCATCGCGGCCGATGGCTGGCATGAGTGCGCTGAGCAGGGGCGCGCAGGCGCTGGCCGCCCCAACCGCAGCAAGGGCAGCGCCCATCGCGACAAATGCCAGAGACGAATATGTAAACAGGCAGAGTATTATGGTGACAACCATTATTGGGAGCCCGAACATCAGCATCCAGGTAAGCTGCCGCCCACGCACGTCAGCGCGCACAGCGCCTGGAGTCGTCAACAGCTGCCAGATTGCTGTGCCGTCGAGTGCGTAGGTGTTGATGGCGACCATTGCCGCGAAAACAGCCGCAGCGACACCGATAAACGGTAAGCTCCAGGACCACGCAGTCGGAGCGACAAGCAACATCATGAGCAACGGTGTCATCCAAGCGTGGCGCAACTCGAGCGACCGCTGGGGGTCGCGCAACCAAGTCTTCAGTTCACGCTTGGCAACTGCGGTCATCGGGTCTGGACGCTGCCCGTCCCCGTAGCGCCGAAGAGATCGTGCCCGTCCAGTTCGCACGGTGATCCGGCTGCCGACCTGGGCAGGGGGCTGTCTCAAAACCGCTGCGGTCAGCATCATCCACACGGTCCACAGCAAGAGGCCGAGCACCAGGAGACCGCTTAGCGGCAGTATCACCAATGCCAGGGGACCCGAAGTCATTGCGACATGGACGGCTGCAAGTCCCCAGCCAGTCGGCGCAATCAGCAGGGCCCGTTCCAGCTGATCCGGCAACTCGGTCCAGACTGAACCCGTGTGGGCTTCCATGTGACCGATTCCCAGATCTGGTATCAGGAGTGCGGCGACCGGAACCCACCCGGCAAAGGATACTGCCAGAAGAGCGGACATTTGGAATGCTGCGACCCACCCGCCGATACGGGTCCTCAGCATAAACGCGACCAGGGCACCAGCGCTGCGACCCAACCATACTAAGAAGAACAGCTGCGTCATGGCAGCCACAAAAGCCACAATGATTGTGCTGCCGTCGTGCCCCGAGACGACGACAACGAAGCTGCTCAGTGAAGCAGCGGTGACAACTGTTCCTACACTCAACAGCTCGCTGGGAGACAGGGCAGCAGCGATTGAAAACGGAGGGGTCGGCAACGTCCGAAACCACTGTGGATTGAGCACTGGGACTGCGCCAGGTAGCAGAATCGGTCCGAGTAGCCACATGAATCCGAGAATACTGACAGCTGCGGTCAGCCAGCTGTCGTCAAGTGTGCCGGTGCTGACGAGAGCCGCTGATGTCACCACGGCAGCGGCCACGACCAAGCCGGTGATGAGCCCGAAAGCTCGGTCACCGTGAGGGCCGTGCCGAAGGATGCGGAGTTTCAGCGAAGCAAAGCGGTGCCACATTCCCATCACAACCAGTCCAGCTCGCGCTGAGGAGCCACACCGATGAAGTCAACGAAAGCCTCGTTGAGAGTCTTGCCGGCAGCTACCTCGGGAACTGTTCCGTCGACCAAGATTCGGCCGCGGCTCAGGAGAGCGACACGCGTACATGTGCGCTCGATGACATCCATGTTATGGCTGGAGAGCAACACTGTTCCGCCCCGGTTGACGTATTGGCGAAGTAGCGCTTCGATCGAATGAGCGGAAACCGGATCAATCGCTTCGAACGGCTCATCAAGTACGAGTACAGGCGGGCGGTGCAGCAGTGCGACTGCAAGACCGATCTTTTTCCGCATGCCGGTAGAGTAATCGACGATGAGCGTATTCGGTGCGCGGTTGAGTTGAAGAACCGTCAGCAGATCATCCGACCGATCCCGCCACTTCGCGTCCATGCCGCGTAACCCGGCCGTGTATTCGAGCAGCTCCGCCCCTGTCAGACGCTCGGGTAACGACAGTCCCTCCATCATGATGCCGAGGGCGCCAAGAGCTCGCTCCCGATCTCGGATCATGTCGTAGCCCGCGAGGCTGACTGTGCCGGTTGTAGGAGCCGACAGGCCAGCGATCATCGCCAGGGTAGTGGACTTTCCGGCCCCGTTTGGCCCGACGATGCCAAAGAAGTTGCCAGCTTCTACAGTCAGGTCAATGGAATCGACGGCTGTGATGTCTCCAAACCTCTTGGTAAGTCCGCGAAGCTGGATAGCCGGATTGGTGAATGAGTTCATAACATCTCTCTGCAAATCGCAATTGTTTCGGTTACGCGCACCGGCACAGATTGGTGGTGCGCAGTCCAGTCGTGTCGGACCAGGATGACCGCGTCCGTTGTCGGTTATGAACTGCCACGGCCGAAACAGTCATCTAAGCCTTAGGGACAGCATGCTCAATCCGGCAATTCATGTCGATGACGGAAATATTGGAGCACGGTCTCGAAAGACCCAGGCCGCTGGTTCGTAGGGTGAGGAACTCGACCACGACTGAGCCAAACAACGCCACGACCAAACTAACCGCAAAGACTCGTAGAATGTTAGCCTCGCCAACAGGAAGTAACTGATGATCAACACCAGTCCGCCCGCGGCGAAGATCACAACAGCACCCCGCCAACCGAGTGCTTCGACGAGCCCGCCCGACGCCCTGATCACGACTGCAAGGCCGGTGACCGTGGCCGCTCCGAACGCCACATACCTACGATTGTGGTCTACGCCCTCGAGTGTTGCAGCGAACAGTGCGACACCAACAAGAATGACTGCTGTTACCCGAGCTCCGCCCATTATGCTGCCCACAATGAGCAATTGCCAGATCGGAGCCAGAACCACAGCCGCTGAACCAGCTGAGCGGGCAACCACTCCGATGTAGTCCATCCCGTCCTCACCCGGCACACTGCTGACAGGGACATGCGTCGTCAGCATCAGGAGATGACCCTGCACGACCCATGTTTCGGCGTGTCCAGCGATACGGGGCTCAGCAACGAAACTAGCCGTGGCCATTCTCAAGCTGGACAGCACCAAGGTTAGAGGTAGCGCGCCGGACAGAATGGCTGCCAAAGACGAATCTATGTTCCGTTCGCTGACAGGAGCGTCGTTCATACTGAAGTCGAAACACAAACCGCGGCGACAGGTTCCGCCCACACAGCGATTGAAGTTCGGAGATCCAGAGGTATCGTCCACATGCCGAATTCCAGGGGAGAACGCGTCGGTAGCTGCTGGACGGGCATTGCCAGACCCCACATGGTCGAAATCAGCGGATGTTGAAAGAACTACCTGCTCGCGAACATCTGCCAAACCGAGCTCGGCGAAAATTGAGCGAATCTCTTCAACCGCTCGAGCTCCTCGGTCTACATAGTGTTCGACCAACCCAGCAGATTCATTTGCCCATCCGCCATACAGGCGGCCGATCGCATACTTCAGTGGCCAAGGAACGCTGTGATTGCACCCAGCGATGACGACGACATCGCCGTCATGAGCCGCGATCGTCTCCGCCCGATGCTGCGTGCGGTCGTTCTGATACACCCACCACGCAATGGGACCAGCCTCGTCGAGAACACGCAAGAAGGATTCCTACAGGTCAACCAGGTCGAAAAGGACACCGGTAGGCGAGTGCTTGCGACCATACTCATGCACCCAGGCAGGTGAGAGACTCCCCTCACAATACTTGCGAACGTAACCAACAATAACGTCGATGTGCTTCATGGAGTACCTCTCATATACCAGAAAGTACTAGTTGTACTTTACACTAACATGTACCACGCCGCCCACTCACGCAAGAGCTCACCAGAACTCATGTGCCGCTCCGCCTTCGCCAGCGAAGCCGGGCGCCACCGCCATTCAGGAGGGCAACACGTGGTGTGTTGTGACACCAACTGTGATTGAACTAAATATCAAACTTCTGACAACCTAGTTGTCATGATACGCATGAACCTTGAACTCAGCTACCTTCAGCCCTATGCAGTCGGGACATTAGAGCCAAAAACAACGGTGCCCGTGGCAACAATGGTCAATACCGCACCCCGCGCGATGTGGTGAAGCAGAATGGACAACCGCGACAGGAAAAAGCAATGCCCCCTCCCTCGTCAATCACTCCCTGGATCTCACACTTGCTCGCCGGACTTGCCTACGGCACTCTTCTTGACTCGCTCCTCGAAGATATGAGCTTCGGATCGTCGTTCGGCATCAAGGGTGCCATCACCACCGGTGTGCTCTGGGGCCATTTATCGCCAGTCGTCCGGCGCCCACTTCCCGGGCTCCGAGATCGCCACGGACGCTAACACAAAACGATGAGTGGCCCGCGTAATGACGCAAACATCGCCCACCTTCGACCCCGAGAAGTTGTCGAGGTATCGGACCATTTGATCTACATCCAGCGACAGGCTTTTGCCATTGAAGCAGCAATTATTGGCGACAACCGCATTCCTCAACTTCGCGAGTCCGCGCAGTTGCTCATTGCTGCGGGCCTGACATGGCACGTCGCATTGACGAAATCTGCGATCGTTGCGGCGATCGCCTATTCTGACATCGGATCCTCGCTCGAAGTGGATCGCCTGTTTGTTGCACCGCATTGGCACCGCCGTGGATTGGCCCGCCGACTCATTCTTTCCCTGGGCTCAGTGCCGATCGATGTGTCGACTGGACGCGATAACAAACCAGCGCGCCGACTTTATGAATCACTCGGCTTTTCACACCTCGGCGACAATGAGACGCTACCTGGACTGTGGCTGAGCCGGTACAACCGGCAGTGAAGGACACCGGTTTCGACTGTCCAACGCTGAACGATGCGTCACCACCATGATGCGGTCGCAATTCTGCAAGTCGAACACGATTCGGACGCCGTTTCAACAACGTCCGTTCAGCGCCCGTGCGTTGCAAATCAGCGGACGAATGACCAGCCATGCGTAGAAGCCATTGACTGCTACCGCCACAAAGACCCCACAGTACCGGACGAACCTTTTGAAAAGCACACGATACGACTCCTGGCGGCAAGCGATATGCACCGACGAGACCTGACTATTTTCTAGGGAACAGACATCGCAATTCAGCGAAGGCAGTTTTTCCAACTGGGCCACCGTTGCCGGCCTCCCAAGGTCGCACAATCCGTCTCAAGAGCACTGCCTCAAACGTTCACCTGTTCGATAGAGCTCGACTAGCAGCGGACGAAGTTTCCATCCGTCCGCCGTCAATCCATAGAGCGTTCGGTTCGGAAAGCCCCGCACTATGGTCCGGCAGACCAGACCATTCTTGCGCAGGTGGGCTAGAACATCGACGAGGACTTTATCACTCAGTTTTGGCAATCCCTGTGATAGAGCGCCATACGTTCTGTCGCCATGCATCAGATCTCGCAGAACAAGCGTGGTCCATCGTCCTTTGACGGCCTCAAGTGCCACTTCGACCGGGCATTCGTGGTGAGGTTGAGCGCTGCGCCCGATCAATTCAGGTACGAGCTCGTTATCCCATCCGCCGTCACTCTCCGTTTGGTTAGTCACAGCGCGACCCTCTTGACTGTTCCTATGACTGAACACCATTTCATCGATACCTCCCACGTATCGCTTGCTACCACAGCTGCCGATCATCCCGCAGCCTTTGCCCGTGCCTTCAACAGTGGGGATCCTCAGAAGATTGAACTCATGTACGAGGAATCCAGCACATTTGTCTCGTCCCCCGGCACTCCACATTTCGGCCAGGACCGATTCTCCGCGAACGCATCGTTTCAAGCACTTGGACTGCCCCTTGAACTGCAGCTGCGCCACTTGTATGCAGCGGGCGACATAGCCCTCCTCATTGTCGACTGGTCGATCTCGGGAACCACATCGAAAGGAGAGTTGATTAATATCCGCGGCACGGCCACCGATGTCGCCCGTCGCGGAGATGACGGATTCTGGCGGTACCTCATCGACAACCCGTTCGGCACAGCGTGAACCACCGATTCCCACGATAACCACACCGGCGAAAAGTGTGCTGACATTCCTCCTATTCTCTCGAGAAGATCAGTTTCGTCAGCCGGTAAGCCTGCTCAGAAGTGAGCCCAGCTGTTGTGACTCTCGACCAGGAACTCAAAATGGCGGTCTCGGATGAAGCTCGTCGGCACAGCCCCTTCTCGCCATCCTGCATCGGGGTCATCCCCCAGCCTTCGACTGTGATACCTGGTCCATCGCCTCGATACACCGTCTTCAACATGATCGAACAACCTACCTCGACAGGAAACCCTCCAGCACGCTCAAAACCACCCTGTTATATTATTTTCTAGAATATTACTGCGAAAAATACTCTTGCACACTAAGGTGGAAGCATGGAACTGAGATTCGTAAGACTCAAGTCTCGCCCCGAGTTGCTCCATGAGCTGTTGAATATGGAGAACACCTGGCCAGAGTTCATCCGCCAGGATCCGTTTGGAGAGCTGTATTACAACTCCGACGTCCTGCTCCAGCTCGCCGATTACACTCTGCTTGCATTGGATGACCACGGCACAATCATTGCCAAAGCTCACTCCATACCCTTTCAACTACACTCCAGCGGCGAACTCCCTGCAGACGGCTGGGACGGAGTGATTCGTCGAGGTTTACACTGTTTGCTGACCGGGAGTACACCCAACGCCATTTCTGCGCTGGAGATCGCAGTTCGATCAGACGCGCAAGGCAGAGGAATCTCCACCCAAGTCCTTGCGGCTGCGCGCGCCAATGCCCGACGACTCGGTTTCTCCCAGCTCCTCGCTCCAGTTCGCCCCAACGGCAAAAAGGATCCGCTTGAGGACATGCAGACATACGCCCTGCGAACTCGTGACGATGGACTGCCTCTCGACCCATGGCTACGAACACACGTTCGCGCCGGGGGAACCATTGAAGCTGTGGCGCGACGATCCATGGTCGTCACCGGGACAATCAGCGAATGGCGAGAATGGACGAGCCTGCCATTCGATGCCTCGGGCCCGGTCCACGTGCCGCACGCTTTGACTCCAGTAAACTGCGACGTTGAGTACGACATTGCAACGTACGTCGAACCCAACATCTGGGTCAGTCACGACACACTAGATCGATTTGTTCCCACCGACGATCCGCGGCCTGAGGTTCTCAAGCCATGAAAGGGCTCGATTTCGACCTCCCTTCCCGAGCGACTTGGGTATTCACCGGCGACAGCATCACTCAAGGGGTCTATCACACACATGGCTCTCGTTCCTGGGTAGAACTGGTCAGCGAGCAGATTCGCTGGGAGCTCGGTCGAGTGCGGGACATAGTGATTAACTCTGGTGTCTCTGCCTGGACAGCCCACGACATCAACGCTGATTTCGAATATCTCGTCGGCCGCTTCAAACCACAGGTGCTCAACGTATCTCTCGGTACGAACGATGCTCTGGAAGGTGAGTCCGGACTCACCAGCTTTCATAGTCAACTCACCGAGATCGTGCGACAGGGCAACAGACTCAGCTCGACGGTCGTCCTCCATACCCCGGCCCTTGTTATGCCGGATGCCCCGGCGCAACGACGCCAATGGCTCACCACATATGCCGAAGTGATCCGCACCATTGCCACAGTCGAAGGTGCCATCCTCGTCGACCACGACCAGCACTGGCGTCAACGTTTCGGCACTGAGGTTCCAACTGCCTGGATGGACGACAGCACCCACCCCAATGCTGTCGGACATCGACACATAGCAGACACCACGTTGCATACTCTTCGGCTGGGGTCACTTTGACGGCCGTTCCGCGTCTGATCGTGGTCCGCGGGTCCACCACCATCAAATTCTCGCTAACAGCGAGAAGATCAGTATTCAGGACTGAGGATAAACAATGAAGGACCGTACAAATCGGCCGGGTGCAACCGTGTGTACCGATTTTGCCCAGCTCAAACGCTGGATTTTCGCACGGCACTCGAATCCGCTCAGCGCGTGGTCACGGTGGGCTTCTGTCCCTCTCGTTGTTCTGCCGTTTTGGAAACGCAGCCCGTGGGTGGGCGCGGCAGTCGCTGCATGGATGGTGCTGAATCCAATCGTGTTCCGAAGCCCGCGCGATGAGCGTGCGTGGGCGACTCGAGCTATGTTGGGTGAAGAACTTTGGAGTGAGCGACTCCGCTTTGACAGAGCTTCGACCGTCAACGCTGTTTCCACTGCAGCGATGGCTGTCTCGATCGCTGGCGCCTGGCGGAAATCAGTTGGTCAGACCGTTCCGGCCGTTGTCGTTCAAATGTCACTGACTCTCGTATTCTGGAAGCTCATGACCGACTTCTACGCCACGATTGAAGAGGCCGGTCGCTCGACCACATAACGCTCGACTCATAGCGATCTGCAGCTATCATCACAAGCCACCATGTCGGTTCGTTTTCATCCGACTACTGCAATTCAAGTCGAGTCCGTCTTCACCACTATCATCAAGCATCGGGTCGCTTAAAAACCCTGCCTTGAGCTCAAAGTTCCGCGACGCGCCATTCTGCGGGCAATACGAGCGAGAATCGTCTCGTTGGAATGGATTCGGTGCGCCAATTCAGGCACAGTCTGCCTCAACTCAGCCCCGTCCCCGCGCTCCCCCCGGGCCGCGGTGTCCGCGAGCACGAACTAGCCCCTCACCAGACCTCATGCAAGTTCCGGTGAGGGGCTCCTCGTTTACTGTGCGCGAGGGCTGGGACTTACCCGTTACATACATTGTCAGGCAGCAGCCGGGGTCTTTGTCTCGTAGAAGACCCCATGCTTAACCATCGCGAAGAGCACGTTTAACCGGCGACCAGCCAGACACATCACCGCCGCGTTGTGGCGTTTGCCCTCGGCCCGTTTCCGGTTGAATCGCCCCGGGTTTCGTAGAGGCTCCTTTTCTTGGTTTCCTAAGCAGCCGAGGGTTCGGTCGCAGACTGGTTGCTCCATTCCGAATGAACATCGATGGGCCGGCGGTACCCTATCGCTGAGTGCAGTCGGGTCTGGTTGTACCAGGCCACCCACTTTGACGTCTCCGCCATCACTTCGATAAACCCCGACCACACCTTCCGGTCAATCAACTCCGCGTTGTAGACCGAGTTCAGCACCTCGGCGATAGCGTTATCGTACGAGTCCCCACGGGAGCCTACCGACGCGACGATCGCCGACTCCGCCAAGGTCTCGCCATAGCGGATTGAACGGAATTGAACCCCGCGATCGCTATGACGGACAAGCCCAGACACGTCTTCGCCGGCTCGGTACTTTGCTGACAGAGCCATTGCCAGAGCGTCCCTGGCCAGCGACTCTCGCATATGGTTCGTCACCTGCCAGCCCACTATCTGCGGTGGAACACGTCAAGGATGAACGTCGTGTACACCCACCCAACCGCGGTGGGGACATACGTAATATCGGCGACCCAAACGCAGTTCGGGCCAGGTGCTGTGAACTCGCGTTCGACGAGATCGTCCGGACCCTCTTCAGCCCTGGCCGAAGCAGTCTTCAGACGCTTTCGCTTCCTCCGCACCCCGTCGATGCCCAACTGCCGCATCAAACGCTCCACCGTGCACCGAGCAACAGGTCCGAACTGGTCGGCGTACTCGCGGTTGATCGCCTACCACATCTTCGACCACCCCGTAACAGGAATAGTTCGCCTCATAGACATCCTGGATCATCACCATCAGCGCCTGATCCCGGCGGTACTTTGACGCTGCGTGAAATGTGGCTGAAAGAGTGACCGTCTTTCCACAGCTCCCAGACTCTGCGGCGTTCTTCTTCGGGTAGGCCTGGTCGTCCAATCTTGGCCATGTTCGCCTCCTGGCTGACGGGGTGTTGCATTCACGGTTTGAGTCTAAGGACGCTCTCTTCAGAATCTCGTTGGCCCGCTTCGCTTCGGCCAACTCAGCCCGCAGCCGACGGTTTTCCGCTTCCAGGTCGACCGACTCAACCGGGGGTGGCTTTGCCGGAGTCTTTGTGCTTGCGTACCCAGACTCGCGGGGTTTCTTTGCTCAGACCGAGTTCGTTCGCGACGCGGGTGATCGCTCCATTCGCGGTGTCCGGATCGGCCTGGGCATGGATGACGAGCTCGACGGCACGAGCCTTGAGTTCGTCAGTGTATTTCACTGGCAAGAGAGAATCTCCTTCTTCCAATCTCCCTGCCTCTATTATCCCCGGGGCGATTCAGGAGGCTATGGAGCGCTGCTGGCCGGTACCGTCGCACGAGACGGATACGAGGTCATCGAAGCACCCAGAGTTGCGGCCTATGCACCGGCACGGCCGGGGGCCGGTAAATCCGATCCGCTGGATGCCGCTGCCATTGCAGCAGCCAGCCTGCCGCTTGACCGAGCAAAGTTGCGAATCCCACGCCATGATCAAGGAGCACGAGCGAGTCTGCGTGTCCTGCTCGCGGCCAGAGAACAGATGACCGACGAACGCACTGCGAAAGTCAACGCGCTCATCGCTCTCTTACGCAGCGTCGACCTCGATATCGACGCTCGTCACGCACTCACGCTCGACCAAATCACGACGGTGGCACACTGGCGTACGCGTCGTGAGGAGCTGTCGGCCTCGACGGCGCGAATCGAAGCCACCCGTTTGGCTAAACGCATCACGACTCTCAATATCGAGCTCAAAGACAACCATGTTCGCATCATTGAAATACTCAAGGCCACGCCCGCTGCCGCGCTATTGGAAGAGACCGGGATCGGACCGGTCAATGCTGCAGTCGTCTACACCGTCTGGTCGCATCCGGGGCGAGTGCGTTCCGAGGCTGCGTTCGCCGCCCTTGCCGGAGTCAATCCCATCCCAGCGTCGTCGGGAAACACTGTCAGACATCGGCTCAACCGTGGTGGCGATCGTCGTCTCAATAGTGCACTGCATATGGCCGTCGTAGTCAGGATGGCCCACGATCCCGGCACCCAGGAGTACGTTGACCGGCGAACGACGGAGGGCAAGACTCCGCGAGAGATTCGTCGGTGCCTCCAGCACTATCTCGCTCGTCACTTATACCGAGCACTCAACGCCCTTCATGCCAGCACCGAGACCAGTCCCGAGGCGCATTGACTGATATAGAAGATTCGGATCATCAATGACAGGGCAAATCAGCCATACCAGGACCAGCGACCAGACCCCGTATAGGGCCTATGAATAAATATAGGGGCACCCCCCGACCTCCTACCTCCGAGAATCTGGACGGCCCGTTCTGCTGCAACATGGCGATGATTTAGTACACGGACTTGCGACATGTGACCGGTGGATTACTCCACCGCAACGCGCCGACGCACAGACTGCTTAGCGCCTTCCGCGGCTCGAGTGACATCGAAGCCTGACCCATTCCGGCCAGGTTCAGCTGCATAGGAGGTGCACAAGCTGTCAAAGGCTTTCGGGGCGGAGGCCGATCCCGATAATCCGTGCGACGGTTTTCTGAAGGAAAACCGACTTGCGGATGACCTTCGCCGCACGGGGTGTCTTGTACTCTGCGTCAATGCTCTTGGGGTACAAATCGGCGAGGATTCGCACTTGGCCCGCTTGGACGATCCGCGCGGGCCATTGGCGTCGTCGTTGAACTCTGCCCAATAGTTTGTCTGCGGGTGTCTCGCCTCGGGCGAGCACTGGTCCGAGGATCCGCGAGGTGGCAATGGCATCCTGGATCGCGAGGTTGATGCCGACGCCGCCTGCTGGCGACATCGCGTGGGCCGCATCACCGAGGCAGAGCAACCCAGGACGGTGCCACCTTTTCAGACGGTTGACCGAGACGGTCAGCAAGTTCAAGTCGTCCCACGAAGCGATCTCACAACGAAATCGTACTCCAATGACCGGAAGCGCATCGTTTAGCCGCTCAGCCACGACGTCGATGTCTTGCGAGTGGAGTTCAGCATAGTCGCCCTTAGGGATACAGTACGCGATTTGCCAGTAGGAGCCGCGGTCGACCGCAACGATAGTGAAGCCCTGGCCCGTACTGACGAACGGCACCTTATCGTCGGGTTGGCGGCTGACCCTGAACCACAGCACATCCATCGGAGCGTTGCTCTCCGTCCGAGCCAGTCCCGTGTGGGCGCGAACAGTCGAATGTCGTCCATCGGCACCAATCACCAAGCGGGCTGAAAGCGTCTTCTCACCTACCGGGGTCTTGTACCGGACACCGTCGACTCTGTTCCCGTCGAAGAGCAGGTCGGTGACCTGCGCGTCGCGGAGCAGTTCCAACGATGGAAACGCCTGGGCTTCTTGAGCCAGGAAGTCGAGGAAGTCCCATTGCGGCATGAACGCGACATAATTGTACGGCTCCGGGAGCCGGGAGAAGTCAGCAAACACCGTCTCACCGTCCGGCGTTGACACCGCAACCGTGGACATGCGGCGGTGCGGAATCGTGAGAAAGCGGTCGATGATCCCAAGTTGATCCATGACTCTCATAGTCGAGGGGTGGATCGTGTCGCCGCGAAAGTCTCGCAAGAAGTCTGCGTGCTTTTCTAGCACGGTCACGCGGACACCATGACGAGCCAGGAGCAACCCGGTCATCATTCCAGCGGGTCCGCCGCCAACAACGATGCAGTCCACAGTAGTTTCGGCGGTGTCCTGTTGATGGAAGCTAAGTATGTGATCAATCATGGCTACCACTCAGCCACAATCTATGCGAGTATTTCAACTGTGGTGAATAAACTTCGCGGGCGCCCATCCCAGCCCTCAGGTGCCAAACAGCGCATCTTGGACGCCGCCCACACACGCTTCGAGACTGACGGCTACATCAAGACATCACTACGATCGATCGCTCGGCAAGCTGACGTCGACCACGCGCTGGTCAGCTACTACTACGGCTCCAAGGAAGGCCTGTTCAAAGCTGTCACCGAGCTGGTGTTCACCCCCGCCCAAGGGTTTGATGCAGTAGTCCGCAATGCCCGACCTGACCAGCTGCCCGAAGCACTGCTCCATACGATTCTGGCGCTGTGGGACCGACCGGATTACCAACTCGGTTTAGAGCGGCTGCTCAGCGATGCGATTTCCACACCCGCTTCCTCGCAGGTCATCCGGGAATATCTGCAGACCGAGATGATCAGGCGCCTCACCGACTACATCGGCGGACCGCATGCCAGTCGCCGGGCAGCCGCCGCAGCGGCACTCATCAGCGGCGTGTTCTTCACCCGGTACCTGCTCAAGATCGAGCCGGTGGCCTCGCTTTCGGCGCAGGAACTTGCAACGCAACTAAGCCCTGCACTGCGGGCAGTTCTCACTAACTAACAATCGATGCGGTCACGTGCCAGAGTAATCTGAGGACTCCCTCATACAGGCCCTCCTCCGCATCGCTTATGCTTCAGTACTCTTGACTCTTGTAGGTTCTTCTTCTCACCTCTATGCCCAAAGTGCCAGCGGCAATGGTGGCGGCAGTACTCTTAGAGTCCACTGCGGAGTTTCGTAACCTCAGGGCCACCCACGAGAGCGATATCCGCCCGTAGAAGATCAAGCACTTCGTCCCCGTTACCTTTCAAGTAGCCCCATCGTCCGTCAGGATAGAAGGGGTCGCTGGCCTGAGGACCCCGGCATGATTGATGCCCCCAGTCATCATGTTCCGGGGAGTATAGTCACCGGGGTACGAAGGCACCAGGGGAATCGCTGATAGGGGCCAGAACCACTGACAGAACCCATGCCTTGAGCCCGACCGTAACGTGGATGCCGAGCCCAGGAGCCACAGCACTACCGGCCAGCCGAACCACAACCCATATCCGGTCACGTGAGTCGAAGAAGATGAGTGACATGATCGCCAACCACGCTGACATCGACGTATTCATCGGCATCGATGTCGGCAAACACAACCACCACGCCGTCGCACTCGACCGCGACAGAATACAACTGTCATCGAAGGCTCTGCCACAGAACGAAACGAAACTGAAGGCCCTGCTCATCCGGCTGGCCAAGCACGGAACCTTGCTCGCCATCGTCGACCAGCCCTCCACGATCGGGGCGTTACCAGTCGCCGTCGCCCAAGCCGAGAGTATTGCGGTCGCCGACCTACACCTTGATGAAGCGAAGACCTATGCCCGCGATGCCGCCATCATCGCTGAAGCAGCCCAGACCATGCCCCACACTTTGCGGGGCATTCGGGTTGCCGATGAGAATGTCGCGGAGTTGTCGATGCTGGCCGGGTATGACGATGACCTGGCGAAACAAGTCACCGCGACATCGAATCGGATCCGCGGGCTGGTCACTCAGATCCACCCCGGATTAGAGACCGTGATCGGTCCGCAGCTGGATCGTCCGGCCATGCTGGCACTGGTGGCGAAGTACCCCACACCACAGTCTTTGCGGCATGCCGGCAAGCGCCGTGTCGAGACATTGCTGCGTATGCAGGCCCGGCGTGCGTGGAAACGGTGGGCGACCGCGATCTCCACGGCCTTACACGGATAGACGGTAATGGTGCCGGCACCGACACCGCCGGACTCGTCCTACCCCAGATGGCGACCTCATTGGCACAGACGCGGGCGTCACGGGATGCAGTGCTCGCCCGGATCGAGAAGCTGGTCCAGGCACGTCCGCTTTTCGGGCTCCTGACGTCGATGCCGGCAGTCGACGTCAGGACAGCGGCGAGGATCCTGACCGAAGTGGTGGGTAAGGACTTCGAATCTGCCGGAAACCCCGCGTCTTGTGCCGGGCTGGCGCCGGTGACGTGGCGGTCAGGGACGTCGGTCCCGGGTGATCATTCCTCGCGCCGACGCTTCAACGTCCTCTACGCTCACGTGATGGTGCCTACTTCCACACACCCGAGTTGGCCACTGCTGCCTGAGCCTTTCTGTAGCGAGGTGCCCGGTCAGTCTGGGAGACAGTTCCTGGACGAGTCATTTCTGTCTTTAACCGTGACCGAAGATTCCTGAGGAATCTGACCGCTTCCCCTTGACTCAGAACATAGGGGCACCTCAATGTCTGACGCATACCTTCGACCATTGTCTGGATGAACTCGACGGTCCCGCCCATGCACTACTCGTTCAGTCCGCAGGTGTAGCCAGAGATCCCTTTGGACGCTTCTCCCTGCTGGATGTTCCTCTTCCTCCTAGCACCGGACCGCTCCGAGCGTAAAGGACCATATGAGGCAGTTCTCATCATTGCGGAAAGCCAGCTCGGCGCGGGCGGAGTGCAGTCCAATTTCGCAATGCGTTGTCCAGGTCAATCCACTTTCGGAAGTCTCGTTGACACGCCAGACACCGCATGCGGCCACCTCGACGCCCCAGAAAAAGGGTGTCGAGCGCACCGAGGGGTCACTCCGGCAGTCGCCGGAGTTTACCCACCACCGGCCAGACCCGTGCTATGGGTGAGTATGAGAGTACATTCTCATCGGGCGCGTGAAGCCAGGCATGAATGACACCATTCTGGTCACGACATCTCAGGAACTGTTGGTGTTCGAATGGCAAACATTGCGACCGCGGCAACGGTCACAATGGCTGCGCCGAATAGACTCCCCTGGGCGTAGCCAGCAACCATCGCAACAACTGGTTCTGATTCCCCGGTTTCTACTCCCTGTATGGCTGACTGGATCACGGTTCCGACCGCTGCAGTTCCGAGAACTGCACCTACTTGTTGCGATGAATTCACGAGCGCTCCCGCGACACCTGAATCGTCTGCTGCCCCTGCAGTTGCAACGTCACCAGCGGTGATCATAACGACTGTCCCGCCGGCCCCCAAAAGCAACATGGCAGTCAGGACGCCCTCGATAAAAGCTGATTCCGGATTGAGACGTCCCAAACTGGCCAAACCACCGGCAGCGAGCAACAGTCCGGCGGCCAACACCCGCGGGGGCGCGATATGTGCCCGGATGTGCGGAAGAACCATTGTCACGACGATAGCTCCAGCTGCGAAGGGCAGAAAAGCAAGACCCACTTGCACGGGCGAAACGTGCCAAGCAGTCTGCATGAAAGACGTCAGGACGAACATTCCCGCAAACATCGCAATTCCTGCGAAGAAGGCAGCGAGATAACCTGCAACTCGCACTGGACTGCTCAAGAGGTGCAGCGGAATCAGCGGGTGTTTCACTCGGCGAAGGGAGACTACGAAAAGGGCTAGACCGAGTACCCCACCGACAAGCAATGCATGAGCGCCGGAATGACGCCAGCCCAACTCGCTCGCTCGATTCAGGCCGAGAACCAGCAGTCCGAGAGATACGCTCGCAAGAATCGCTCCAAGAGGGTCGAGGCCGATGCTCGCTTTGCTCCTGTGTTTTGGAACCGTCAGGTAGACACCCGCCGCGGTGAGGAGTGCCAACGGTACATTGATGAGAAGACTCCATCGCCAAGACAGCATGTCTGCCATGGCACCTCCGAGCACGAATGACCCGGCCGTGCCAATCCCCATCACGATTCCGAGCGTGCCGAAGGCGACACTGCGCTTCCGGCCGCTAGAGAAGATCACTGACATGAGTGGAATCGCCGTTGCGGCGACGAAGGCAGCGGCTCCGCCCTGCAGTGCCCGTGCCACCAGAAGGACTACCGGTATGACTGCGAATCCGCCGAGCAATGAGGCTAGCGCGAATCCAATGAGTCCACCGGTGAGGCACCGGCGCAAGCCCAATGTGTCAGCGAGTCGTCCACCGACCAGAATCAGTGTGCCGAATGTCAAAGAGTAGACAGTGAGGACAGCTTGAGCAGAGCCGTCCGTCATGCTCAGTTGAGTTTGGGTTTGCGGCAGAGCCACGTTCATGATGGTGACAGATGCGAACGCCAACAGGTTCGCACTGGAAAGAAAACCCAGAGCCCACCAACTACGCATGCTGACAGGCATACTCGGCTCGGCACCCGTGGGCGACGAACCCACATCGGTTCTCATGCTGCCTCGGCCCTAGACTCCTGAACAGCGCGGGCCAACACTGCATGGCGGTGACCCTGGTGCCGGGCCTGCTCGAGCACAGCTGATCCTGGCGCCCCGTCACTGCCGATACTGCTGACACCGTAAGGGTTGCCGCCAGCCGCATGCGCCACCTCGTAGTTCTCGTATCCAGTCGGCAGGATTAGCGAACCCCAATGACAAAAGGTGTGATAGAGAGCGAGAAGTGTCGCCTCATGCCCACCATGACGTTCGTGGGCGCTGGTGAAACCCGAGGCTGGTTTGCCCGCGAGATGACCGGCGCTCCACGCCGAGCTAGTGGAGTCAATGAATTGCTTGAGCTGCGCCGCAGGCTGGCCGAATCGAGTCGGAGTGCCGAGCGCGAAGCCGTCTGCCCAGATCAGATCCTCAACCGAAGCAGTCGGGATATGTGCTGTCGCTTCGAGGTGAACCCGCCACGTTTCGTTACTATCGACGATCTCACGCGGAACCAGCTCGGCCACGCGACGCAGTCGAACTTCAGCTCCTGCCGCTTCTGCACCAGCAGCGTATGCCTGCGCCAGATCGTGCACAGATCCTGTCGACGAATAGTAGATGATTGCCAATCGTGTCATGATAAATTTACTCCTTTTCTAGAATCGACTTCTACTAAATTAACTAACGCAGTTCATGAGGTCAAGAGATGCTGAGACACAAGTTCGACGCTGACATCAGAATTAGGTATTCTAATTCTAGAAATTCATTCGTAGACCTGGAAAGGGATGTGTGAGATATGGAATCGCGCATCATCTACTCCTCCGGCGTACGGCTGCACGCACTCTGGCGCTCGGGCGACGGACCTGCAATCATCATCGTCGCCGGAGCGATGGCCGACGCAGCCGATTTCGTGCCGGTCGCACAAGCGATCGGTTACGACGGACCGATCCTGATCATCAACCGCCGCGGACGCGGCGACAGCGGTCCACAGGGCACGGATTACGATCTTTTCACCGAGGTCGGCGACTTGCGTGCCTGGATCGACGAAATTGGTGAATCGATCATTCTGGTGGGTTGGAGCATGGGCGGCACAATTGCTCTAGAAACCGCCGCTCGCGACAGCCGCGTCACTTCCGTTATTGCCTACGATCCGGTCCTGCCTCCCTTCGCGGGTGAGGCGGTTCCAGCACTTGCCGCTGCCAATCTCGACGAACGAGTCGTAATCCTCAATCGGGACATCTCCGAAATGCCTGCAGACGAGATTGCTGCGCTCCGGGAAACCCCAGCTTGGAGACATCTTCGTGGATTGGCCGCACCATTGGCCGCAGAGCTCGAAGCGCTGAACAGCTTCTCAACCACAGCTGACTGGCGTTCGATCGACGCGTCATTCCTTGTCGGAGAATACTGCCGAGGCGAACCGCCATATGGCCCTGCGTTCGAACGCGCCTCCGCAGCCGTACCTTCTGCCGATGTCACCGTGCTCGAAGGGCACGGGCATCTCGCTCACGCCAAGGACCCCGAATTCCTCGGAACTCAGATCGGACGCCTGTTGAGGTCGAAACGGTGAGTGGGCGAGGAAGGCCCAGGGATACACAGGCCCGGCGACGCATTGCCGAAGCTGCTTGTGCGCTATTCGTCAATGAGGGCTACGTCGCAACAACGATCGCGGATATCGCAGCTCAGGCGAACGTCAGCGTGCAGACAATCTACTCGGCATATACGTCAAAAGTCGGAGTGCTCAAAGCCGCACATGATTATGCAATCGGCGGCGGTGATGTGCGTCCTCTCCTTGACCGGGAGTGGGCACAGAGTATTGAGGAGATGCTGTCTATTGAAGATGCGTGGCGGATCGTCGCGGATCAAGTCGCAGAGGCGACCGAGATGGTTTCTTCAATCTATTTCGTGATCCAGTCAGCGGCAGCGGATCCCCAGGTGGCGTTGTTGCTGGAAGATTTGCATGAGCAACGCCATCAATTCAGCTGGGCTCTGGCTGACCGATTGCTCAAGCTCCCCGGAGTTCGGCCCGAAGCTCGGCAGCAACGTGTCGCCGATCTACTCTATGCCTGCGCAAGCGTCGCTTCTTTTGGTCCACTCGTCATCGAATGCGGTTGGACATTCGATGAATGGCGCACCTGGTTTGTCGATCTCGGATCACGCACCATCATCGCTGACTAGTCTGCCGCCCTCAGTAACGGGACGCCAGTCTGTGTGTTCCCGAATGGTATCGAGCACGTAGAGACATGTCGAGATTTCGTCTTCGGTCAACCGTTCTCTGGTTGCTGCGAGGAGTTCCCGCTCACGTTGCAGCACACGCTCAATTGCCCTCTGCCCTTCAGCGGTTACATACACCAACTTTGATCGGCGGTGAGCCGGATTGTCTTGGAGCTCAAGAATGCCTAGATCAACTCCGTGGTCGACATTTCGCTGTACCAATTGACGACTTAGCAATAGCGTCTCTGCGATGCGAGGCACTGTCTGTGGAGTTGTGAACGCAATTAGTTCGAGCACGGCGCGGATGCCGACTGGCAAGCTGGTGCGGTCCTGCTCGAACGTGCGTGCCGCGCGCCGATACAGAATACCGACAGCCCTCATAACATCAGAAAGGTTGGCTTCTGTCCGGGAATCGTCCACATAACCATTATCCTCCTAGGTGCTGATGCCTCAGCTCCCTCGAGTCATGCAACTTGTCACAACTGAGAATATGATTTCGTGGTGATACCCGCCGAACATCGATCGTCCTCACAACCGCAGCCTATTGCAGACCTAGAATGGTCCCAGGTTTGTACCGCTACTCAGGCGGACTAGATCCGAGCACTTGATCAAGATTCGTCGTTTATACGACCGACTCAATCCACATATCGCCCTCACTCCCGCTTGCACTAGATTTCCGCTACAACGTTCTTTGACTTCCGGCTCGCCGGCAAGCTCGATTCTCTACTTTCAGCGCGACCCACCTCGTCGGATCATCGACAGAGCTCCCATGTCCTCGGTGTGGACGGATGACCTCGAGAAGGGTCAGGAGTTCGCCGCGAAGATCAATGCGGGAATGACCCTGATCAACACCCATATGGAGTCCAGCCCCGAATATCCCTTCGGCGGCATCAACCGCTCCGGCTACGGCCGTGAGAACGCCTAGTGGGCATTCCAGGGCTTCACCAATGAGCATCTCATCCGCGTCCACGCCTGAACGCAGAGATCGGGAAGTCAGTCGATGACTTCAGTCGGCCCGGCGAACAGTGAATCGTTCACTGTTCGCCGGGCCTCTTCTCTGCTCGCTCACTGATCCATCACGGCATCGGCCAGTGCGGCGGCAAATTCCGATCCGCAGAAGTATTCGACGCTCATCACGATCACTGTGACCTCGTGGCGATCGTCGCCGAAGACGATGAACACATCCGGCGGCATGTCTCCGATAGTGATGCGATCGGCGAAACCCTCGCCGCTGAAGTCCCATGTCACTTTCTGCTCGCCGGCCTTGAGAGCCTGGTCCGGGTCGACGACTAGGTCGTCCTCGGACACTGGCTCCAGGACGTGCAGCTGCGCCCGCAGGTCTTCCTCCGGCTAGGCATCGAGCGTGATCAGCGCATCGACACGGGCCTGATCTCCGCCTTCACCGCCGATCACGGTGATGGTCTCGATCTCATCGACCACGATGTTCGTCCCCGCCAGTTCGAACCGCACATCACGCTGGCAGGTGATCTGCTCCGTGTTCGTCTCGCGGTCGGTCACGGTATCTGGGACCTCGCCGCAGCCAGAAAGCCCGGTCAGCACAGCCGCAGACAGCATGACGGTGAGCAGACAATGCACGTTCATTCTCCGTTCCGCTCGACCACGGTCGTCGACCGGTTGCCACGTGGCCGGGGCTCGAGCGTTCTCATCTCAGAAGCTCCGTCCTGTGCCGGTCCATTCGAGGCCCGACGGAACCAATCTGGCCCATCAGGCTCCTCCTTGTGATCATCAACCCTCACCCCGATTCAAAGAGTTGGGAGACAACGATGGTCCGGGCAGCAGCGAAAACATCGCGGCTGCCCGGACCATCTTACGAGTGCTGTCTCAATAGCTTCCCGAGTGGGCCCGACCGAGCACTACGGGAACAGGCGACAGAGGGTCGAGCGTCTTGTTTCTGCGTGGAATCACGGCTCTGGCGCGGACGCTGCATCCTCTGGCGAGCCGGATGATCCGCTGATCGGGATGTCGGCGGAGCCAGAGAGACGACCTCGAACACGGGTGACGGATGAGGAAGTGGACGCTATGCGAACAGCGCGTGGTCACGGCGTCAGCGTGACCGCCCTTGCGCTAGAATTCGGAGTGCATCGCGCCACAGTTTGGACGAAGACGCGCTCCTCCGGCGAGTCGATTCAATCCGCTGGCAGATAGTCCCAGAAGTTTGGATAGAACCGGGAGATGGGCGTTCGGCGGCTTCACCGTCTTCGAGTGCAGCCCGACACTGCCTGCTGATCTCTTGCCGTTGGAGCTCAAGCGCCGGAACCAGCGTATAGTTGTCCGTCATATCGATAACCACCGTCCGAAACTGTCCAACATCAAACGGCAACCGGTCGGATGCACGCGTAATCTGCACAAGAGGCTTTCGGAGGGCTTGGCGGAACGCGAGTTCGTAATAGACATTTGGATTTCCGAAGCTGAGATCGGCGATGACAATCTTGGCGCGGGTCAGGTGGTCTAGCGCTTGACCGGTGATGAGACCCGGCTTACTAATCTTGTCCGCGAGAACGGCATGTAGTCCGAGGTCTTCTAGCGCAGGCTCGATCAGAGATCCAAGAACTAAATCTGCGTGCCTGCGCTCTTGGGAATCGTCGTCTCCGATCGGAGAGATAACGAAGCAAGTGTCATCCAAAGACGTAGCGGCAGAGCTTCGCCCCCTACTGTTCTTGGGCTTCGGCGCAGCAATCACAGCGTCATCGTGCTGGTTGGGGTCAATCTTCCCGCGGAGAGGATCAACCTCGGTCGCCGGGGTGGGCAATTGATCCAGCGCATCGTCCACCGTCACCAAGTGCTCGGTGCCTGCGATAGTCCGGACAAGCCCTACGAAGCGAGCATTGGCAAGAACCGTCTCGACGCATTCGGCAATGTCCTCGACAGAGACTCCAGCCTCGGCTGCTGCGTCGCGCATGACAGCAACTTGCGGCAGCCTACCTCCGGCATACTTCTCGAAGATCGCTTTGAACGGTGAGACACTTAGGTCTGCGAGCTCGATTCGCGCTTTCGTTTTGCAATGCTCGGGTGCCGCCGGGTCGGTCGCGGTGGAACCGAGTTCGGTGAGCGAAAGGACGTCAGCGTTGTAGGTACCACTCGTGAGTCCGTATTGCCCACTGGCAGTAATGAGTTTGCGCGTGGGACCACTATCCGGTAAACGCTTTAGTGCTTCAAACAGGGTGAGACGTCGAACCTCCTGGCCAGACGCATGCTTCTGGATCGAGTTAGCGAGGAACAGAGCCTCCTCGAACGACATGTTGGGAAACAGTCGCTTCCGGCGCGTCCGCTTGGGTTCGGCGCTGTTGGCATCGCCAGCATCTAGTGCCTCTGCTACACCTTCTGCCGCCTCGCTTACCTCAGACACGCCGTCGTCGCTGCTCTGGGTAATGTAAGTAGGTTAGAGCACGCTGCCGACGCCGGCGCGTGTTCCCTGGTACAGACCGAGCGTCCCGCGCATCGATGAGGCATGGCGGACCGCTCTGATGTGTCGTAGACAACCCTCGTCCCGTGTCGGCTCACAGGATGTCGTTCGTCATCGTTAGGTCATGACCATGGCTGACATTCCTCAGGTGAGCCCGTATGGCTCCGCACGTGCTCTGCCCTCGGTCCAGGAGATGGAGCAGCAAATCGCGGCGTTCAAGCTGCTCGGCATCCTGTTGCCTAAAGAGCAGCGGAACCAGCTCAAGGAGCTGGAGCGCGAGCACAAGCGCATCACCGGACTCGTGGACTCGTTCTACGGACTCCTCGGACGACGGAACTGGGTGTTCACCGGTGACCTGAACCTGCCCGAGATCGAGCACATCGTTGACGCCGACGACGCCGAATCCGCTGAGGCACGGCTCATCGGCTACTACAAGGAAGACGGTCGGATCGCGTTTCCGCTCCGACGCCTCCACCGCTTCGACGCGATGCGCCCGCGCATCGACTTGCTCCAGAAGGCGCTCGCGGACTAAGAGGCTGGCCGCTACTACAGCACCGTGCTCGCGCTGCTGGCTGTGATGGACGGCTTCGTGAACGACTTCGACACGGCGGCCCGTCAAGGGCTCCACGCCCGTCCTGTGGAGGGCATGGTGGCGTGGGACAGCGTGGCGGGCCATCACCTGGGCCTGAGCCATGCCCACCAGTCCTTCCTCAAAGGCTTCTACAAGACCGACTCCACCGAAGTGACCGAGCTGTTCCGCAACGGCATCATGCACGGCACGTTGGTCAACTTCGACAACGAAGTCATCGCTACCAAGGCGTGGAATCGCCTATTCGCCGTCGCAGATTGGGCTGACTCCCGCGAGCGTCAGGCGAAGCCCGTCGAGCCGACGCCCACGCTGCGAGAGTCGTTGCGTGGATGGAAGGACATTCAGGATCAGAAAGCTCGAATCGAGGAATGGCAACCCTATGAATACGAGCCTGACCCTGCCGTTGAGGAACTGTCCGAAGTTGCTCAGACCTGTAGCGATTTCCTAGCAAAGTGGAAGAAGCGACAGTGGGGACCGGTCGGTGCTTACTTTATGGAACTTGGAAGCACACGGTCATCGGTAGGCAAGGTCGCGGTCCTCGCCAAGGACTTGTACGAGGCGCTTGATCTGTCTACATGGACAGTCCTGCGGGTGTGCCACGTCGCTGCGGCTGTCGCGCACACCGACGTCGAGCTGCTCGTGAACGACACCACCTACCGCACCGATCTGCGCTGGGTGCGAGTAGAAGATGAGGCAGGGAGCACGGCGACCGAGTGGGAAACTGGCCGCTGGGCGCTGTCGCAGTACGGGCCATCACTCTTCCTGAAACCCGAGACCATCATCGAAAGTCCGAAGATATCGAACGAGGCCCACACGACCGATTGATGTCGGCTCAGTCGCGTCTGGTCGTCGGTGGGCCGTTGCGTCGGTACTCGGTCGGGGTGACGCCGACGTAGCGGCGGAACATCTCGGCAACATGTTCGCGACAGGCCCACCCCACTTGGCGGCTGATGGTCTCGGTGGTCAGGTCGGTCTCGCATAGCAGGCAGGTCATCTCCTCCACACGCAGCATCGTCTGGTACGCCAGCGGTGTCTTGCCGTATGTCCGCACGAACACCCGCGATGTCTGCAAGCCGGACAAGTGTACGATCTCTCTCAGCATCGTGAGCGACCACGGCTGGGCGATGTTGGCGCGCATCGCGGCTTGGATCTCGCGGATCTCGGGGCGGATCGCGACGAACTGTCTCCACCGCGGGAGCGTCGGGCTGATGTGCCGTCGCTTCGCCGGCGGGATCGGCATGGGGATGATCTGGAGGTACGGCAGGAGCATATCGACCACGAGGAATAGGAGCGCCTGCATCCGAAAGAAACGCGCTGCGCAGTAGCCTGCAGTGCTGAGTGTCACCAGCTCGTCCAACGGCGATGTGAGGCGGTTCAGCCCGGTCTCTCCCAGGCGGACGATTCGAATCTGGTTGATGCAGGCAGCGTTGGCCACTTCTCGTGCTGCGTGCCGATCTACGATCGTCTCGCTGTGCAGCCAGAACACCTGATCGAGCAGTTAGTCGGTGTCGAGGCAGATGGTGGTGGCGGTCATTCCCCCTCCGGTTCGCTGCCGCACGGAACGTTTTCCTTGACAAGCACCACATCGCCGATGGTGACCGGCTCTTGACCGAAGTCGCTGAGCAACAGCGCCGATCCGTCTCGGATCACGATAACCGTCGCGCAGTCATAGGCGGCCTTGCCAACGGGGCGTCGGAAGGTCTGTGTTCGCGCGAGGAGCGGGAACGACGATGAACCACCACGACGGTGGGGTCCTGGGCGTTCCCGCGCCGGCGTGGATCGTGCGTCAGCCACCATCTCGCCCCGCCTATGCCCCTCTCGCGTTTGTTCTCACGAGGTCGTCGAGGCGGATGGCGTCTTGCTTGTCGTGGGGACCTACGACGAGCGGGACGGGCTTGGGGCCGCGGTAGGCGGCCCGACCGGGGGCAGGGTTGTCGATGAGGTCGATGAGGGGGCGCACTGCGTCGGCGGGTTGCTGGCCCAGCAGCGGAGCCAGGACCGTGGCAGCGAGCTTCATGCCGATGCCGACATCACCCGCGAAGCTGGAGCGGACCAGTCGGGCAGGACCCCAGGTCACGTAGCTGAGGTCGGGGTTGTCTCGCGTCGCAAGAATGCCGAGCAGCTCGTTGGCTCGCCGCTGCTGCGCGTTGGACTTGCCGAACGTGAAACCCTGCGTCAGGTCAGGATCATCGAAGTCGATCGAGTCCGCCTTGGCTCCCGGCACAGACGTGTTGACGATCACCGAGCGGCCGGACGCTCGCAACGCCGCGGCGAACCCGATGACCAGAATGAACTTGGAGAGGAAGAACAGCGCCCAGGACGCCTCGTGTCCTTCGGTGGTGATGTGGCGGCGATTGCGGATAAATGAGGCGGCCAGCACAAGGGCATCGATCTGCTCGTAGCGGTCGGTCAGGTGTGCGACGACCCGGCGACTGTCGGCGACGAGCGACAGGTCCGCGGCGACGAACTCCGCCCGGTCGGCAGCGGATGGGTCGCCGACCGCGGAGAGCAGCGCGTCGAACTTCGCGCGACTGCGGCCGATGACGGCCACCTGGTCTCCCACTGTCAGGAAGTGGCGTGCCAGCGCCCCTCCCATCCCGTCCGTGCCTCCAGTGATGACGATCGTCCTCATAACCACTCCCTTTACGGAACCAATGTTCCGTTTTAGCCTAGCACCTAAGACGAACACCAGTTCCGTCTTGATATCATCAGCACATGGCCGGGGAGCGCAGACAACGACGCGATGCGGTCGCCAACCGCGCGCGGATTATCGAGGCCGCCGCACAGGTCTTGCGGCAGGAAGGGATGGGCGCAGAGATGCGCCAGATCGCCGCAGCCTCCGGCGTCGGCATCGGCACCGTCTACCGACACTTCCCCACACGAGACGACCTCGTGCATGCAGTGACTGGCACTGACCTCGCCACCCTCGCCGACGCCGGTCTCCCCGTAGACGGGACCGCTGCTGATGCTCTGCACGAGTTCTTCACCGTCGCCATCGCCCAGCTCGCCGACAACAGGGCGATGGTCGATGTCCTCACCAGCGGCTCACCGGCCGACGAGGACGTGCAACAGTGCATCGCCCACCTCACCCGAGTCGGCCAGGATGTCGTCGACCGAGCGCGCCACGATCACACCATCGCCGCCGATGTCACCGCCAGCGACATCGCCTACCAGCTGATGGGGCTGACCCGCGTCGCTCAACTACTTCCCGGCGCCAGCCCAGGCACCGTCACCCGGCACGTGGAACTAGCCTTACGCGGCCTCATCACATCTGACGGTGCCATGTCCTCCAGGTCAGACGCGACCTCGACATAGCCTCCCGGCGGCGCGCCTCGAGTTTGCCTTTCGCCGAACCGCCTCATCCGAGCGGTCACACGTCTTTCAGACGAGGACCCGGACTAGTCTGTATGGAATTGGTGGCGGTGTCGCGAGTGAGGGTTGTGATGGTGGAGAAGCGGCGGGGTCCAGGCCGTCCGGCGTATGACTCCAAGCAGGAGCTCGTCGCCGCAATGTGCGCGCTGCTGGCCGAGCGGGGGTTCGAGGCGACCAGCCCGACGATGATCCTGCAACGCTCCAGTATCGGGCACGGAAGCATGTACCACCACTACCGGGGCAAGGAAGACCTCGCGCTCGATGCGATCAGTCATATACGCGGTCACGGGGTCGCGTTCCTTGAAGGCCAGACTCAACACGCTTCATCGGCCGATGACATCAATTCGGAAGCGGTGCACTCGGGCGTTTCGTTGGCGCTGGATCGACTGCTTGCCCGCAAGGAAGGACAGGCGCTGATACGGCTGCTTGCCGACCCGGTGGTGGGGGCGATCAAGCCGCTGGCGGCGGCGATCCAGGACTGGTGTGACGACCTCCGCGCCACGATCATCCTCGCCCTCCGCCACGACCAGCCCGGCGAGGACCCCGAGATTGCGGGCTACACGGCGGGAGGCACCCGACGTGGACAGGCTGGTTGAGTGGGTGCTGAACATCGCCGAAGCCCGGCACCGCGCCTGGCTCAACAGCGACCCCGACCCCTATGGACTCCCGCCGCCGAGCCTCGCCGAGTCGCCTGACAGGCGAGACGATTGAGCATCCTGAACTAATCGGAGCACATCATGAGCATCACCGCTCCGGCATTCACGACCAACGGCGTTGAGACCGACCCGCCGCTGTTGCGGGCGGTGTCCTACCTGCGGGTGTCCACGCGGGAGCAGGCCGAGCGCGGCGGCACAGGATTGGGGTTCTCGATCCCTGCCCAGCGCGAAGCCAACCAATGCAAAGCCGCCGACCTCGGCGCGCGGACCGTGCGCGAGTTCGTGAACGTCGGGGAGTCGGCGAGGTCGGCTAATCGTGACGGGCTCCGGGACATGCTCGCGTTCATCGCCTCGGCACAGGTGAACTTCTGCGTCGTGCACAAGCTGGACCGGCTCGCCCGCAACCGTGCCACCGACATCGAGATACACCAAGCCCTCCTCGCCACCGAGGTCACGCTCGTCTCCGCCACCGAGTCAATCGATCAGACGCCCTCAGGGATGCTCGTCCACGGCATCATGTCCTCGGTTGCCGAGTTCTACAGCCGGAACCTCGCCACCGAGGTCACCAAGGGGCTGCATCAGAAGCTCGCCCAGGGCGGCACCCCCCATGCGCGCGCCGGTCGGCTACCTCAACGTCCGCAAGACCGTCGAGCAAGGCCGTGAGGTCCGCACGGTCGAGATCGACCCCGAACGAGCGCCCTTGATCCGGTGGGCGTTCGAGCAGTACGCCACCGGCGAAGTCTCCGTGGCCGAGCTGTTGCGCGACCTCACCGCTCGCGGCGTGACCACGGTGCCCTCTTCCCGACGCCCCTCGAAGCCGCTGGGCAAGGCGACGTTCTACCCGCTGCTGACGAACCCGTACCACGCGGGCGTGATTCGATACAAAGGCGCACTGCATCCCGGAGCACCCGATCCCATCGTGACGCCCGCACTGTTCGACACGGTGCAATCACTGCTGAAAGCCCGCAACGCGCGGGCGACCCGTCACGTCCGGCACGCGCACCACCTGAAGGGGCTACTGCATTGCGGGTCGTGCCGTTCGCGGATGCTGCTGGACTTCGCCACCGACCCACGCGGCACCACCTACGCCTACTTCGTCTGCTCCGGCCGCGCCGCCAAGAAGACCCCCTGCACCCGCAGAGCCGTCCCCGTACATCTGGCGGTACGCCTCGTCGCGGACTCCTATGCCTCGATCACCATCAGCGAAGCCGACTACCGCGAACCGAGCCAGGTTAGAAGCGGAGAGCGACAAGCTGCTCGCCGCGCACTTCGCCGACGCCATCGACCTTCCCACCCTCAAACGGCACCAGGACCGCATCCGCGCAGGCCTTGCGGACATCGACCGCCGCCTGGCCGAACACGACGCACACCACACCGGAGGACGCGCGTTCCTCCACGACAGCCTGCGGCTGCTTACCGACGCGCACCATGCCTACACGCATTCCAACGACGGCGACAGGAGGCTGGAGAACCAGGCGTTCTACACGCGGCTGGAAGTCACCGAAGACGAGGAACTACACCCGACCCTCGCCGAGCCCTTCGCCACCATCACGGAACCAACAATGGTCCGGGCGGCAGCGAAACATCGCTGCTGCCCGGACCATCTTACGAGTGCTGTCTCAATAGCTTCTCGAGTGGAGGTAAGGGGACTCGAACCCCTAACCCCCTGCTTGCAAAGCAGGTGCGCTACCAATTGCGCCATACCCCCTGGAGTACAGGCCGATATTACCCGCATGAGGAGGGCCGATGCAATCGGAGCGGTCTATGACGACCTGTCCAACTGCATCACCACACGATTCGAGCCTCCCACCTCGGACACGGTGTCAGCGACCTTCATAAATCCTTCCTTCTCGAACATCGACCGCAGGCCCGGGTAGGTGAAGATCGGCGCCATCTTCTCGGTCGCGTCAAGGGGATAAGCTTCGATCACCTCGGCGCCGTTGTCCCAGGCAAAATCGATTGCGCCTCGGAGAACATACTGTCCGATTCCACGTCGACGTTTCCCACCACGAGCGCGCAGGCAGAAGATCGACCACGGCTCCACCTCGCCGAGGTGGGGGTACGTTTCCGCATCCGCGAGCTCCACGACCTGCGATCGTGGAGCCACCGACGCCCAACCGACGACTTCCCCGTCACAGTACGCCAGGATTCCTGGTGGGTGCTCCTGGGTGCAGAGTTCTCGAACCGTTTGCCGCCTCTGCACAGCATCGAGCTTCGCAGCTTCTCTGCTGCCCAAGCGATAGGTCAGGCACCAGCAGGCAATGGCATTGGGGCTGCGCTTGGGCCCGAGCATCGTCTCCACATCATTGAAGCGTTCGATTCCGGCGGGTCGGATCTCAACTGTCATGAGCACTTCCTCAGCTCTGAGTACTTCCTCTCATCGTGGGTAGCATCCTACGCTCCTCGAAAACAGTAGACGAGTCCCCACCAGTCCACTCCCGAATCGGTGACATTCGGAATATGCCAGACCAGGCTGATCGCCAGCATCGAGTCCCATAGCTCGACAGGTGAATCCAGCAGGGTCAGCAGGAACGAAGCGAGGAGACCGACCCACGCAGCTAGGGACACGATGTGCCGTGCACCATCCGGGACCCGTCAAGCTCACGCATGAGGAGCTTGTGGCTCAACGAGGGTCGATGGAACAGCGTATGCTGCCGAAGCCACGGACTATCGCTGACTGCTCCAGAGGGGACCGACCAGCACCCTGACTTCAGACCGCGACCTGCTCGGCGTAGACGGCAGCGACAAGCGGCGCCAGCTCAGGCATCTGCCTGGCTTCAGTCAGCGCGGCTTCCAACACCTCATCATGGGTTGGCCTCGCTGCGTCCAACAGCGTCCGTCCCGCCGCCGTCAGCTCGGTGTAGATCCCGCGGCGGTCATCATCGCACAGGACCCTGGTGAGCAGGTCCCGGTTCTCAAGGCGGGTCACCAAACGCGTCGTCGCGCTGCTCGACAGAGCCGCGGCTCGGGCCAGCTGGCGCATGCGCATATGCCATCCGTCCTGGCGACTGAGTGCGTCGAGGACAGTGAATTCCACTACCGATAGGCCATGCTCGCGCTGCAGGCTGCGCTCGAGCTCTGTTTCGATCAGACCGTGCAAGGCAGCAAGGGTGCGCCAGCCCTGAGCGCGGACCTCGACTGCGTCATCCCTGATTCCCACGAACTCCTCCTTGTGTCGACACCTCCTCATATTACATCACTTGCGCGCATAAGACGCGTGTGCAATTATATATCGATGCGTGTGCAACTAATGCATGCGCGGCATATTGCACACGCACTGAACTATCGCACCGACGGTACACATTCCTGGAAGGTTCACACCATGCCACTTGCATTGCTCGCACTCGCCATCGGCGGGTTCGGAATCGGACTCACAGAGTTCGTCATCATGGGTCTGCTGCCCGAGGTGTCTGCCGACTTCGGCGTCACCGAAACCGTTGCAGGCTACCTCATCTCCGGTTATGCGCTTGCAGTCGCGGTCGGAGCGATCGTGCTCACGGTCGCCGTGACAAGGCTCAACCGTAAAAGCGCACTCATCGGCCTCATGGTCCTCTTCATCATCGGCAACGTCCTCTCGGCGCTCGCACCGAGCTACGAACTCATGATGCTCGGCCGCATCATCGCAGCCCTCTGCCATGGAGCCTTCTTCGGCATCGGCTCGGTCGTTGCCGCGGGTCTCGTCGCTCCCAACCGTCAGGCCGCGGCCATCTCGATGATGTTCGCGGGCCTGACCAGTGCGAACGTTCTCGGTGTGCCGCTGGGAACGTTCTTAGGTCAGGCCACCGGTTGGAGGTCGACCTTCTGGGCGATCAGCATCATCGGTGTCGTCGCACTCATCGGCATCATCGTGGTCATCCCCGCCTCAGCTGCACAGGTGCAGAAGACCGGCAGCATCCTCGGGGAATTCCGCATCTTCGCATCCGGGCAGGTCTGGGCTTCGATCCTCATCACGATCCTGGGCTACGGCGGGATGTTCGGAGCATTCAGCTATATGGCCTTCACCCTCACCGGCGTGTCCGGATTCGCCAGCTCGACCGTGCCGTGGCTGCTGGCGCTCTTCGGAGTGGGACTGTTCATCGGAAACTTCCTCGGCGGGCGTTCTGCGGATAAGAACATCGGGATGACGCTGCTGGTCCTGCTCATCGGGCTCGTCATCATTCTGGCTGTCTTCTCCCGGGTCGCCGGCAATCAGATCGGGACCATCATCGCCCTGTTCTTCATGGGCGGCTTCGGCTTCGCCGCCGTGCCTGCGCTGCAGATGCGCATCATGATCCACTCGAAGGAGGCGCAAACCCTGGGGTCGGGAACGAACATCGCCGCCTTCAACGTGGGAAATGCCGTCGGTGCCTGGATCGGTGGCCTCACCATTGCGTCCGGTCTCGGCTATTCGTCTCCGCTGTGGGCCGGCTCGTTGGTCACGGTTGCAGGTCTCATCGTCTTTCTCATCGCCGGCTTCGCACGCGGTGGAGAGCTGCGAAGGACCTCGAAGACACCGGGAGGAACGGAACAAGCGGCGCACGACATTGAGGATGATGCGTCGGCGAACTCTTCCTCCCCGAGCGCTCAATCGGTCTGAGACCGGCCCGATGCACGTCCGGGGCCACACCAAAGCATGGTGTGGTCCCGGAATGGGATGTCCTCAGATCAGGTGGCAGGTGTCTCCGGGGCCAAGGGGGCCGCCTCGGCGGGGACATCCTCCTGGTCTTCGGGCTTCTTGATGAAGAAGGACAGGATCACGGGCACCAGGGCGATGACTGAGGCCAGCAGGAACGCATTGTGCGCTCCCGGGGCACCGGACTCCGCGACGGTGCGTCCGGCGGCCTCACCCGAATGCAGGGCGGAGGAGTAGATGGAGATGAGAAGCGCGGTTCCAGCCGCTCCGGCCACCTGCTGCATGGTGTTGAGCGCCGCGGATCCGTGTGAGTACAGTTTCCGTTCAAGTGATCCCAGTGAGGCGGAGAACAGGGGTGTGAACGAAGCGGCCAGTCCAAGTGACATGACAGTTTGGATGACGACGAGGACCCACGTGGGCGTGCCGATGCCGACCATGGCGTAGGAGAACATCGCCCCAGCGATCATGATCGATCCTGGAATCAGCAGGGTTCTGGGGCCGCGTGCGTCGTAGATTCGTCCCATGACGGGAGCGAGGACGCCCATGAGGATCGATCCGGGCAGAAGGACGAGACCTGACTGGGTGGCGTTGAGGCCGGCGACGTTCTGCAGGTAGAGCGGAAGCAGGGAGAAAGTGCCGAACATGGCCAGCGAGACGACGGCCATGATGATGACGGCGATGACATAGTTCTTCGCGGTGAACACACGCAGATCGAGCAGCGCCCGGTCCTCCTTCTGCAGCATCAGCTGTCGCCAGGCGAAGAGACCCAGGAAGACGAGTCCGGCTGCGATCGCCGTCCAAGCGAAGCCGGTGGTGGAGCCGCCTCCACCTTCGCCGCTATGGCCGCCGCCGAACTGGCTGAGGCCGAAGACGATGCCACCGAAGGCGAAGACCGAGAGCACGACGGAGACATAGTCGATCGGAGCATGGGTGCTCTCACCCAGGTTGGTCATCCACTTGGCGCCGAGGCCAAGGGCGATGAGTGCGATCGGAAGGACGATGGCGAAGAGCCAGCGCCACCCCAGGGAGTCGAGCACGATGCCCGACATCGTCGGACCGATTGCAGGGGCAAGCGAGATGACCAGGCCGACCCGACCCATCATCCGACCCCGCGAGTGAGGAGGAACGACATTCATGATGGTCGTCATCAGCAACGGCATCATGATGCCGGTGCCGGCAGCCTGGACAACGCGCCCGACGAGCAGGACGGGGAACCCTGGAGCCACGAGACAGATCAGTGTGCCGGCGGAGAAAAGGATCATTGCCGCCAGGAAGATATGGCGGGTGCTGAAACGCTGCAGAAGGAAGCCCGTCGTGGGAATGACGACGGCCATGGTCAACATGAACGCGCTGGTCAGCCACTGACCGAGTTCCGGTGGGATCCCCAGCGAAGCATTGAGCTCTGGGATCGCGATGGCCATCGTCGTTTCATTGAGGATCGCGACGAACGCGGCCACCAGAAGCAGCCAGATCACCCGCATCCCGGCTGGATCGATGGAGTCAGCCCGCGGGTCGTGGGAACGAGAGGGGGAGATGTCGCTGGACAAAGAGATGCTCCGATCGAAAAAGGTCTGTTATCGCCCGGACTGGGCGGGAACCTGCTCACAGCAGCCGATTCTGTGTGCAGACAAAGGGGACAACGGCAATCGACATCAGCTTATTCCGTGATCATGAGAATATCGGGAAAACCCTACTCGCATGGCTGGATCCAACCGTCATGTCTCCCGGTTCGCCTGATCCCAGTGGTTTCGCCGCATTGGCGTGAGATGAGATGCTGGTCCACACTTGGGACACCCCCAGATGATCTGGGCTGGACTGTCGATCGGATCCGAAGCTCGCTGCCAAAGTACTCGAGCGCTTGGTTCCTGCGATCGACCACGGCGTGGACCCTTGGTTGTCGCTGCTCTGGGCAAATGGTCGGATCGAACTCGGCGGTCCCGGCCGGAGGACACAATAGAAATGGCATCCTTCTACAGTCTGATCGCTCACCCTCACCGTCCGGGAGTGAGACCACCGCAGACGGCTGATGCGGCATCCTCACTGCGAAGGAATACGAAGGCTCCGAACCAATACGATTCGGAGCCTTCGTGTTTCTGGTGGAGGTAAGGGGACTCGAACCCCTAACCCCCTGCTTGCAAAGCAGGTGCGCTACCAATTGCGCCATACCCCCAGAAGGGATTCACCTTCACACCGAGTCGGTGTGTTCGGACCATTCGGCTTGGGCACTCTGATTGCCGTGCCGCCACCGGAAGAAAACTCCGAGTCCCACAAGTGTGAGACCACTGAGAATCCATTTCTTCATGATCCTCCTCGAAAGGATGTGGGCCTACCTGGACTTGAACCAGGGACCTCTTCGTTATCAGCGAAGCGCTCTAACCGCCTGAGCTATAGGCCCTTTTCAGGGGGTGAACCCGAAGTAAAACGATACCCAACGGGTCATTCCAACACAAATCGGCTGACAGTGACTCGCCTCACATGATCTCATCATACTCTGAGATCGACCCTTAGAACGCCTGAGGGCAGCTCAGAATCCCCGTGTAGGGACCCGGAGCCGCCCTCAGGTTCTGGGAGCAGGGTGGAGCAGCTGAGAGCCGTACCAGGCTGCTGCAGGTCTCAGTCGTCGGTCAGCGTCAGGTGGAAGCCACCTGCGATGAGAGATCCGATGTTGTAGATGAACGCAGCCAAGGTGGATAGGGCAGTCATCAGGACGATGTTGATGACCGCGATGATGAAGCCAGCCGCCACGACGCGGCCGAATCCGAAGATCCCGATGATCTTCTCAGCCGATTCCGCGCCCGCGACTTCGGTCATGGTCGATTCCAGACCGCTCATGACGCCTGTGGCCTGGAGGACCACCCAGAGGACGATGAATGCCACGATCGTGGCGATGCCGATGGCCACTGACATGAGGAACGACATCTTCATGACTGACCATGGGTCCACCGCTGAGACGGTGAGGCGAACGGTGCGCGGGCCCTTCTTCTTTTTGTTGCCCTTGCCGCTGTCGACCATGTTCTTGACACCCATTTTCACGCTGCCGGAGCTGGCGCGAATGGTGTTGGCTGCCGATTCCCTCGCCGAGGTGGTCTGGCCAGTTCCTGACGAAGGCTTCTGTGAGCCTGTCGCCTGGCCCGAGGGCGCGGAGCCGCCTGTGGCGGTTCCAGCAGCCGTCGACTGCCCGGCTGGGGATTGCCCCGCCGAAGGAGCTCGGTTGGGCTTGGGTGAGGCTTTGGGAGCAGGAGGAGCGACCACCCGGGTCTTATCGGATGAGTTGCCCGCGTTGCCGGAACCTGTCGAACTGCCGCCGGCGGCCGAAGACTCGGCCTTCTCCCCGTTCTTCGACGATCCTGCTGTCAAGCGGGTGGAACCACTGGACGTGCGTATGATCTTGCCTGAGCCTGGCTGTTTGTTGTCGCTCACTCTTCCACATCCTCGCTGCCGGTCTGAGGTTCTACGTCTTCGCCCTCAGTTTCCTCAGCTTCTTCGTCAATTTCTTCGACCACGGTCTCGGGTCCACGCGTTACAGCGATAATACGATCATTTTTGCCCGGTTTCGCGAACACCACACCCATCGTGTTGCGTCCCTTAGCCGGAACTTCATCGATATTCGACCGTACGATCTTACCGCGTTCCATGACGACGAGGACTTCTTCACCCTCGTCGACGATCAGTCCGCCCACCAAGTCTCCGCGCTGTTCGGTGATTTTGGCAACCCGGATGCCCAGGCCGCCACGGCCCTGCAGACGGTATTCGTCGACTGGAGTTCGCTTCGCATAGCCGCCCTCTGTCACGACGAAGACGAAGGTGTCGGGCTGGATGACATCCATGGTCAGCAGCTCGTCATCGTCCTTGAACTTCATGCCGGTGACGCCACCGGTGACTCGGCCCAGGGGACGAATCGAGTCGTCGTCGGCTGCGAAACGGATCGACATTCCCTTGCGGGAGATCATCAGGAGGTGGTCCTCGGCGCTGACGATCCGTGCCGAGACCAGTTCATCCGGCTGTCCCTTGTACTCGCGCAGGTTGATTGCAATGACGCCGCCCGTGCGGTTCGAGTCGTATTCGCTCAGACGGGTCTTCTTCACCACACCGGACTGTGTTGCCAGAATGAGGAACTCAGCTTCTTCGTAGTCCCTGATCGAGAGCACCTTGGCGATCGTCTCGCCCGGCTGCAGGGCGAGGAGGTTTGCCACGTGCTGGCCCTTGGCGTCGCGTGAACCTTCGGGGAGTTCGTAGGCCTTCGCACGGTAGACACGACCGGTGTTTGTGAAGAACAGCAGCCAGTTGTGTGTGGAGGTGACGAAGAACTGTTCGACCACGTCATCGCCGCGCAGGTTCGCGCCCTTGATCCCCTTGCCACCGCGGTGCTGTGCCCGGTACAGGTGGTTCTGGGTGCGCTTGGCATAGCCGCCGCGGGTGATGGTGACGACGACCTCTTCCTCCGGAATAAGGTCTTCCATCGACACATCGCCGTCGAATCCAGCCAGGATCTTGGTCCGACGGTCGTCACCGTAGCGATCGACGATATCGTCGAGTTCTTCCGACACGATCTCGCGCTGACGAGCGGGAGTCGCGAGGATGTATTTGTACTCGGCGATCTGCTGCTCGATCTTCTCGGCTTCTTCCTGGATCTTCAGACGTTCCAGTGCGGCCAGGCGACGCAGCTGCAGATCGAGAATGGCGTTGGCCTGGATCTCATCGACCTCGAGCAGTTCCATCAGACCGGTACGAGCTTCATCCGATGAAGGCGAACGACGGATCAGAGCGATGACCTCATCGAGGGCATCGAGTGCCTTGAGGTAGCCACGCAGAATGTGTGCGCGTTCCTCGGCCTTACGCAGCCGGAACTCGGTGCGACGGACGATGACTTCGATCTGGTGCTTGACCCACAGACGCAGGAACGAGTCCAGGCTGAGGGTGCGCGGCACACTGTCGACGATCGCCAGCATGTTCGCGGAGAAATTCTCCTGCAGCGAGGTGTGCTTGTAGAGGTTGTTGAGCACAACCTTGGCCACCGCATCGCGCTTGAGCACGATGACCAGGCGCTGACCGGTGCGTCCCGAAGACTCGTCGCGGAGGTCCGCAATTCCGGCTACCTTGCCGTCCTTGACGTAGGAGGCGATCTTCGCGGCCAGGGTGTCAGGGTTGACCATATGCGGCAGTTCCGTGACTACCAAGCAGGTGCGTCCCTGGATCTCCTCGACCTCAACAACGGCGCGTTGTGTGATCGAGCCGCGGCCTGTGCGGTACATGTCCTCGATGCCCTTGCGGCCCAGGATCGTCGCGGCCATCGGGAAGTCGGGGCCCTTGACGATGCCGAGCAGAGCCTCGAGGGCATCTTCCTTGCTGGCTTCGGGATGTGTGAGCAGCCACTGCGCGCCGGCGGCGACCTCACGGAGGTTGTGCGGAGGAATGTTGGTCGCCATGCCCACAGCAATGCCGGAGGAGCCGTTGACCAGCAGGTTCGGGAACCGCGAGGGCAGGACCGTCGGTTCCTGGTTGCGACCGTCGTAGTTGTCTTGGAAGTCGACGGTGCCCTCTTCGATGTCCCGGACCATCTCCAGGGCCAAGGGAGCCATCTTGCACTCGGTATAACGGGGCGCAGCCGCGCCATCGTCACCGGGCGAGCCGAAGTTGCCCTGACCAGCGACGAGCGGGTAGCGCATCGTCCATGGCTGCACCAGGCGAACCATGGCGTCGTAGATCGCCGTATCGCCGTGGGGGTGGTACTGGCCCATGACATCACCGACGACGCGTGAGCACTTCGAGAAGTTGCGATCCGGACGGTAACCGCCGTCGAACATCGCATACAGCACACGCCGGTGAACGGGCTTGAGACCGTCACGGACGTCGGGCAGAGCACGTCCGACGATCACACTCATCGCATAATCGAGGTACGACCTCTGCATCTCGAGATTGAGATCAACCTGTTCGACACGGTTGATTTCGGTTCCGATATCGTTTTCGTCAGCCAATGTGGGCTCTTCCCTTGTGTCTTAACCCGCTCAGCAGGCCGGTGATTGAGTACGTGAAAGTCTGTGTCGCCGACGGCTCTCGTCCACTGACGGGAGCCGACGGCGCGGATCAGATATCGAGGAAGCGAACGTCTTTCGCATTCTCTTGGATGAAGCGTCGGCGCGAATCCACGTCATCGCCCATGAGCACCGTGAAGATCTCGTCGGCAACGATCGCATCGTCGAGCGACACCTGCTTGAGCAGCCGGTGATCAGGATCCATCGTGGTCTCCCACAGCTCCGAATAGTTCATCTCACCCAGACCCTTGTAGCGCTGAATCGCCATGTCCTTGGGCAGACGTTTGCCTGCTGCTCGACCGTTTTCGAGCAGCCCATCGCGTTCCTTGTCGGTATAGGCGAACTGGTGAGCGGCATTCGACCACTTGAGCCGGTACAGCGGAGGAGTCGCAAGGTAGACGTAGCCGTGCTCGATGAGCGGCTTCATATAGCGGAAGATCAGGGTCAACAGCAGCGTCGTGATGTGCTGACCATCGACGTCAGCATCGGCCATGAGCACAATCTTGTGGTAACGCAGCTTGTCAAGATCGAACTCTTCGCCGATTCCAGTGCCGAAAGCAGCGATCATGGCCTGGACCTCATTGTTGCCCAGAGCCCGATCGAGTCGAGCTTTCTCCACGTTGAGGATCTTGCCGCGCAGGGGAAGAATCGCCTGAGTATTGGGATTGCGACCCTGTGTTGCAGAACCGCCTGCAGAGTCACCCTCGACGATGAACACTTCGGAGATCGTCGGATCCTTAGACTGGCAGTCCTTGAGCTTGCCGGGCATCCCCGATGATTCGAGCAGTCCCTTGCGCCGAGTGGCTTCGCGCGCCTTGCGTGCAGCCAGCCTCGCCTGAGAGGCCTGAAGTCCCTTGCGAACAACATCCTTGGCCTGAGCCGGGTTGGATTCCATCCAGTGCCCGAGTTCATCGCGGACAACGCGCTGAACGAAGCCCTTGACTTCTGAGTTGCCCAGTTTCGTCTTCGTCTGGCCCTCGAACTGCGGATCGCCGAGCTTGACCGAGATGACTGCGGTCAATCCCTCACGGATGTCATCACCAGTAAGGTTCGCATCCTTCTCCCGCAGGAGTTTCTGTTCGCGAGCATAGTTGTTGATCAGCGAGGTCAGTGCCGTGCGGAAGCCTTCCTCGTGGGTGCCACCCTCATGGGTGTTGATCACATTGGCGTAGGTGTGGACCGACTCGCTGTAGGAGCTCGTCCACTGCATGGCGATCTCGAGGGAGAGCGTCTCCTCGGCTTCTTCGGACTCGAAGACGATGACATCCGGATGGATGAGATCGGCCTTCTTCGTCGAATTCAGATACTGCACATAGTCGAGCAGCCCGTGTTCATAGTGGTAGGTGGCCTCACGTGGTTTGGCCTCTGCCTCTTCGTCTTCATCAATCTGGACGTTGTCGTCATCGACCTGGGCATGCCGTTCGTCAGTCAGGCTGATCTTCATGCCCTTGTTGAGAAACGCCATCTGCTGGAAGCGCGCACGCAGGTACTCATACGAGAAGTCGGTGGTCTCGAAGATCGACGAATCCGGCCAGAAGGTCACCATCGTGCCAGTCTCGGAAGTCTCTTCGCCACGAGTGAGTTCGCCCGTGGGCACACCCTTCTCGAAGCTCATGTTCCAGACGTAGCCATCGCGTCGGACCTCGACCTCGAGACGCTCGGACAGCGCATTGACCACTGTTGAGCCCACACCGTGCAGACCGCCGGCTACGGCATAGCCGCCTCCGCCGAACTTACCGCCGGCGTGCAGGATAGTCAGGATCACCTCGACGGTGGGCTTGCCCTCCGTGGGGTGCATAGCCACCGGCATTCCGCGACCGTCATCGACGACGCGCACGCCACCGTTGGCGAGGATCGTGACCTCGATATGAGAGCAGTATCCGGCCATCGCCTCATCGACGGAGTTGTCGACGATTTCCTGAACGAGGTGGTGAAGACCGCGTTCCGAGGTCGAACCGATATACATGCCAGGTCGTTTGCGAACTGCTTCGAGACCCTCGAGTACCGTAATATCCCCGGCATCGTAATGGGATAGATCCTCGGTCGTCATATGACTCCTTGTAAGGGTGGGCGCTAACAGCTACCTATTCTACCGCGCCGCGACCAGAAATGCCCGTAAGCGGCCCATTAAGGTGCATTTCCGGATTTCGCATGCCTCGGATGTACCCCCGGACACGAACGGGACCGGCTATCGCCGTTTAAGGCCCTCTATCGTTTTGCGCACTCGTCGCGGTTCCGGCTCGAGACTTCGTCTGCTGAACCTCAGCCGAAGGTGTCGCGTGGTCCCCGCCCGGACACACTGCGCCGCCCCTTTTTGAAACTGCGGCCGCGTGGCCCGCGGATCTCGATCTCCGTGATCGTCTGGGATCCGAGGCCTGCCTCCAATGCTCGGAGGATCGTCGGTTTGAGGACTCGCAGCTGGGTCGCCCAGGTCGTCGAGTCCGCTGCAATGATCAGCAGCGGAGGAGAGAAGTCGACCGGCTTGCAGTGCATCGCCACCTGTTCACCCACCAGATCCGGCCACCGGCCCAGGACCTTGCCGATGTCGATCGAAGAGGACCAACCTCGGGCGGAGATCAGCTTTCCGAGGGCCGATGAGATGGCTGCCGGGTCACGTTTGTCTTTGCCTGCCGAAGAGTAGATGGCCTCTCCTCGCAGTCGTGACCGGCGTCGACTGCGAACGAACTTGGCCTCGGTCGCCTCCATCCGACGCACCCGGTCGAGAGCTTCGAGTGCCGCGACCGGAGTTGAGGTGTCCTTCTGGATCCCGCTCATGGGAGCAGCCGTTCCTGGCTGATCCTTCGGCCTTCTAGGTCTGCGGGCAGATCTCCATCGACGGCTGCGGTGATGAATACCTGTTCAGCCGCGGTGATCCGTGAGGCCAGTCGGTTCCGACGTCCGGTGTCGAGTTCGGCGAAGACATCGTCGAGGACGAGAACGGGTTGTTCGGCACTCGACCCAGCGTCCGAGCTCAGCAGATCCCATCCGGCCAGCTGCATTGCCAGCGCCAATGACCAGGTCTCGCCGTGGGAGGCATAGCCCTTCGCCGGATGATCACCGATCGTCAGCGCCAGATCATCACGACCCGGACCGTGCAGGGTCACACCCCGTTCGATCTCAGTGGTACGCCGGCGTTCGAGGGCGGCCAGCAGCAGTTCCCGATACTCGGCCGCAGATTCTGCCTGCGAATAGTCGATGCGTGATTCGTAGCGAGCCTTGATGCCCTGACGCTCCAGACGAGCATCGGCGGCGATATAGGCGAAGTTCTCCTGCAGCGGCTCGACGATGTCGGCGAGAATACGCTGCCTGCCGTAGACCAGCTCCGCGGCGGAGTCTGCATAGGCCATATTCCAGATATCCAATGTGGCCTCAAGGCCAGGGTCACGGTCTTCGCGCAGACGTTTGAGCAGTGCGTTGCGTTGCTTGAGCGCCCGTTCGAAGTCCGTGATCACCGAGGAGTAGCGAGGATTACGGGACACGACCAGCGTGTCGATCCACGAGCGTCGTTCCGCTGGTTCACCTCGGACAAGGCTGAGGTCTTCTGGTGCGAAGACAACGCAGGAGACGAGACCGAGTATCTCCTTCATCTTCACCGGAGAACGGTTGACCCGTGCCCGGTTGGCACCCTTGGACTGGATCGAGACTTCAACCGTGGCATGCCGCTGATCGCGGTTGACGAGCGCTGACACGGTTGCCGTGTGCGCGGACTCGTTGACCAGCGGCGCATCGAAGGCGACCCGATGAGAGCGCAGATGGGCCAAATACCCGATGGCTTCGACGATATTGGTCTTGCCGGTTCCATTGTCGGCCACAAATGTGGTGACCCCGGGCTCGAATTCGAGATCGAGCTCGGGGTAGGACCGGTAGTTACGCAGCGAAAGTCGGGATATCCACATTCAGATACGCGTTGGCATGAGCAAGTATCGATACGACTCGTCGGCCGGAGCTTCCAGTTCCCTCTGTCCCGAGATGATGACGGGTTTCATCGGCTGAGTGAACGAGAAGTTCACGTACGGGCTCTCGATGGCGGCTAGACCCTCGGCGATGTAGTGCGGGTTGAAGCCGACGGTGATCGGATCGCCCTGCAGCACGGCTTCGACGGCTTCCGAAGCTTGAGCATCGTCGCCGGTCCCGGCATGGAGCGTGAGCATTCCGTCGCTGACTTCGAAGCGCAGCGGAGTGTTTCGCTCGGCGACGAGAGACACACGACGGACGGCCTCCCGCAGAACACCCGTTTCGACGATCGCGTGGATCGGCACCGAATCGGGGAACAGCGAACGGACTTTGGGGTATTCGCCTTCGACCAGGAGCGAAGTTGTGACTCTGCCCGCCGAGGTGAAGGAGATGAGATCCTTGCCCGCATCGTTGCTCAGACCGATGGTGACATCGCCGCCGAGGGATTTCGAGACATCGGAGAGTGTACGTCCGCGCAGAAGTGCAACAGCCGAGACGTCTGGACGACCTGGGTTCCAGGTGAACTCACGAACAGCGAGCCGATAGCGGTCGGTGGCCAGGAGTGTGACCTTTTCGCCTTCGATTTCAACACGAACGCTGGTCAGGATCGGCAGCGTGTCATCCTTCGATGTCGCGATCGTGACTTGTGAGACCGCGTTCTGGAATTCACCGGCAGAGACGGTTCCCGAAGCATCGGGTACCTGGGGCAACGATGGGTATTCGCCGACGGGCATCGTCATCAGTGAGAACCGCGACGAGCTGCAGGTGACATCGACCTTCGAGTCGATCTGCTCGAGGGTGACTTCCTGATTGGGAAGAGCTTTGGAGATATCTGCCAGGAGTCGACCGGAGACGAGAACGGTGCCCGCTGTGACCACGTCAGCTGCGATCTCGACTCGGGATGAGACTTCGTAGTCGAAGACTGAAAGACGAACCGTCCCACCAGCCTCGGCGGTGATCAGAATGCCGGTGAGGACAGGTGCCGACGGACGACTGGGGAGGGTCTTGGTAGCCCAAGTCACCGCATCGGCAAGGACATCGCGGTTGACTTTGAACTTTAGGGGAGATGTTTCGGCGTTCACTTTACTCCTTCGGGGTGGCCACCCGACGTACTCAAGACACTGGCTTGACGTTGCTCGGAAAACTTTACACAGCCTATCGGAAATCTCAGCTTCCCGGCATTGGACGGCCAACATCATGATCGTGGTCGGGCCGTGCTCGAAGCAGAACTAGCTGGATCTCGCATTCGAGAATCGACTGTAACCGTATGTTCGAATAATTCACAGTGCTCAGAGTCTGTGTCGAACTCTCCCCCAAGAGCCTGCCAACCTAGCCGATGCAGTCGGTGGCGGTCACCCTCTTACAACTTCAATTCAATGAGTAGAAGTATTAGCACCTGTGGAGTGTGTGGATAACCAACGGTTACGCCCTAGTAATCAAGGACCGAGCGACCTCCAAGGGTGTGGATCCCCTGTGCACGCTCACACATACTTCGGTGGGCGCTTGGGTAAGCACATCTATGTAGTTCACAGCCGTCCACTCACCTCGTGGAGTTATCCACCATTCTATCCCCAGGTTACGTGGTTTGTCCCCATGGTTATCCACAGATGTGTATACCGCTTTCTATAGGCGGTGTTGCTGTTTAATGCGGTTTGTTAACTCGGTGACCTGAGTGTAGACAGCCCGTCGTTCGGCCATCTGAGTTCGAATCTTCTTGTTCGCGTGCATCACCGTGGTGTGATCTCGGCCGCCGAAAGCCTGACCGATCTTCGGCAGGGACAGCTCCGTGAGTTCACGACACAGATACATGGCGATCTGACGAGCCGTCGTCAGAGTCCGTGATCGGGAGGTGCCGCACAGATCATCGAGAGTGAGGCTGAAATAGGCAGCGGTCTGACCCATGATGTCGGCAGCGGTGATGGCCGGGGTGTCGTCCTGAGTGATGAAATCCTTGAGCACGGTCGCAGCCAGACTGACGTCGACCTGCTGGTCATTGAGGTTGGCGAAGGCAGTCACCCGAATGAGTGCTCCCTCGAGTTCGCGGATATTCGAGGAGATCCGCGATGCGATGTATTCGAGCACGTCGTTGGGGACATCAAGATGCTCGCCGGCGGCCTTCCGGCGCAGAATGGCGAAGCGCGTCTCCATATCTGGGGGCTGCACATCCGTCAGGAGACCCCATTCGAAGCGTGAGCGCAGCCGCTCTTCGAAGCCCTTGAGCATCTTCGGCGGCTGGTCAGAGGTGATCACGACCTGTTTGACCTCATTGTGCAGAGCATTGAATGTGTGGAAGAACTCTTCGACCGTCGCATCCTTGCCCTGCAGGAACTGGATGTCATCGATCATCAGGATGTCGACCTCACGGTAACGACGCTGGAACGCAGGACGCAGAGAGTTCGACGTCTTCGAGGAACCGATCGTATTGATGAAGTCGTTGACGAACTCCTCGCTGGAGACGTATTTCACTCGGATCTCGGGGAACAGCTGTGTCGCGTAGTAGCCGATCGCATGCAGGAGGTGGGTCTTACCCAGTCCCGAGTCGCCGTAGATGAACAGTGGGTTGTATGCCTTGGCCGGTGCCTCGGCCACTGCGAAGGCCGCAGCATGGGCGAAGCGGTTGGAGGCGCCGATGACGAAGGTATCGAAGGTGTACTTGGGGTTGAGCTGGGCGACCCCGGGGACCTCTACCGGTGGAGTGGACTGGGCGGCGGTCGCCTCGGCGATCTTCATCTCTCGCGTCGTTCTTTCCACAGGTGCCCCATTGCTTGGTGCAGGACCCGAGTCCTCGTACCTGGGTGACTGCGGCTGCGGATGCGGTGCGCGGTAATGGGGAGTAGGGATCTGAGGCTCGGGATCTGGGGCCTCGGCCGGTGCAAAAGTGGGAGAACCGGCAGACCCCATCGCCGAGGTGGATGTCTCCGGATCGATCTCGATGGGTGAGCCCGGGGTGGGCTCCCCGATGAGATCTTCGAACCGGATCGGAACGTCGAGTTCCGGATCGACAACGAACCCGAAAGTCACCTCGAAACCGAGAACATGGGAGAACTCCCTGGTCAGAGGACCGAGAAGCCGGGTTTCAATGGTTCTGCGCGTGTGCTCATCGCGGACAGCGAGAAGGACCAGTGCGTTGTCGACGAGAGCTTTGGGCAGTGCTAGTGAGAGGAAGCCCTTCTGATGGGCAGTCAGACTGGGGTCCTGATCCAGGGTCGAGACCACCGTCCGCCATTGGCTGATGAGCTCATTTTTGGAATTCGACACCGTCAATCTTCCTCCGTTTTCGTAGTTTCTTCTGGGCGTGGTCCACACCTGTGTATGACTTCCACATAGTTTTCCACAGTTTGTGGAGAACTGACGAGTCATCCCAGTAATCCTCCACATTGGTGGATAACCATGTGGAAAACTACACGCCTGTTACTTGTGGACAGCGGCAGATGAGCAGAGGATGAATTGCGGCGAACAGTGCACAACAGTGACGTGAAACATTGCTATCGAGTTTGACCAGCAACTTTGACCTTGGCTAAGGTGGAGTGTCCTGTGTACCGGGCTTCATCCGATTATCTTGAATATCTTTTGGCTCTTATGCACAGGAGTGCTCGGCGGTCGAGACTCGCACCGCCGTTTTTTGTGAGAACGCAACGTCGTTCGACCGCAACCTAGAAATCGGAGACTTGAAGTGAGTAAGCGTACTTTCCAGCCCAATAACCGTAAGCGCGCCAAGAAGCACGGCTTCCGTCTGCGCATGCGCACCCGTGCCGGCCGTTCAATCCTGGCTGCACGTCGTCGCAAGGGACGTGCCGAAGTTTCGGCATAAGTGTGATCACCGCGGCTCACCGGATCCGCAGCGGAGACGACTTCAGAAGGGTCTTCAAAGCTGGCGTCCGCGTGCGCTCGGACCATTTGATGGCACACAGCCTGATAGATAATGATGATTCCCACGCTGCGCGCGTGGGTTTCATCGTATCCAAGGCCGTCGGAAACGCCGTCAGCCGGAACCGCGTGAAACGTCGTCTGCGAGAGATCGTGCGGGTTCGACTCGACAGCCTGGACTCCAGTGCATTGTTCGTGGTCAGAGCATTGCCCCACGCGGCAGAAGCTGAATTCGCTGTGCTGGAGTCCGAGGTCACGATGCTGATCGACAAAGCGCAGAAGAAGCTAGAGAGCCGTGGACGCCGAACGTGATCTGAAGCGCCCCTCGGAGGTGCCCCACAGACCGGCTGGTTTCTGGCCCACAGCCTGGTGGGTGATCCGAACCGGACCGCGCATGCCGTTCGTATGGTTCATCAGAGCCTATCGAGTCGTCGTGTCTCCACTGTATGGACAGGTCTGCCGATACTATCCCAGTTGCTCGATGTACGGCCTGGAGGCCTTCGAGATACACGGAGTTCTCAAGGGAATGGTGTTAACTGGGTGGCGAATACTACGATGCAATCCCTTTTCCCATGGTGGGGTGGACCATGTTCCCGGTTCAGCGCGCCAGTCCCGCTCAAATTCGATGAATGACGATGAGAGCACCTGAACACACTTTGCGTGTGCCGCAGATGACCAGTGCATCTGTGCATCACGAGCAGCTCGGAGGCTGACTCCTCCGGCACGCGAGAGCAGGACCAAAGGTTCCGTGTCGCGCAGACCTGTTAACAATGGCAAAATGAACGATCGTGAAGAATCGTTGTAACGAGGAGTACTGAATGGACTGGATGGACAAGCTGCTCTACCCGCTGCAGTGGGTAGTTGCTTGGGTCCTCGCGATCTTCCACGAGGTCTTCACTGCGATCGGTCTTCCCGCCGCCAATGGTTGGACATGGGTGCTGTCGATTGCGGGGCTCACTCTTGTGATGCGCGCAATCCTGATCCCGCTGTTCGTCTATCAGATCAAGTCGCAGCGGAAGATGCAGCTGCTGCAGCCTCAGATTCAGCGCCTGCAGGCCAAATACAAGGGCAAGAAAGACCAGTACTCGCGTCAGGCCATGGCCGAAGAGCAGATGAACCTGTTCCGCGACAACAAGACGAGCCCTTGGGCCTCGTGTCTGCCGCTTCTTGTGCAGATGCCGATTTTCTTCTCACTCTTCCGAGTCATTCACAACATGCCGAATGTGGCCGATGGATCCATCGGGGCCATCGGCGGCTTCACCCAGAACCTGGCCCAACAGGCCGAGGCATCCTCGGTCTTCGGAATCTCTCTGTCTGCGACCTTCTTGGAGACTCCGGGCATCGGAGTCAAACTCCTTACCGGCGTGCTCATTGTGATCATGGCTTCGACGATGTTCATCACGCAGAAGCAGATGATGGCGAAGAACATGTCGGAGACCGCTATGGCGAATCCGATGATGCAGTCACAGAAGATGTTGCTCTATGTGATGCCCGTTGTGTTCGGTTTCGGTGGTCTTTATTTCCCACTCGGCGTTCTCTTCTACTGGCTCGTTTCGAACACCTGGACGATGTGCCAGCAGCACGTGGTCATCCGTAATATGCCAGCTCCCGGTTCGAAGGCGGAGAAGGAGATGCTGGAGCGTAAAGCACGCAAGGGCAAACCCGTTGCGCAGCCTGAGATCAAGGGTGGAACCGCGACCGCAGTTGAGCCGGCCACGAATCAGAGCCGTCAGCGGCAGCAACCAGTGAGCAAGAACCGCAAGAAGAACAAGAAGCGCTGAGGAAGAAAATGACTGAAGAGAATGTCGACACGACTGTTGATGAGAACGTCGACGAGACTGTCGACGCTGGCACCACCGACAATGGTGTCGAAAAAGCTGCGAAGCCGACAAGAGCCGAGCTCCTCGAAGAAGAGGGCGAGATCGCGGCTGATTACCTCGAAGAACTGATGGACCTCGCTGATATCGATGGCGACATCGACATCGATGTCGGGGATGGACGCGCACAGCTGTCGATTGTCTGCGAGGAAGACGAAGAATCTAACCTGCGCACGCTGGTCGGCCGCGAGGGTAAGACGCTCGGTGCTCTGCAGGAGCTCAGTCGTCTGGCAGTCCAGACGAGCACAGGTCAGCGCTCCTGGCTGATGCTCGACATCGACGGATTCCGAAATAGCCGTCGTGACGAGCTGATCAAGAAGGCGAAGCAGGCTATCGAGGACGTCAAGGAATCGGGCAACGAATACGCGTTCAAACCGATGAATAGCTTTGAACGCAAGATCATCCACGATCAGGTTGCTCAGGCCGGTTTGGTTTCGGAGTCCGAAGGTGAGGGTGACGGCCGGCACGTGTTGGTTCGTCCTGCCCATGACTGACATTTCCGCGCTCGAAATTCCCCCGGCAGGCACCGAAGAGTTCTTTGGTACCTCCTACCCAACGGCAGTGCGGTACGCCCAGCACTTGGCTACCACCGGCATCGAATGGGGTCTGATCGGTCCGCGTGAGATCGACAGACTGTGGACCAGACACATCCTCAACTGTGCAGTGGTCGCCGAGTTCATCGATGACAGGGATGTCGTCGGCGATGTTGGCAGCGGCGCTGGTCTGCCAGGTATTCCCATCGCATTGCTGCGCCCCGAAGCACAGGTCGTTCTCATCGAACCGATGGAACGCCGAGTCGAATGGCTGAAGATGGTCGTCGACGATCTGGGATTAGACAACGTTCGTATCGTCCGAGCTCGCGTCGAAGAACTCGTTGATGAAGAGATGTTCACCGTTGTGACGTCTCGGGCGGTCAAAGCGATGACGACTCTCATCGAATGGACTCATGAAGTGATGGGTCCCGACGGACGGATCCTCGCGCTCAAAGGTGCTTCGGTCGAAGCCGAGTTGGCGAAGACGAAGAAACTGCTGAAGCGGTACCGACTGTCTCAGCCGCAGATTCACATCGTTGACGGTGGAATCCTTGAAGTCCCGAGCCGTGTCGTCGAGATAGTCAAGAAATAGTACGAAGTAGATTTGGTCTAGGCTGAGTATAGCTTTGTGAAACCAATGGATGATGGAGTGCGCCGAATGCCGATCATGGACGAGTCGTCTCCCATAGGTGCTGCAATCGCGCGCGATAACCGTCGCGCCGATCGACTGTCCCAGGCGAGTTTTCCACAACCGGACTCTACCCGGATTTTCACAATCGCCAACCAGAAGGGTGGCGTCGGGAAGACCACCACTGCTGTGAATATCGCCGCTGCCTTGGCGAATCAAGACCTCAACGTCCTGCTCATCGATATCGATCCACAGGGCAATGCAAGTACAGCTCTGGGTATTGACCATTATTCCGAAGTCACCAGCATCTACGATGTGATCATCGATGACGTGCCCATGCGGGATGCTGTCGCTCAGTGTCCGGACTTCGAGAGCCTCAAATGCGTGCCGGCAACGATCGACTTGGCGGGAGCCGAGATCGAGCTGGTGTCCCTTGTCGCTCGTGAGCAGCGTCTGCAGAGGTCGTTGGGCCTCTATCTCGAAGAAGAGGCTGCAGCGGGCAATCGGGTTGACTACGTAATTGTGGACTGCCCACCGAGCCTGGGTCTGTTGACAGTCAACGCATTCGTCGCTGCCAGAGAAGTACTCATCCCGATCCAGTGTGAATACTACGCGCTTGAGGGATTGAGCCAGTTGCTGAAGAACATTCAGCTCATCCAAAAGCATCTCAATCCGAAGCTGGCGATCTCCACCATTATTCTGACGATGTATGACGGGAGAACCAACCTCAGCAAACAGGTGGCCGACGATGTTCGCACTCATTTCCCTGAGCAGGTTCTGTCATCCTCGATCCCACGCTCCGTGCGCATTTCAGAGGCGCCGAGTTACGGCCAGACGGTGATTTCGTACGACCCCCATTCCAGTGGCGCTTTGTCCTATCAGGAAGCCGCCGAAGAAATCGCACAACGAGGAGTAGATCGTGGCTGAACGCAAGAAGCGTGGACTGGGCCGTGGATTAGGCGCTTTGATTCCGGATGCGGCGTCGAGTGACCGTCCAGTCGACGTGTTCTTCTCCGGCGGCGAGCCTGAAGAGGCCAAGCAGAGTGCAGAGGAGCCAAAGGCGCCTCGAGCTGCTCGTACGGATCCTGCCGCTTCTATGCAGTCTTCTCGCCGTCGTAAGCCTAAGGCTGGGGCCTCCACAGGCGCGTCGACGGATAAACCCGCGAAGAAGGAAATGCCGGCTGCTAAGGCCTCTCCGGCCAAGAAGGACACGGGATCAGCAGCGGTCAATTCAGGTGGTTCTGAATCCACGGCGAAAAAGGCCGCCGCAGGTGCCAAATCGACCGGTGCCAAAACCACAGGTGCGAAGACGGCCAGCTCCAAGACAACGGGTGCCAAGACCGCTGGAGCCAAAACCACTGGCGCGAACACGGCCGGCACGACGAAATCGGATTCGGCGAAGGCCAGTACCGCGAAGTCCTCGAACACAAAATCGACGGCCGTTGAACCCAGTGCCGCTAAACCGGCGGTTGAAAGGCCGTCTGCGAAGAAAGCTGCGACGGAACCGTCGAATGACGCACCGGTAGAGACGTCTCCGACTAAGGAACCAGCCAAGAGTAAGACGGATCCGGATTTTGGCTCCGTATCGCCAGCCACTGCCGGGGATAGCATAGCCGTCGCCGACAATAGCGCCACCGACAGCATCGCAGCGCCGGTCAACGAGACCGCTGAGCCTGACGTGGAAGCTAACACAAACATTGTCGGGGGCGGTCCAGACGCTGAGTCGGTACAGACTGACGATGTCTCTGAGATGCATCCCGGTGTATACAGGTCGGGACATGAAGTCTTTGACGAGGCACAAAGCGCCACGGCCGGAACATCAGGTACTACAGATGAAGTGTCGACCGGGTTTGAGTCTGGCAGCTCATCCTCGGAGCCGGATGTTGATGTAGTCGCAGAAGATTCTGCGCCTGGCGACGACAGTAGCATCGCCGGAGTGGATTCGATCCCCGATACAGAGTTCGGCGAGCTCGGAGTGGACCGCATTGATGCTAATCCGCGTCAGCCGCGTACCTTCTTTGATGAAGATCAGCTCAGTGAACTTGTCCACAGCATTCGCGAGATCGGCGTTCTGCAGCCGGTGGTTGTTCGGCAGAAGCCCGGCGACGCCGAGCGCTTCGAGCTCATTATGGGCGAACGACGTCTGCGCGCGACGAAGGACGCGGGTTTTTCGACCATTCCGGCGATCATTCGCTACGTTGATGACACGGATCTGTTGCGAGATGCTCTCCTCGAAAACCTTCATCGTGCAGAGCTGAATCCTCTTGAAGAGGCTGCAGCTTACGGCCAGCTGCTCGAGGACTTTGGATGTACGCAGGAGGAGCTGTCTGAACGTATTGGGCGATCGCGCCCGCAGATCTCCAACACCCTTCGTCTGCTTCGCCTGCCACCTCTTGTCCAGCGGCGCGTGGCGGCCGGAGTCATTTCGGCTGGGCATGCTCGCGCAATCCTGGGTCTTCGGGAGCCGGAGCACATGGAAGTTCTGGCGCAACGCATTGTGGCCGAAGGGATGTCTGTAAGGGCGTCCGAGGAGGCTGTGGTTCTTCTCAACCGCGGCGACTCCATGAATGTTTCACGTGCAACGACACAAGTATCACCTCAGTTCATTGAGGTCGCGGAGCGGCTTGGGGACCGCCTGGACACCAAAGTGAACATCACAGTTGGAAAGAAGAAGGGCAAACTCAGCGTTGAGTTCGCAAACCAGGACGATCTGGATCGTATCCTGACTTTGCTGGGCGTGGAATCACCGGCTGAATAGCTGGTTCTTTGCTGCTCTCCTTGGGGCGGGTGAGGTGGACGAATGTTCACTTCCCCGCCCCACTTCTGTCTTGCGAGGACTCGTAGGCGGATGGTCTCGTCGATCCGCGACGGTTCAACATGGATCTTCCATAGTGCTTTACGGTAGCTGACACTCCAAACCGCAGCTGCGTTCTGCTGGAACCGCGGTGTTGAGAAGCGGTTGATATTTACAATCGATGGTTATAAATATGTCTCTTTTGGCGGACGACGTTAGGTTTCACGTGAAACGTTCCCAGTTTCATCCGAATCGGCTTGGCGTTTGTACGTCTTCTAGTCAATTGTTCGCAGAGTTCTCCTTCCCATAGGGCAACCGTCATGTTTGACTGTTGGCTATGAGCCATAGATTTCTATTCGGTTCATGGTTGTACCGTCGGTTCACTAAACAGATATTTCGACTAAGGGCACGCGGACTTGACTCTTCAGACTTCGGCATTCTCGACTTTTGGCGGATGATCATTTATGTTCTGCCGTTTCACGTGAAACAGCTGCGCGATGCGCCGCGCATTTTGGGATTAGAATTGCCTTGTTTATGAGGCGACGGCGGTCATATTTGTGGGCTCGGATGAAGAGCTCGCTCGATCTTGTGTAGACAGTCGAGCGAGGTCATCCTCTTCGGCGACGACCAGTTGACCGGTAGCATTCAAGACACCTCCGCTTCAGGTTAGTGACTTCCTGTAGTTTTTCGAGGCCGGCTCTCCTAAAGGTGGGATTAGTTTCACGTGAAACATGTTTGACCTGGTGTTTTGGAGTTCCAGGCAGGCAACCCGATGCCGACCGGCAGTCACCTGTTCGGCCGGTATCCGTTATGGGTAGGACACCGAAAGGGCACTTCGGTTCAGAGAAATCCCCGCAGGCAGATGTGTCTCCCTGGCCTGTAATTAGGCGCGTCAATACCGTCCTGAGGCAAGGGTATGAGCCTGATGAGCGTAGATATTCCTATTCCGTTTCACGTGAAACAACACGTCTTCTTTCTCCGCGTTGCTCAGCGAGCAGTTTATAGGTCTTCTTGACTGCCGAAAGCCTCATTTCGGTGATTGCTGATATGCCGGGTTCGAATGGTGGAAGTGGAGCTTATGGGTCTAGCTACTAGACCCTGTGGCATCAATATGCAGTTGGGCTTCAGCGAACAGTGCGTACTTTAGGACGCCTTGGTTAGAGTCTAAGTGTCCAATATGTTTAGCTTCATTTCTTACAACTCTCTGGCGATGCGGTGTCCTCGAGGTCCGAACCGGGGTGCGTTTCACGTGAAACGAAGGGACAATGAAGTTTCGTCCCCGTCATGGACTGTTGAGAGTTCAGATTGTTGTGCTTCGTGTTCGACGGTAGGAGTTCCCTTTGGGGCACGGTTTCACGTGAAACTTCATCTCAGCCAACTTGATCAAGTTCGGGAGGACCCCCTTGTTTCACGTGAAACGGTCATTCTTCAACGGTCCTTCCTAGCGTTTGAGGTAGGAGCAACCCAACCCTATGCCAGGTGCTCTAAAGCGCGCGAGCGCGGAGATACACAGAATACCGGTTTTGACCGATTCGTAATGGTCGGAAAGTGCGACATTCCGTAGTGGGTGTGCGGTGTTGCTATTCGTGCTTCTGGACAATTTGATGCATACCGGGCAGGTCTGATTAGTGTCAATTTGGCGATACATCGCAATTCAGCACCCGACACAACTCAGTTGTCCGTTGTCCACTCATTGTCCGATTCGAAATTCGTGGATGCCGCATGTCGATCTAATGACATACGGCATCTTTCCCTCTACTCATCTGCATACTGTTGTGTCGAAGTCGCCAATTGCGAATTAGTTTCACGTGAAACAGACTGGCGCGGACCAGACGATCGACTCCTCCTCCTGATGAAAGATGGATCTATACTGATGAGTCATGGCATATATTTCGAACCGAATGGTTATCGTTCGGTCTGTTTGGCGCCTCTGTTTTCGATAGCGATGTGCAGTGTGAATCGCCCTCCCGCCACTTCAGCCAGGCCAGCGCCCGTACGGACTCTCGTTCCACGTGAAACATTGAGTTTGTAATAGGGATGTCGAGTTTGTCGGACTCACCCAGATGTAAGTTGGTAGGTACAACGTCGCTCTGATGACAGGTTCCATCGAGGTAGCCGTCTCGGCATGGTTAACGGTGGTTCGTTTGACGCCGTCGTTGTAGGCGGTCATGTCAATGCATGTTCCCACAGAGGGCTGGGCAGTCATCTGGGCTTCTGGTGTTTCAGGTGAAACGATGTGCTGTATGTCGACGTATATCGGCAAGATATGTGCGTTGGAGCGCGGTTGGGCTGCCTAGATATCGGGAGATACGTTCGCAATCCTCAGACTGAGTATTTTTGATGATCGCCCGTCTGTGTGGATAGATCTCATCATTCCCTGTGTCTTTTAAGTTTAGCGACGCTGTCCTTGATGACTATCAGGATAAGCATTCGCGACGTCGGGCACCAGGCCTAGAGGACGCGCCGCAGAGACTCTGTTTCATTTCGGGTGTGATGTCCTGTGAGTCGGAGGCTGATGAAACAAGTCGGTCCGGTCGTCTGCAGACGAGTTCTCTTCAGACGGGAATTCCAGGCGGATCCGAGTAGGCCATTTGTGTATCGAGTCGTTCGCTTGAAGTTGCAAGATGGAACAGCCAAGCATCGCGACATCTCCACTGAGTGTAAACGCGAGCTGGACGCCGACCGTGGGGTCGCAATCACGGCAGCTTACCGCCAGATTTGCTGGAAGGGTCGGTGGACACAACTACTTTCGGACATATCCGGTGTAGGTACCATTGCCGATTGGTGGCACACGCTCCTCATGATTCCGTTCCACGTGAAACGGCTGTGAGCGTGCTCTTAGCTGTATGCTTTGATTTCCGCCAGGCTGAGAGTCCCGGTCTCTGGGTCTGAGTCCTCGCGAACGTACAGCCTCTGCAAGCCTGCGGCGATTCCGTCGGCAATTGCATCGCGAACGTTAGCGTCTTCTAGATTGTCGAGATCGTCGTTATTGGTGAGATAGCCAGCGACTACGTGAACCTTCGGAGTCCGGAGACGCTTCAAGGATGACCAGGTGCGTGCATGGCTCCTGCAGTCCCTCATCCCCGTTCGCGCAGTGAGCTCGCTCTGGATGAGCTCTGCAAGACGTCCTCCGGTAGGGGAATTGATATCGGAATGTGTTTCGTGTCCGAAGTAGAAGGTCGCAATTCCGTTTGCGTCCTTGGACTTGTTAATGTCTGCAGTGACTGTAATTACGGCAGAAGCACCGAGCTGATCGGCCTTGTTGACCTCGACAGCATCTCCGTGCAGAACGACTGCTCCAGCGCCGACGGCCTCGAGCCGGCCGGCAAGGCGGCTTGCAATATCGGCAGTGATGCGACGCTCGGTGTCCGCTTGCAGTGCCGTCATGGGCAGAGTCTCGAAATCTACAACTGTAGTGGCTGCTTCGATGACGAAGGTCCGACCGGCCAGTGACGTTCCGGATGCTGCGACGCGCGCCCGTTCCTCGAGCGCGAAGAGATTGCCGGTGTCCTGTTTGCGATCGATGGCGTCGAGTCCTCGCAGCGTCTGTGGCCCGGCGACGCCGTCGACTTTGGTTCCGAGGCTCATCTGCAGTTCCTTGACGGCGGCATCCGTTACCGCAGAGTACTCTGCATCCATGCGACCGGCGTAGAACCCGAGGCCCGCGAGGGTTCTCTGTAGTTTGAGTACGTCATCCCCTGTAAGGACTCTGACGGGGTCATAGCGGAGCACTCGATCGCCGAGTTGATATCGAGCCCGTTCGAGCTCCGAAAAGGTCTCCGTGCCCATTACGCCGTCACAGAGAATTCCACGCACCTGTTGGAACTGGCGCACGCCGAGTTCGAATGCGCGGTCGAACTCGACGGACTCTGCTTGACCGACATTGAGTCCCAGGCGAGCCATCTGAGATTTGATGTTGGGCAACACCTCAGAGCTGTCCCCGCGTGAAAACTGCGGTTGTGGGTTGTGAGTCAATGCCGTGCCAATCTGCTGTGCGAAGTTCTGAACGTGTTCCTGTCTGCCATCTGGATAGACCTAAGGCGCCTGTTGATCGTACAACAGGCGCCTTAGAACATGATCAGATGAAGTCGGAGAGCTCATCCTCAAGCGCCGGCTTCGGCCGCGCACCGATGATGGTCTTTGCTACCTCACCATCCTTGAAGACATAGAGCGCAGGGATCGAGGTGATTCCGTACTTGCTCGCAGTTTCGAGGTTTTCGTCAGTGTTGACCTTCACTACGTTGAGCTTCTCGGAGTTCTCTTCCGCGATCTGGTCTACGATCGGGCTGACCATACGGCAAGGGCCGCACCAGGGAGCCCAGAAATCGACGAGCACTGGCTTGTCTGACTTCAAAACGGTCTCTTCGAACGTGGCATCAGTGACTTCTGTCGACATGAGCAACCTTTCTGTTAATGATGTTCTCTATCGGAAACAGCCTTTGCGGGAGTTTCATTCCCACAGTGGACTCGTCGGGTCGCCTCACCACAAACGCACTGGGGTGCCCAGTGGTAGTTGCCGAGTATTACAACAGGATTCGTGTCAGGAGGCGACTGGCTCCGTAACCTGTGGTGTCTCAGCTGCGACGGCCTGTGCTTGTTTTGTCAGAGTCTCCAGGTCGGCAAGGTAGTGCTCGGCGTCGAGTGCGGCGGAGCAACCGGATCCAGCAGCGGTGATGGCCTGTCGGTAGACAGAATCGATCACATCGCCAGCAGCGAAGACGCCCTCGACCGTGGTTTTCGAGGTTCGTCCTTCGACGTTGAGATATCCGTCAGGTCGCAGCGAAAGCTGATCGCCGAAGAGACTTGTGCGGGGATCCGAGCCGATGGCTACGAACATGCCGGTGACCGGCAGCTCGGACGTTTCGCCGGTGACGGTATTGCGGACAGTGAGTCCGGTCAGCGAATCTTCGCCATGGATTTCGGCTACCTCGCTGTCGAGGAGGTATTCGAGTTTCTCATCGGCGGCTGCCCGATCCTGCATTGCCTGCGAAGCTCGTAGGTCCTGACGGCGGTGGATCAGTGTGACCTTGGATGCGAAACGAGTGAGGAATGTCGCCTCTTCGAGGGCGGAGTCGCCGCCGCCGACAACGGCGATGTGCTGGTCCCGGAAGAAGAACCCGTCGCAGGTGGCGCACCAGCTGACACCGTGACCAGACAGCTTCTTCTCATTGGGAAGGTTGAGTTCGCGGTATGCGGATCCGGTGGCGAGGATGACTGCCTGAGCCGTATACCTGGCTCCCAGTGCAGTTTCGATCTGATGTGCACCGGGCTCCAGTTTGAGGGTCGCGACATCGTCGTAGATCACCTCGGCGCCGAATTTCTCGGCCTGTTCGCGCATGCTCTCCATGAGCTCTGGACCCTGAACGCCTGCGGGGAATCCGGGGTAATTCTCAACGTCGGTGGTGTTCATGAGTTCACCACCTGCTGTCACAGAACCTGCAATGACCACGGGCGAAAGGTTCGCACGAGCCGCATAGACGGCCGCGGTGTATCCAGCCGGACCCGACCCGATGATCACCAATTGTGTATCAGTCATGTGAAAATTCCCTGCTTCTGCTCGCTGTGTTCTCAGTGCCCCGCTCAATGGCGGCACGGAATGCTTATCGTACGTGTAACGGTACGGCGGTTGCGACTATTCCGCATCTGCGTTCAAGCGAGGTTCGACGAACCTCGCCGACCTGCAGGCAAGCTGACTAGTCAATGTCTGCGGCTCAGTTCGGCCTCTGCCGGTCAAACTGAGGTCGGCGTCGAATCAGTGAGGACCATCCGCATGGAGCGGTCTCTTACTTGAAGTCGACGGTATTGATGACGGCTCGGAATCCGCCGTCGTCCTGGGGAAGCTCAGTCACCCAGAGAATAAGGTTGTCCGTCTCGACGCCATCATCAAGTTTGACCGTGACGTCGCCCGAGTCGAATGTACCTTCGCCCACCTTCTTGGCGTCTTCGGGATCGGAACCATCGAGAATTTCGAAGGACCCGCCCGAGTTCGTCGACTTGACCTTGACCTTCTTCACCGTCGTCTTCTTCTTGAGTTCGAAGTGCAGTCCAACGCCGGATTTCAGGTTGCCGAACGATGCCGAATTGTAGCGGTCGGTACGCCACGATCCCTCAGTATTGGGAATGACGTCTTCGGCTTTGTCGTTGTTCTCCTCATTGTCGCCTTCGGGATCCAATGCCGTGACTGTCTTGATCTTCGGCGGATCTGCCTTGGGCGTCTTGGTTTTCTTGTCCTTGCCATCCCCGGTCTTGGCAGGAGCCGAGGTTTCGGCGACCGTTGAGGACTCGTCGTCGCCCGATGTGAAGTTGAAGACCGCGATCGAGATCACGATGGCGGCGACGACCACCAGGGCAAGGACCAGCCAGGCGAAGGTCTTTCGTGAATTCGCCGGATCGTCATCGGCGTCATTGCCATTGTTCGCAGATCCGCCGGTGGCTGCACCTCCGCCACCGGCACTACCGGCCGTTGCTCCAGCAAAGGCAGACGATTTCTTACCAGAAGTCTTGTTCTTGTCTGCAGATCCGGCAGGTTTGGAAGACCCAGCCGCACCGGCTGCGGCCGCTCCCGCAACAGCGGCACCACCCGCTGCAGCTCCAGACCTGTGCTCTGACTTCTGTTCGGGCGAGACGGCAGGGACGGGTGCAGTGGATCGAGTCGAATCGGTGTTTGAGTCATCGACGGAGGCCGGTGAAAGCCTGCGCACCTGCTTGGGCGGTGTGGCGGCGTTCGCCTCTTGTCGTCTGGAGGTTGAGGCCGCTTCGAGCGCTGCGATGCGTCGGCGTGCTTCGTCTTCCTTGGCCTTGGCAATGCGGCGTTCGCGTTCGTATTCGCGCAGCTGATGCTCGCGCTGCTGCTCATTGGTCTCGAACATTCCGCCGAGGAACCACGACCCGTCATCCTCATCATCCATGATGACGCGGGTGTCATTGTCGTCTTCGGTCTCTTCAACGCTGTCTTCGGAGACGATGTCGAGGGCCTGGGTGTCCGGATCCGAGTCCTGGGCGTCACGATTCATGATCGGAGTTGTCAGGTTCTCGTCATACTCGTGGTCGGCATACGCGGAATACTCCGAGTAGGTCTGCTCCGGCTCCCACTCCTCCCAATCATGGGCGGCGTTGTCGAGTTGGTCCTTGCCGATCGGGAAACTCGACGCCTCCCTCATCTGCATCCGGTCCGCATATTGTCCGGTTGTCTTGCCGACGACGCCGACGGCTAATCCGCGAGTTCCTGGGCGGGTGATGCCGATGCGAACCAGAGCCGCTTTGACCTGGTCGTCGCTGGCGGTGTTTGCAGTGGGTGACCCCATCGACGTTGAGCGTGGGGTGGGCAAGCTCGTTGCTTCGTCGAAGCTGCGCGGCGACTGGTTGAAGACACTGTCGTTGTCGAGCACTGGAGCACGGTTGACGTAGCGCAGGAGCTCCGCATCCCACTCATCCAGGTAGCCCAGCACCTCGGCCACAGAACCTGGTCCCGGATCGGAACCGGCGAGGATTCCGCTGACGAAGTCATCGAGTTCGTTGGAGACCTCTGGATTGAGGGATTTGGCCCTGGCAATGCGGGAATTCTCACGACCCGCTGCAGGTATCCCGTTGAACGGTTCTTCGGAGGGCCAATAGCCGGTGATGGCGGCATAGAAGAGCCGGATGAGACTCAGCGCATCTTCACGAGATGCCTTCGTCGGTGTGTAATCCGCAGGCTGGATCACTCCTGTGCCCAGCGCCAGAGCTGCGTCGATTCCGATGCCGGAGACCAGCACAGTGCCCTTGGTCGTGATCCCCACCGTGTTCGGGCGCAGGAACATGTGGAAGAGGCCGCGTCGGGCAGCGGTGACGAGGACCGTTCCGATCTCTCCGATGAGAGCACGGGCGGCATCGATGGGAAGCGGCGACTTGGGCAGGATTTCGCCCAGTGACGTGACTGCTATGCGTTTGGACACGACATAGTCGAGACCGTTCGAATGTCCGACGTCCAAGGTGGGAGCGATGCGATGATCGCCGAGGATGGAGACCCGTCGCGCAGCCTCGAGCACATCCGTGGATCCATCGGCATCGGCGACGTGGATGAGGACGGGTTCATCGAGGATGGCATCGAGCGCAGTGCACACGGCACCCGCCTGCGGATTATCCTCGAGCCACCGACGGTCGACCGTTGATACGACGTAACGACCGGCAACAACCATGCCGGGTTCGATATCGATCAGGGTGACCACCTCCATAGGGGCTTCGATGCGCAGGCTATTTCCTTAGTTTTCCAGCAACGACGCCAATAATCGAATGCAACTCTCTGACTCTCAGCAAATAACTTGCTCCCAAGAAGACAATGAGCATGAGTGTGCCGACGGCGGCTGTGGAGACGAATGCCTGCCACTGGCCCGACAAGGCGAAGTCAGGGAAGAAGAAGAGAAGCCCGTAACCGGCCATTCCGGCAACCAAGGCTGCTATAAAGAACTTCATATGAGCGGTCAGTATCCCACGGAGATCAATGTCGCCGAGTCGCTTCTTCAGGAGCGAGAACGACAGGATCATGGCGAATAGATAACCCAAACTCATCGCCAGACCGATGATGGCCACTGTGACTGAATTCGGGAAGATCGAGGCTGAGAGCACCGCCAGAGACTGGAAGATCACCTGCGGAAGCTGGATGAGGAACGGTGTCTTCGCGTCTTCGTAGGCGTAGAAGACCCTCTGTGCCAGGTAATTGGCGCTGAAGGGAATGAGACCGAACACCATGGTGGTGATGACGAGCCCCACTGCAGTGGCCTGTTCACGATTGTCGCCTGAAATGACCATCGCCACGGGCGCGGCGAGGACGACGAGAGCAGCCACCGCGAAGGCATTGACGAAGCCGACCATGCGTACACCCATGGAGAAGTCGCCGACGACTGCCTCGGTGTCCTTTTCGGCTGCGTTCCTGCTCAACGAGGTAAAGAGTGCTGTGGCCAGCGATACCGCGATGAGCGAGTGCGGGAGCATGAAGACGAGATAGCCGTAGGAATAGGCGGCGTTGGAGGCGTTGCCCTCACCCGGGACGGAGGCTCCAGCGGCAACACGAGAGATGATGAGGAAGCCGATCTGCCCGATGAGCATGGCCGAGAAGGTCCAGAATGCCACCTTTCCAGCCGTAGCCAGACCGACCCCGCGGAAGCCGAAGGTCGGCCTGTATTTGAAGCCGATGCGCTTCAATGGCCAGATCAGGATGAGCGCCTGAGCGACGACTCCCATTGTGGCCGAACCTGCCAGGAGCGCGATCATATCCGGAGTCCAGGTGCTCAACCCGTGCGGAGTTGCCTTGTCCGTGCCGAAGACCAGGATGAAGATGAGGAGACCCGCAATGGCCACGACATTGTTGAGCACAGGTGCCCACATGTAGGGACCGAAAGATGATTTGGCGTTGAGGACCTGGCCCAGGAGTGTGTAGAGGCCATAGAAGAACAGCTGAGGCAGGCACCAGAAGGCGAAGGCCGTTGCCAAAGCCATCTGTTCAGGACCCCACCCTGAAGAGTAGAGCCACACGAGCAGAGGAGCGGCCAGGGTTGCGATGAGACCGACCGCGGCCAGAATGAGGAATGACAGGGTCAGAAGTCGGTTCGTGTAGTCCTGACCCCCATCTTTCCTCTTCGAGGCTCGCACCAGCTGCGGGACGAGGACGGCATTGACGACACCGCCGGCCAGCAGCATATACAGGGTGTTGGGCACCTTGTTGGCGACATCGAAGGCATCGGCCTGAACTGCGGTGACACCGATCGCCATCGCGAGCAGGAAGGCCTTGACCAGGCCCAATATGCGCGAGGTCAGGGTGCCTGCGGTCATGATGGCCGAGGATTTGGCCAATGATGAAAGCTTGGACAAGCCCTACCTCTTTTCCTGTTCGTCGTTCTTGGCACGAGCCATCGCATCGGCCAGCTGCTGTTCGGGGAGCTTCCTGCGTCCACGGGAGATCGTCTTGATCAAGCCGATCACGAATACGGCGGCCAGTGCCAATCCGACGACGGCCGTGCCGATGTTCTCCCAGTCGGCCCGAACCCTGACGAGCAGTGTTTCGTCCTTCGGCAGGGCGACGTCATCGGTGGCGACCATCTCGATCGTCGTCGGTACGTCGGCGTTGGCCAAGCCTTCGACGGGAACGTCGACGCGCATGGTCTCCTGGGAGGGCACGATGACTGTCTTGGTCGGTTCGGCTCGCAGTTGGGGGGTCTTCGGTTTCATCCGGATGCGCATCTTCGCCTCGGCAGGGGAATCATTGACGATCGTGACTGGGATGGTCGTCTTCTCGCCGGTGACCAACAGCACTGAGGAACCCTTCTCGAGGTAGAGGCTGTTCCTCACCTTCTCACTCGAAGCCTGGGCATCGTCGGCGCAGCTCTTTGCACTGCCCTCCAGGGTCCACGCCACCGAGGTGCAGCTGAGCAGCTCACGGTCCAGCCGTGTATTCGCACTCGGCGGGTCAGAGAACACACTGTTGAACTTCTTCTGCGTCGCCCGGGTTTGGCTGAGGCTCTGCACGGCCTTGGTTCCGATGCTCTTCGGCTTCGTGCCCGTCTGCAGCAGACCGCGGGGCACGACGTCGGTGTCGAGGAGATCATCGATACCGGTCGGATCGACCCACGGTGCGTCTGCGAGGGCCCCGACCGTCTTCTCCCAGTTCGCCGAGGCTGCTGTGCGTGGCATAGGCACCAACAGGTGCCGTGTCCGGTAGGGGGCTTCTGCTTGGATCGCAGCAGTCGTCGCGACCAGTTCTGAGATGCCGGATGCCGGATGCTCAGAGCCGATGATCTGGGCGCTCTGGTGTTCCAAGGCCGAGTCGGTGATCAGGGTGTCGATCGATGACTTCGCATCCGCGGTGATGCGGGTCTTGGAATGGGCGTTGTCGTGAATGCCTGCCAGCGACGGCTGCTGTTTGTTGCTGAGGATCACGGTCTCATCACCCGCCTTGGCGAAATCACCGAGCTGATCGCGTTGCGCGGAGCCGTCGACGGGCCACGCGACGTTGGTCTTTGCCTTCGGCAGGACATCTTTGACGATCTTCCTCTGTTTCTGCGCGAATGTGCCCAGGTTCTTCAGATCGCTGTTCAGCAGTGATGCCTGATCAGGGTCGCCGTAGGGCAAAGCGATGACGGTGTGTTTCTCCGCCTTTTCGAGGAAGTCGCGGTACCAGGTGTCGAGGCGTTTGCGCTGCTCTTCCTGCGCCTTTTCTTCGTCGGCACTGAGCCCATCGGGGCCACCCTGGTCATTGGAGTTCGCATCGGGGTCGGCATCTTGGGCATCGGGCCCTGTGGCAGGTGTTTCAGTGCTCTCTGGCGATGATGTCTTGGTCTCCTCGGGTTCCGATCCGTCATCTTCCGCCGGTGGTTCGGCTACAGCCGATTCGAAGGAGGCGATGATCCGGGGGTCGAGTGCGATGCGCACTCCGGGGGTGTCGAGGATATTCATGATCGCGGTCAGGGAACCGCCCTTGCCGATCGCCTTGTCGAGGTCCTTGGGGTCGATGATGCCGTCAGCGGTGTGAGCCGGAAGCGTGACCGGGGCAAGGATGCTGACCTTGGTCTTGTCGAACTTCGGACTCGGGTACCAGGTGGAGAAGCCGACTTCGGAGGCCACGCGCCCGGTGGCATCATCGAGCTGCACGCTCAGACCGCGCGGGCCCCAAGCCGAGACCGGAGAGGACTTCTGCAGCCCGAGTTGCTCCGCAGGCACGGAGACTGTGAACTCTGAGGAGGACCCGGCCGCGATCTCATCGTCGAACGCGGTGTCCACAGCAGTCATCGGGTCGGATTTCTTGGCTGAGTCCTGTGCCGCCTTCTCAGCTTTCTCAGCCTTCTTGCGGGCATCGGGACCGTTGTCCTTGAGGCCGGCGATCCTGCGGTTCTGGGACTGGTCAGTCTTCCAGTTCTCGATCTGGCGTCCGGAATCGAGCTTCTGCGTGGACATCGCCAGATTCAGATCAGGGTCGGAGATCGCATGATCTGTGGGATTCGTGATTGTTCCGCGCACCTTGAGCGTGCCCTTCTCATCGACCCAGGGCGTGACCTCGTCGAGGGTGATGGAGACCTTGGAGCTCGTGGCGGCGGCCGAGGGACTAGCCCCCATCAGCGGGACAGCGAAAACTGACCCTGCGAGCAGGAAGACTGTGCTCAGCAGGGCGAAGAGGAAACGCATATGACTGATGGGTTTCACTGCTCCAATCGGGCGACCATCGGGCGGGCGGCGGCAACGATGCGACGCTCATTGGCGAATGAGAGCCGGGAGCGCAGATCTTTGAAGGGAATCCACGCAGCGTCGATCGCTTCCTGGTCAGGATCATTATCCACGGTCAACGTCCCGGAACGCGCACGCAGCAGAAAGTGGTGGACGAGTTTATGGACACGTATTCCGGTCACCGTGAACCAGTAGTCGACGGTGCCCAGGGGGCAGATGATCTGTCCGAGGATGCCTGTCTCCTCTTCGATCTCACGTCGAGCCGCCTCGGCGGGGGTCTCGATTCCTTCGAGGTGCCCCTTGGGAAGGCACCACTCGATTCGTCCTGCCCGGTTGATCCGGGCGATCACGGCCACGGTCAGTTCCGGGCGTGTGAAGTCGACGACGATGCCCCCGGCGGAAATCTCCTCTACCGTGGTGCGACGGGACGCTCTCGGTCCCGGCTTGGGCATCGGTGTGGTCATTCTCCTACCTTAGTAGGCGATTCTTGGAAGTGTCGTCGGGCGCGCTCCCGGTAGGCTGGACTCGGCTGTAGATGAGTCGTCTCCGATCGGAACGGCACGGTAGAACACGAAGGAGCTCGGTGGACCCGAAGACCGCGCACGCCCGTCTGTACGACAAACTCGATGAGCTCGAGCACATTCTCGGGCCCCTGGGCACACGCTTCGCCGCGGCTGGATTCGAACTCGCACTCGTCGGCGGATCCGTCCGCGACGCACTGTTGGGCCGTCCGATGCCCGACCTCGACTTCACCACGGATGCGCGCCCCGACGACATCCTCGCCCTCATCTCCGACTGGGTGGACACACACTGGGACATCGGCCGCGAATTCGGGACCATCGGCGCCATCAAGTCCGGTGTGCAGATCGAGATCACCACCTACCGCGCCGAGGCCTACGACCCGGATTCACGGAAGCCGACTGTGAAATTCGGCACAGATCTCGACGCCGACCTCGTCCGTCGTGACTTCACGATCGGCGCGATGGCGATTCGCCTGCCTGCGAAGACCTTCGTCGACCCCCATCAGGGTTTCACCGACCTGATCGAGGGTGTCATCCGGACCCCGGGCACGGCCGCGGATTCTTTCTCCGATGATCCGCTGCGCATGATGCGCGCCGCGCGTTTCACCGCTCAGCTCGGTCTTGATCCTGTCTCCGAGGTGGAAGCGGCGATGCGTGACATGGCCGATCGGATTGCGATCATCTCCGCCGAACGTATCCAGGTGGAGCTGTTCAAGCTCATGACGGGCATCGATCCGGCTGCAGGCATTGATCTGCTGGTGCGCACCGATGTTGCCGATCATGTTCTGCCCGAGGTTGCGGGCCTGCGGTTGGAGACCGATGAACATCACCGCCACAAGGACGTCTACCAGCACTCACTGACCGTGCTGCGCCAGGCTGTCGAGCTCGAAGAGCAGTATGCGGCGAAGCAGCGCGAGGCTGGAATGAGTCCCGATGACCCCAACCGCCTCGTTGTGCCGGACTTCGTCGTCCGGTTCGCGGCGCTGATGCATGATGTCGGCAAACCCGCGACTCGCAGGTTCCTGCCAGGTGGGGCCGTCACCTTCTATCACCACGATGCTGTCGGTGCGAAGCTGACTGCAAAGCGGATGAAGGCGCTGCGCTTCGACAAGGACACGACCAAGGCTGTTGGTCGTCTGGTGGAGCTGCACCTGCGTTTCTACGGCTACGGCGATGCCGGGTGGACCGATTCTGCGGTGCGCCGCTATGTCACCGACGCAGGTCGACTGCTCTCACGTCTGCATATCCTGACCCGGGCAGATGTGACCACCCGGAACAAGAAGAAGGCCGACCGACTCTCTTTCGCCTACGACGATCTGGAACATCGGATCGAGAAGCTGAGCGAACAGGAAGAACTCGCCGCGATTCGTCCCGACCTCGACGGTCGGCAGATCATGGCCATCCTCGACATCAAGCCCTCACCGCTGGTGGGCAAGGCCTACAAGCATCTGCTCGAGGAGCGGATGGAACACGGTCCGCTGGGTCCTGAGCGCGCCGAAGAGGTTCTGCGTCAGTGGTGGGCCGAGAACGGGCCAGCTGAGAATGGGTCGGCCGATTACGGGTCGGCCGAACAGCCCTAGGCACCACCCCGCCTGTTGTGCTCCTCACCTCTACTGATAGCTTCGTTAATCGCGTATGTTTGTGCTCGTCGTCACATGATGTGGCGCGGGCTACGAGGTGAGGAGACCATGATGAACGTGACCGACGAATTCCGGGCAGCCAGAGACAAACTGATCGAACTGCGAAGTGACCACGAAGCCGCTGGTCAGGGCTTCGAATGGCCGCGTTTCGACCACTTCAACTTCGGCATCGACTGGTTCGACAAGGTCGCTGAGGGCAATGACAGCCCCGCGCTGTGGATCGTCGAACAGGATGGTTCCGAGGGCAAATGGAGCTACGCCGAGCTCTCTCGTCGCTCGAATCAGGTGGCGAACTTCCTTCGTCGGGCAGGTGTGAAACGCGGCGACCACGTCATGGTCATGCTCAACAACCAGGTCGAGCTGTGGGAGACCATGCTCGCCGGGATCAAGATGGGCGCGGTCCTCCTGCCCGCGACCACTCAGCTGGGGCCCATCGACCTCAATGATCGGGTCGATCGCGGCAAGGCCGAGTTCGTCGTCGCCGGACCTGAGGATGCCGCGAAGTTCGACGATGTCGAGGCCGAGGTGGTGCGCATCGTCGTCGGTGGCGAGGCAAAACGTCAGCAGGACTACAGCTACGTCGATGCCGATGACGAGGAAGTCAGCTTCGATCCGCAGGGCTCCTCCCGCGCCGACGATCTGCTTCTCCTCTACTTCACCTCGGGCACGACTTCGAAGGCGAAGATGGTCGCGCATTCCCACGTGTCCTACCCCGTCGGCCACCTGTCGACCATGTACTGGATGGGCCTGACTCCCGGCGACGTCCACCTCAACGTGGCATCACCCGGCTGGGCCAAGCACGCCTGGTCGAACATCTTCACCCCGTGGATCGCCGAGTCCTGCGTCTTCCTCTACAACTACACACGCTTCGACGCGAATGCGCTGATGGAGACCATGGACCGGGTGGGTGTCACGAGCTTCTGTGCTCCTCCCACCGTGTGGCGCATGCTCATTCAGGCGGACCTCAGCCATCTCAAAACCCCGCCGACCAAGGCCCTGGGTGCAGGCGAACCCCTCAACCCGGAGGTCATCGACCGGGTCAAGCAGGAGTGGGGCGTGCTCATCCGCGATGGATTCGGTCAGACGGAGACGACTCTGCTGGTCGGCAATTCCCCCGATCAGGAGCTCAAATACGGTTCCATGGGCAAGGTGCTGCCCGGCTATGACGTGGTGCTCATCGATCCTGCGACTGGTGAAGAGGGCAACGAGGGTGAGATCTGCCTTCGCCTCGATCCTCGCCCGATCGGACTGACCAGCGGGTACTGGTCCAATGAGGAGAAGACCGCAGAGGCCTTCGCCGACGGTGTCTATCACACCGGTGACGTGGCCGAGCGCGACGAAGACGGCTACATCACCTACGTCGGGCGTTCCGATGACGTATTCAAGGCCAGCGACTACCGCCTGTCCCCGTTCGAACTCGAGAGTGTGCTCATCGAACACGAGGCCGTCGCCGAGGCGGCTGTGGTCCCTTCGCCGGATCCTGTTCGTCTCGCGGTGCCCAAGGCCTACGTCGTCGTGGCGGGCGGTTTCGAAGCCGATGCTGAGACAGCGCGGTCGATCCTTGCCTACTGCCGCGAACACCTCGCTCCCTACAAGCGAATCCGTCGACTCGAGTTCACCGAACTGCCGAAGACCATCTCCGGCAAGATCCGTCGTGTCGAACTCCGCGCCCGCGAAGACCAGCTCCACCCATTCAGCGGTGAACCTGCCGTCGAAGGCCAGGAGTATGCAGACACGGACTTCGATCTCAAAAGCTGAGGCCATTTTCCCTGCCGGCCAGTGTGCACGGTTCTGTGTTCGTGTGTGCACAGTTCTGTGTTCGGGGTCGCGCCGGCAGGGGGCTGATAGTTGAAAATGTGGCTAAATGTGAGCAATTCGCCACTTGATGTGGTCGATGCCGCGGTCTAACGGTAAAATCCCTGGTGAGAGCGGATATACAACGCTACTGATATGTGCTGGTAGGTAATAAGTGGGGTGAGTGGGCGCTGGATTCAGGGTATTTTCACTCTGTTCCAAAGAATGCGTGCCACACTGAACTTCACGTGTGACCTTATCGAACCTCGTCGCCACGCAATGCGGCAGGCAAACTGACCTGGAGGACCTTGGGTGGCTAAGGGACAAAGACAAGCCAAAACCAGAGGCAAGAAAACAAAGAATATTCTCAACTATCCGCGCACAGGTGTGAGCGGATGGACGCGTTTTCTGCCCAGTATCCGGCTACTCGTCGTGGGCGGGCTCAGCATCATCATCGCTTTGTGCGTGCTGTTCTCCATCGGCTATGCCGTCACAGACGTTCCTGAGCCCAACATCGAGGCCACAGGTCAGACTTCGACCATCTACTACAACGATGGCAAGACTCCCATCGGCCAGTACAAGGTCCAGGATCGCAAGTCGGTGTCGAGCGATGAGATCTCCGAGCCGATGCGCAAGGCTGCCATTGCTGCCGAGGACACGTCGTTCTATGAGAACCGCGGAATCTCGATGAAGGGGCTCTCCCGTGCCGTTGTCGGTGTCGCGACGAACAAATACGCCGGCGGCGGTTCGACGATCACACAGCAATACGTGAAGAACTTCTACCTGACCAATGAACATTCTCTGGACCGCAAGGTCAAGGAGATGTTCATCTCCCTCAAGATCGACCAGCAGCAGAGCAAGGATGACATCCTTGCCAATTACCTGAACACGATCTACCTGGGACGCCGGTCTTACGGCATCGAGGTCGCCAGCCAAAACTACTTCGACAAGTCGGCGAAGGACCTCGATGTCAGCGAATCAGCATTGCTGGCCGCGATGATTCAGCGCCCCGGGGCAGCTGACCCTGCAGACAATCCGGAGGCCTACCAGGACCGATTTGACTACGTTGTGAAGTCGATGACCGACGAAGGCTTCATCACCGAGGAACAGGCCGCCAAGGTCAAGATGCCCAAGGTGAAGGAAGCAAGCAAGGAAGAATCCCTCAAGGGCCAGAAAGGCTACATGTGGGAATACGTGCGTCGCGAGGCCCTGCGCAAGCTCGACATCGACGAGGCTCAGCTGGACCGCGGTGGATACAACATCACCACCACCTTCGACAAAGACCGGATGAAGGAAGCCGAGAAGGCGATCAAGAACCTGCCGCCCGATCAACCCGAGGGCCTGCAGGCAGGTTTGGTCTCGATCAACCCGGACAGCGGTGGAATCGAAGCATTCTACGGCGGTAAGAACTACTTGGATCAGGCGTTCAACGTCTCGACTCAGGGCCACGCCCAGGCCGGTTCGACGTTCAAGCCCTTTGCTCTTGTGGCTGGATTGGAGAACGGCGTGCGGCTGACCGACATGTATCCCGGCAGCCCGACGACCTTCAATGCCGATGGCACCACGTGGACGCCACACAACTTCGGCAATTCCAGCTATGGCCCTGTGAGCTTGCTCAAGGCGACGCAGTCGTCGATCAACACGGCTTATGCAGCGCTCAACATTCAGGTGGGGCCCGATAAGACGGTCGATGTTGCCCAGCGGGCAGGCCTGAGCGGAAACTGCACAGATAAGCAGATGAAGACGGGCGACACCCGGAACTGCACTATCGGTCTGACACCCAACATGTCGAACGTGCTGGGCACACCCAGTGTGAAGGTCGTCGACATGGCCAACGCCTATTCGACTTTCGCCTCGAATGGGGTCAAGCATGACGCTCACGCGATCAAGAAAGTCACTCAGGGCGAGGACGACGAGGAAGTCTTCAAGTCGGAGACCAAGGGCAAGCGCGTCTTCGATAAGGCGGTCGCAGCGGAAACCTCCTATGCACTGAGCCAGGTCATCAACGGCGGCTCGGGCAGTTATGCACAGCAGCTCGGTCGACCTGCAGCCGGTAAGACCGGTACTACCAGTGATAACCAGGCAGCATGGTTCTCGGGTTACACACCGAATCTGGCGACCTCGGTCGTCCTCTACCGAGAGGTCGATGGCAAGTCGGTGTCGATTGGTGCTTACGGCGGACGTGGTCAGGTCACCGGTGGCTCCTTCCCGATCCAGGTATGGACCGAGTACATGAAGGCGGCCCTCCAGGGCGAGAAGGTCGAGCAGTTCCCCGAGCGCGGAGAACTGCCGGACAAGCCGAAGCCCAAGAACACGAATGAGCCGGTCGCCCCTGCTCCGAAGCCGAAGCCCACGTCACCCAGCGGCAGCGACGGCGGAGACGGATCCGAAAAGAAGGCTCCGATCGACAAGCCGAGCGAGAAGCCCAAGGACGACGAGGACAAGGGCAAGGATAAGGACAAGGAGAAGGACTCCGACGGTTCGAAGGATTCGAAGGACGACGGCAAGGATTCCAAGGGCTCCGATGACGGCCGAGAGGATAACGGTTCCTCGAATGATGACGGAAGTTCGAACGACGACGACAAGGGCAACGCCGGATCCGACAACGGAAACGGGTCGGATTCCGGTGACGGAGACAAAGGTGGAAAGGAAGGCGGGTCATCCAAGGATGGTGGGTCAGGCGGCTTGCCGACCAAACTGCCGGAACCTCCTAAGGGCGACGATTAGTAACCTCTAGTCATGCCTAATCAGTCCAGCACCCGGATCGCCGAGCCTCTGCTCGGCGGTCCGGTCGGCATTCATCTCGCGTCAGCGGGCGCACGGTTCCGACGCGGTCAGGCGTACATTTTCGCCGGAATCCTCGGTCTCACGACCTTCCTCGCGCTCGCCCTGCAGGGCCCCTGCATGAGCTCGGGCTACGAACAGCCGTCCGCCTCGGCGAGGATGTGTGCCGGGTCCTTGTCCGCAGCATTCCTCGGGCAGGTCAACCCTGAAGAAGCTCTGGGACGATCCCACGGAGGGATGGCGGGACTGGCGGTACTCGATTCCCGCTTCGTGCAGCTGCTGAAGCTTGTGACCGATGATGTCACCGTGTTCATGGCCATCGTGCTCCTCATCAACGTCATCGCCTTCGCCGCCCTCGGCGTTGCACTTCTGGTCCTGGCCCGACAGCGGGCTTGGCTGGTTGCCGCCTTCGCCTCACCCGTCATTCTCTTCACCCTGGGGTCGACATTGGATCCCGTGGCGCTGGCACTGAGCGTCTGGGCAATGGTCATCTTCGTCGGTTCCTCGCCGTTGACCTCTCGCCCGTGGCTATCCGGGGTTCTGCTCGGACTGGCCGCATTCATCAACCCGCTTGCCCTGCTGGTTCTTCTCGCACTCAGCCTGGCCGGCCCGCGTCCGGCCGGAAGACTGTGCCCACAGGACCCGCGGATGATGCTGGCCACCGCCACAATCACCTCGGCGATTATCCTCGTTCTCGATGGCAGTGCCATCGAACGGATCGTCCACTGGATGGGTGACGCGGTCGACGGCGGATCATTCGCCTCGATCCTGGTCATGGCACGTCTCGGAACCGCCGAGGTGTGGGCACCGGTGTGGATCATCGGCAGCGCGGGCGTCATCGCCGCAATCGCCATCTCGTTGTACATGGTAAGAAGAACGGGGCTCGACCCGGCCGTCGCAGCCTGCCTACTCATCGGCGGCTGCCTGCTGCTGGCCCCCGGGATGATGCCCTGGAACAGCCTCTGGATCCTGCCGTTCTTCGCGCTCACAGTCCGTCGCTGGTGGGTGCTCATCATCTGGGCACTGGCAGAAACGGCCTTCGCCATTGCAATCCACCTCGGCGATGTCAACGCTTACGAATCGGGCAAGGGCCTCGAGCCGACCTTCGTCGCACTTGTGACCCTTCTGCGACTGCTGGCCCTCGTCGCCGTCGTCATCTGTGCTGGTGAGAATCTGTACCGTCGACGGATCCGCGGTCGACTGCGCAGAATAGAGCCACCTCGCCGAGCCATCGGTGACGTTGACGGTGACCAAGCTGCGGTCAGTGGGCAAGAGCACGGGAATCCGACATGACACCACAGGTGCGCGTCCACTAGACTGTGTAGGTCTGTTCCCATTTCACGACCATCGTGGGGGCTGGAACGGACATGCATATACCCTCCTGCCATGGAACGACCATGGCCGTGAAGACCAGAGGAGGTGGGTGGCACATGCGTCATTATGAACTCATGCTCATTCTTGACAACGAGCTCGAAGAGCGGACGTTGGCTGACACCGTGGACAAACTGATCAAGGTTGTCCCGGCTGAAAACGGAACCGTCGACAACGTGGACATCTGGGGACGCAGGCGTTTCGCCTACGACATCCAGAAGAAGTCCGAGGGCTACTACGTCGTGGTTGATTTCCACGCCGAGCCTACAACGACCAAGGAACTCGATCGCCAGCTCGGACTCAACGAGTCCGTCCTGCGCACCAAGATCCTCCGCCCAGACGCCAAGTAATAGCGTCAAGCACCTCGTTTCAAGGAGCAGTCAATGGCAGGCGAAACAGTCATCACGGTCGTCGGGAACCTGACAAGTGATCCCGAACTGCGCTTCACACCTAACGGTGCTGCGGTCGCAAACTTCACCGTGGCTTCGACGCCGCGTATGTTCGACCGTCAGTCCAACGAGTTCAAGGACGGGGAAACCCTGTTCCTTCGCTGCTCGGTGTGGCGTGAGATGGGCGAAAACGTAGCCGAATCCTTGCAACGTGGTACTCGGGTCGTCGTTCAGGGCCGCCTCAAGTCGCGGTCCTTCGAAACCAAAGAGGGCGAAAAGCGCACCGTCATGGAACTGGATGTCGACGAAGTCGGCCCCAGCCTGCGACGCGCCACCGCCCAGGTGACGAAGAACGAACGCAGCGGAGGCGGATTCTCCGGCGGCGGTAACTTCGGCGGACAGCAGCAGGGCGGAGGCGCCCAGCAGGGTGGCTTCTCTCAGCAGCAGTCCTCGGGCTGGGGCAACAACCCGCAGCAGGGCAACCCACAACAGGGTGGCTCGCAGCAGGGTGGTCAGCGCCAGGGTGGTTACGGCCAGGGGAACAACGCACCGGCGAACGACCCGTGGGCATCATCGAGTCCACAGGGCGGCAACGGCGGCTGGGGTAACCCGGGCGCCGATGAGCCACCGTTCTAAACACGTTCAAGACATTTCGTAAATCAGGAGATACTCATGGCCAAGCCAGAGATCCGGAAGCCTATCAAGAAGAAGGCTAATCCGCTCAAAAAGGGCGAAGCGGCGAAGATCCACTACAAGGACACCGCTACGCTCCGTAAGTTCATTTCCGACCGCGGCAAGATCCGTGCTCGTCGCGTCACCGGCGTGACCGTGCAGGAACAGCGCATCATCGCAAAGGCCGTTAAGAACGCCCGCGAGATGGCTCTTCTGCCCTACTCGAGCACTGCTCGCTGATCGGAGGGAGAGAACATGCCTAATCGCAAAGTTATTCTGAACCAGGAAGTTGATGGTCTGGGAGCCGCCGGCGACATCGTCGAGGTTCGCGCCGGATACGCACGTAACCTGCTGCTGCCCCGTGGCTGGGCATCTGCATGGACCGCGGGTGCGGAGAAGCACGTGCTTGCTCTCCGCAAGGCTCGTCAGGCCAAGCAGATCGCTGACCACGATGATGCAGTCAAGGTCAAGGCACAGCTGGAATCCTCCAGCGCACGCATCGAGCTCAAGTCCGGTAAGAACGGTCGCCTCTTCGGCGCCGTGACCCCGGCACTCGTGGCCGAAGCACTGCACACCGCAACCGGACACGATTTCGATCGCCGTCAGGTCGCACTGCCTGCTCACGTCAAGACCTCCGGCAACTACACAGCTACCGTGCGCGTCAACGACGAGATCACCGCGAACGCCAAGTTCGAGGTCGTCGGCAAGGCCTGATGCTTCCGCAGCGAGTCTGGCCGACCCTCGGTCAGCCCAGCTCGTAGTCGAAAGCAGAGCTTAACGTCGAGGGGACACTTTATAGAGTGTCCCCTCGACGTTTTTGTATGCTCTCGACGTTTGGGGGTGCGTGGTGCGTCCTCTAGTGGCCATTTTGCAGGGAGAAGAAGTTCGATCTGAGCGACTCAGATCAAACTTCTTCTCCATCGAAATCCATTGACGCTGAGGATTCTGTTGACCCTAGTCAATACTTGATCGCTTCGGGTGGCGGGAACTCCGTATAGATCTCGTCATCGGCTGGTGCCAGTTCGAGATAGCTGGGGCTGTCGTCGTCGACGAACAGTAGCAGCATGCAACCGTCGACGGTGGCATCGAGGATGATCCGTTCGACGTAGTCGCCGAGTCCGCCAGCGTCATCTCTGTTCTCATCGTCGACTCTGAGCACTGGGCGCATGCCGATCGACGGGCAGTGCCCGCAGTCGCACGGATTAGTCACGACAACCTCGGCGAGGTTCGATTCCCACACCGAGCGCTGTTGAGGCGTGATTGGAGTGGGTGGGTCCCATCCCTGCTTCTGCACGTCCGTGAAGTCCGCGTAGTCGTCTTCGCTGGGTTTCGTGACTGCATGATGAATCACTGCTAAGGCAGTCTCATGCTCTCGTGGCGTCAACGGGCGGTGCATGAGTCCAGGCTACCAAGCAGGCTGTCCCAGCATGAGGCCTCGAACAAGAGTCAGGCTGCGGAACAGTACACACGATGCAACCCATGTACTGTTCCGCAACCTGACGAGCAGTGCGATTGTGCCGAGGGAGAGCACGGCGCCTACTCTCAGTGGGCGTCGCTGTCGGAATTCGTGCTGAGGTCGGTGATCAGGTTGCCGATGAACGATTCGCAGGCCACGATCTGGTCGAGCTCGATGAACTCATCAGGTGCGTGGGCCTGAGCGATGTCGCCAGGGCCGCAGACAACAGTGGGAATGCCCGCGTTGGAGAATAATCCCGCTTCGGTGCCATAGGTGACCTTGTCATCACTGACCACTCCGCCCCACTGACCGGCCAGGGCAACGATGTCCGCGTCAGCAGGAGTCTCGCAGCCGGGAGCAGCAGCCTCAACGGTGAAGTCGACGCGGGTGCTCTCGTTATCTGCGCGCATCATGCGTTCGAGGCGGGCCGCCTCGTCGCGGAATCGTTGGACCAGGGCTTCGCGGTCCACGGAACCCAGCGACCGGAATTCGAACTGCACGCTCGCCTCGGCGGGGATCGTATTGACGGCGATACCTCCGCTGATCGTATTCGCCGTGACCGTGGTGAAGGGCACGACATAGTTCTCATCGAATGGACCCTCGGTGCGGAACTCGGCGGCGACCGCATGGACGAAACTGACGAACTCGGCCGCGTAGGCAATCGAGTTCACGCCTTCTGGAGTCAGCGAAGAATGTGCAGCGACGCCATGAAAGTCGACACGGAAGACGTTCATCGACTTGTGGCCGCGCACCACTCGCATGCTCGAGGGCTCACCGACGACACAGCCGCGTGGGGCCAGGCCCGCCTCGGTGATCTTGTCCACGAGGTCGATCGCACCCACACAGCCGATCTCTTCGTCATAGGAGAAGGCTAGGTGGATGGGTTCCTTGAGTTTTGCGGCCGTCAGCTCAGGCAGTTTGGCGAGGATGACTCCGATGAAGGACTTCATGTCTGCGCTGCCACGGGCGTAGAGCTTGCCGTCCCTGACCTGCGGAGTGAAAGGATCGCTAGACCAGTCCTGACCGTCGACGGGCACGACATCGGTGTGCCCGGACAGGACGATACCGCCTGTGGTCGATCCATCGGCGGCCGGCAGTGTGGCCAGCAGGTTTGACTTGGTGCCTTCGGCATTAGGCACAAGCTGAGATGCGATGCCTGCGGCCTTGAGGCGGTCGACGACATGGTCGATGAGGGGGAGATTCGTGTCCCGGCTCGTGGTGTCGAAGGTGATGAGATCGGTGATCTCGGAAATGGTGGCCTCGGCCGGTTGTGCTGGCACGGCTGCTCCTGACTGTACGGGGGTGAACCGTCCGGTCAGCCTGAAGCGGAAACCTGGTCGGATCCCTCCCGTGCGGGACAGCGGTGACCAGACCCCAACAGACTACGTCCGAAATGTCGATGAGACAGAAATATCTCGTCATCTGGGACTTGCTGTCTATGGGTGCAAGCGATGTAGGACGTGGGTTGAGAGGGATGGCGTCAGCTTGAAGGACTGGCGAGAATGAGCTGCGCCTCGTTGTGAGCGCTGAGTCCGCTGTCTGGGATGACTGCAGCCATCTCGGCGAACAGCTGGTCCCGTTCTGCCGGCTCCATGGTCAACTGAGCTGAGTGGGTGAAGACCATTGACAGCCACGTATCTCGGGAATAGGCCAATGATTCCTCGAATGTCAGCTCCTCGGCATCGAACCCATTGGTCTTAAGTTCACTCAGCACAGGATGTTCCTCGTTTGACCGCTCAGACGATGGTGCGGGAGGTGGTGAGAATCTATTCATTATCAGAGCCAGGGCGCTACCCGTCTCTCCGCTTGCCTGGATATCATTCCAGGCCAGGGCTAGGGCCCCTCGTGGATTGAGAGCCTGTGCGATCTGGGGAAGGGCAATAGCCGGGTCGACCCAATGGAACGATTGTCCGAAGGCGATGATGTCAAAAGTGCGTCCAGCGGGATCCCAATCCTCAAACGTCGATTTCTCGACGACGAGACCCTTTCCCTTGGCGATACCTGCCATCTCCGAGTCGGGCTCAACGGCGAGAACCTCACAGCCTGCTTCCCGCAGCTGAGCAGCCAAGATCCCGGTGCCAGAGCCGACATCGAGCACGCGAGGCCCGTTGGAAGTCGATGAGTCGAGGATCTCCCGCACTAAGGCCTCAGGATATTGCGGGCGAAAGGCATCGTAGTTCTGAGCAACCTGACCGAAGGACTCTGCCCGCTGGCGCTGTTCGTAATATGCCATGAAGTGAGCCTAGCGGGGCGCAGCTCAATTCAGAGGGAGAAGAACCTCGATCTGAGCGTGCGAAATCGGGGTTCTGTTACCTGCAAATCGCTTGGTACCCCCAAGAATTGCTGCGCGCCCCCACGAATCGCTATGAATCCGTGGGCTAACTCGTGGAGCTGGCTGAGTCGGTTGCCGGGTACGTGACGTTTTCGTCCTTATCGACAACGGCTGCGGCGCTGAGTTCAGCGGCAGTCGTCTGGTTCTTGCCCATGATGTGGCTGACTGAGAAGTCGTGGGCGAGTAGGTTGTCGGCGATGATGCGCCGATGACAGCGCCACCACACCGCCTCAGAGCACATGAGGACGCAACGACTCTTCGCGCCCCATCCGAGCAGCTGGTCGAAGTCGTGACGGAACTCCTCGGTCAGGGTGTGATCGGCATAGTTGTGGAAGCTGCGGTTCTTCCACCATCCGTTGACGTCGAAGTCGATGTCATGATTCACCGGGCGTCTGCCTGTCAGCCCCTCGAGGCGCCGGAGTCTGATGCCCGCCTCGGCCAGGTCATCGACGAGGGTATCCGCATTGAACTGGGGAAACTTGTTCGATCCGGGCAGCTTGCGGACGTCGACGACCACCTCGGCGGAATTCTCGGTCAGGAGTTCGATGAATTCCTCGAGGGAATGAGTCGAATGCCCGATGGTGAAGAACCGTGGATCAACCGGTTGCGAATCGGTCACTTCTTGCTGATCCGGTGGAGCGAACTGCCCTTGTGAGCGGCGATGTGATCGCTCTTGATCTCGTACTGCGGCTCGTCCTTCGACGCCCGACGATTGTGGCCCTTGTACTCGAAATCAGAAGTGTGGACCTTCGTGATCGTGCCCGAGACCTCGCCGGCCTCCGAATTCCAACCCACGTGATCGCCGACAGAGAAGTTCTCCGCCATGTTATCCTCCCCAAAATCGTCGAATGCTCTTCTCCCCATACAAGCATGTTGGGGGGCGAGGATGTCAGGGTGCGGAGTCCGCGACTCAGGTTCTCAGGCTCAGCACAGCCTGCCGATGACCATCTTGGGCAGGGACTTCGCTAAAGTCGATGACAGGTGACAAGGGGGAAACGATGTCGATCGAAAAAGCACCATCTGTGCCGCGCTTCGGCGGTCCGAGCGAACTGACGCCGGAGGATCAGGAACGGGCGCGGGGTCTGCGCAAGATGCGGACGCTGGCACTGTCACTGCTCATCCTCGCCACCCTCATCTTCCTTATCACCCACATCTTCACCGACAACACCGGAGTCTGGGGATTCGTCTCCCGCGCTTCTGAGGCCGCGATGATCGGTGCGATCGCCGATTGGTTCGCCGTCACCGCGCTCTTCCGTCACCCGCTGGGTCTGCACATTCCTCACACAGCGATCATTCCGCGCAAGAAGGACACCTTGGGCGCGAGCATGTCCGCGTTCGTCGCCGCGAATTTCCTCCACGCCGAGGCGGTGTCGACGAAGATCCGATCCGCCCAAGTCTCCCACCGCGCCGGTGAGTGGCTGAGCAGGTCCGCCAACCGTGACCTCGTCGTCGACCGTGCCGCCGGTGGACTCGAATATGTGCTGGCCCGCATCGATGACGATTCCGTGGTAACCCTGACCAGGAATGTCATCATTCCGCGCCTGGTCGCGACCCGCAAGACTCCGGTGTTGGCCCAGTTTCTGCGCCAGATCGTCCTTGACGGGGCGCACCATAAACTTGTCGACCTCATCGTCGCCGAGGCGTACTCCTGGTTGAGTGACAATCCGCAGGTCATCGATGAGATCGTTCACAATCGGGCACCTTCCTGGATCCCCGAATTCGTCAACGAGCAGCTCTCCAACCGACTTCAGCGCGAGGTGCTCGGCTGGGTCGCCGACGTCCGCGACAACGAATACCACAAGGCGCGTCAGGCCCTCGATTCCTGGCTCGTCGATCTCTCCGACGACCTGAACTCGGATACTCCGCTGTCGGAGAAGGCCGAAGTCATCATCAACGACCTGCTCAGCCAGTCCGGGGTCGTCGACTCGGTGCTCGAGATCTGGAGCAGCCTCAAACAGCTCCTGCGTCAGGCCATCATCGATCCGAACGGTGAGGTGCGGGGACGGATCTCAGAACTCATCGGAGAGTTCGCCCAGCGGTTGCAGGCTGACTCGGAGTTTGCCGCCAAGATCGACGACCGGATCGCCACCACAGCTGGAGACCTGGCCGAGAGCTTCGGCCCCGAAATCGCCAGCGTCATCTCAGACACCATCGAACGCTGGGATGCGAAGGAAGCCGCCGAGAGGATCGAACTCTACGTGGGCAAAGACCTGCAGTACATCCGGATCAACGGAACCGTGATCGGCGCCCTGGTCGGACTTCTCATCCACACGATCATTGTGCTGCTGCCTGGGTGAGGGCCTTTGCCGGCTTGAAAGCCGGACGTTCGATCTGAGCGCCGGATGGACAGCTTGAGGGCTGGTCGATCAGTTCGAGGCTGAGTCCACGGGTGCGCACAGCGCAGGAAGCAGGCTTCTCACCTGAGCTCTGATCCAGTCGACCGCACCCGATCGATCGGCGAGGAAATCGCGCAGAGTGCTCTCGAAGATGCCGTCGAACATCGAGTAAGCGGCGCGTGATTCGACCAATGGGCGGCCGTCACTGAGCTCTGCATAGCGGGAGACCACACGCCAGATCATGTCCTCGAGACCACGATCGATGTCATGCACATCGTCGCGAAGCACCTCCTGGAACATGCTCTGGGAGCGCAGGTCGTACCAGAGACGGTGCATTGACGGCTCTTCCGTCAGTGTCTGCACCAACTTGTCGGCGAATCCGGTGAGCAAACCCGCCGACGTGGTGGACTCCTGAACTACCGAGTCGTAGCGGTGCATGCACTGAGTCTTGTAATGCTTGACGCAGAAGACGATGAGTTCGGTCTTGTCGCGGAAATAGTAATGAACCACGCCGTGGCTGAATTCGGAGTTCGCTGCGATGTCGCGCAAGCTCGTCCGCGCATAGCCGAGCTCGCCGAGGGTCCGCAACGCGGATTCCGCGAGCGCTATTCGACGCTCGTCGTAACTGCCCGTGCCCCTCCTGCTGCGGGCAGCCTTCTGCTGAGTCTGGGTGCTTGCCACATCTCAATACTAGCCGCAGTCCATTTCTTGATCAATGGTCTGGACAGTTGGTCTTGACAGTTGTCAAGCTTGAATGTGACGCTTGTCTCGTCGCTTAAATCGCAGGCAAAGGAGCCGAAAATGTCACCGTACGATCTCACCGGGCGCAGAGCTTTGGTCACAGGTGGAGCGCAGGGCCTCGGCGAGTCATACGCTCGCGCCCTCTCTGCGGCAGGAGCCACAGTCGCCATCGCCGATCTGCAGGACCGAGGCGCCGAAGTCGCCTCGGAACTGGGCGAAGGCCATCACTTCGTCAGACTCGATGTGACAGACGATTCCTCATGGCAGGCGGCGATCGACTCAACGGTCGCGGCACTGGGTGGGTTGGACATCGTCGTCAACAATGCCGGACTGGAGATCACCAGCCTGATCACGGACATCAACCCTGATGACGCCAAGAAGATGCTCAACGTCAATGTGCTCGGCACGGTTCTCGGTCTCAAGCACGGTTTGCGTGCGATGCGCCCAGGCGGGCCGGCGGAAGGCGGAGGAACGATCATCAACGTCGCCTCCGTGGCGGCGACGATCGCCTTTCCCGGGATCTCTGTCTATTCCGCGACGAAGTCGGCAATCGACCGGTTGACCAGAGTGGCGGCAATGGAGAGCGGAAAGCTGGGATACGGAGTCCGAGTCAACTGCATCTTCCCCGGCCTGGTTCCCAACGCGATGGGTGCAGGACTGGCCAATGACGTATCGGAACTCGGGCTCTTCGAAAGTCCAGAGGCCGCTGTCGCCGCTGTTGTTGAGTTGACCCCGTCCGGACGTCTGGGAGAGGAGAAGGACATCACCGATGCGCTGATGTTCCTGGCCTCCGACGAGTCACGATTCGTCAATGGAGCCGCCCTGCAGGTCGACGGCGGCATGGGCATGTGATGTCCGCACGCAGCTGATCATCCGGGACACATCCGACCACAATCCGCACCACGCTGACCATCATCCGCACATCTGAACACTATTCGCGAGAAGGAGACACTGATGTCCGAGCAGAAGAAGCCCGTCGTCGTATACGGGGCAAGCGGCTACACAGGACGAATCGTCTGTGAGTATCTGCGCCAATACGGTGTGCCGTTCATCGCCGCCGGACGCAGCGAAAAACGCCTGCAGGAATCGATGAACACCAACGTTCCCGGGATCGAGACCGCTGACTATGAGGTCAAGGCCGTCGACAACGAGGTCGGAGCTCTCACCGAATTGTTCTCCGGCGCCGAGGTTGTCATCAACACTGTCGGCCCGTTCAGCAAGTACGGCCCCATGGTCGTCGAAGCCGCCTTGGCTGCGGGAGCCCACTACTCCGACACCTCGGGAGAGCAGGACTGGCTGATCACCTGCGAGGAGCAGTTCGGTCAGCAGTTCGCAGAGAAGAACCGTCTGCTCTCACCGGGTCTGGCGCAGATGTACACGATCGGAGAGATCGCGGCCAACCTGTGTCTCGAGAAGCCCGGTCTGGACACCTTGGACATCGCCGTATTCTGGGGCGGGAGCCCGACGATCGCCTCGACGCAGACGATCCTCGTCAATGCCGCGACCTCCAAGGCGTACTACCTCGAACGCAATGCCTACAGCGAGTTCGACCCCAACGAGGGGCTGGTTCCGCTTGTCGTTCCCGGTCAGCATGAGCTCGCACAGTCCCTTCCCTGGGGCGGAACGAGCCACCCGGTCTGGTTCAAGAACGACCCGCGGGTTGCCAACGTCAAGGCCCAGGGCGGCGTGTTCAACACGGCGCTGATGAGGGGTGTGCCGGTCATCGTGGCCAATGCGCTCGAACAGACCAAGGACATGTCCGATGCCGAACGCGACAAGGTGCTCACCGAGACCGCGGCTCAGGTGATGAGTGAGATGCCACCGAGAGAGAACCCGCTGGTGAACAAGTCACTGGACTCGGTCCATGCCAGTGGGCCCCTGGGGCGTGCCCACTGTGTCATCCACGGCAACAGCAACTATCAGCAGACCGGACTGCTCCAAGCCTACTTCGCTTACCACCTGACCCAGCAGGCACCTCGGCGTGTCGGCTTTGCTTCCGGATGTCAGGCATTCGGTCACGAAGCACTCCTCGGCGTGCTGCGGGAGTTCGGGCTGGTCGCCGAACCGGTGCTCACGGTCCAGAGCTGACAGACTGAAACCGACGCGAAGGAACGCAGATCATGAGACTCTCCGACTACCTCGACAAGGGTGCCTCCATCGACCCGCAGGCACCGTGCCTGACCACTGATGGAGTGTCGCGCAGCTACGAACAGGTGCAGTCGCTGTCTGCAGAGATCGCGGCAGGGCTTGCTGCCAGGCGAGTGAAACCTGGAGACAAGGTCGCCATCATCTCGAGTAATGATCCGACGGCCTTCACCTGTGTCTTCGGCATCTCTAGGATCGGTGCCGTGTGGTGTCCGATCAATCCTCGTAACGAGGCCCAGGAGAATCGTGAGCTACTGGAGCTCTCGGACTGCACGGTCGTGATCTTCGCGAGCGCCTACACGCAATTGGTCGACAGCATCCGCGCGGATCTGCCGATGATCCATACCTGGGTGTGCCTGGATGCCGAGCCCGAAGGAGCCCTCGGGTGGGAAGAGTTCCTCACCGCTGGAGACAACCGGCAAACTTCGGGCACACCCGTGGGCGATCTGGCGATGGTCGTCGGCACAGGGGGCACTACCGGTCGTCCCAAGGGAGTGATGTTGTCGAATCAGAATCTTGAGACGATGACCGCGCTCACCCTGATGTCCTATCCATTCACGAAGAAGCCCGTGTACCTGGCGATGGCACCGCTGACACACGCGGCCGGAGTTCTGTGCTTTCCTATCCTCTCGCTTGGCGGGCAGATCGTCATCATGCGCGGTGCCGACGTTGGAGCGTTCCTGGCCCATGTCGAAGAGCATGGAGTCACGCATTCGTTCCTGCCGCCGACGATCGTCTACATGATCCTCGCCGAGGCGGGGCTGGATTCCACAGATCTCAGTTCCCTCGAATGCCTGTGGTACGGGGCTGCCCCTATGTCTCCGGTGCGGTTAGAAGAGGCGATTGCGAGGATCGGTCCGGTCATGGCTCAGCTGTTCGGCCAGACTGAAGCGCCCATGATGATTTCGACGATGTCACCGCGAGAACATTTCCTGCCCGACGGGGCCCTGGCCAAGGACCGGTTGAGTTCGGCCGGGCGAGCCTCCCCGCTGTGCACCGTGGAAGTGATGTCTCCAGACGGCGAGATCCTGCCCAGAGGGCAACGCGGAGAGATCGTCGTTCGGGGATCCCTCGTCATGGAGGGCTACTACAAGAACCCCGACGCGACCGAGGAGGCGACGCGATTCGGATGGCATCATACCGGCGACATCGGCTATCTCGATGAAGAGAACTACCTCTACGTCGTCGATCGTGCCAAGGACATGATCATCACCGGCGGGTTCAACGTCTACTCCACCGAAGTGGAGCAGGCCCTGCTCTCCCACCCCGAGGTCCAGGACTGCGCTGTCATCGGTCTGCCCGATGAACATTGGGGCGAGATGGTCACCGCCGTGGTTCAGCTTCGCCCAGGTGGTGCGGTGACGACGGAGGAGCTGCGGGGGCACGTCAAAGCCCGGATCGGCAGCATCAAGACCCCGAAGCGCATCGATGCCTGGAGCGATCTGCCCAGGTCGAAGGTGGGCAAGGTCCTCAAGGTCGAGATCCGCAAGGCGTTGCTGAAGGACGAGACATCGATGTGAAATCGTGAACTAGGTGTGAAGCCGTGTGCTTTATCGCTGGACGTCGGTCCGTGGACAATCACTCAGTCCGCACCACCTGTTCCTTGAGTTGATCGGAGATGGTACGGGGCGTCCGTCCGAGGAGACGAGACAGGGTGGGATCGGGGTGCGCGAAATGGCCGCTTCGCGTTGCTTGGAACATCGTCAGAGTGAATCGTGCGGCAGCCTCGGGCACCCCGTTGGCCACTTCACCTGCAATCCATTCTTCGTCCTTGACAACGATTCGTTCGACAGGGCGGCCCGATAGTTCGGAGGCGCGTGCGGCGAAGTCAGCGAGAGTCACCGGTGAGGGCAGTGTGAGATTGACTTGGCCGTCGAAGGACGATGCGCTGGTCAATATTGTCGCGGCCGCTTTGCCGGCATCGCGTCGGTCGATCCACGAGAAGGGACCGTCGGCTGGTTTGGCGATCGTGCCCGTTGCCTGCCATGGTCCGAGCAGATCTCCTAGGTCTCCGTAGAAGCCATTGCGCAGTGCCGTCCAAGAGACGCCCGACTCGGCAAGGTATTGCTCGGTGGCAGCGTGAATTGCCAGCGGAGGGTAGGGGGAGTTGAAGCCGGTCCCGAGAGCGCTCGTGTACAGGATTCGTTGGGCTCCAGCCTCGACTGCCGCGTCGATGGCTGTTCTGTGTTGTGTGATGACGTCCGCGGTGACATCACTCGAGGAGACGAGAAGTACCTGCTCCGCGTCGGCGAACGAGTGACGGAGCGCATCTGGATCGTCGTAACTTCCTTGTCTGACGCGAACGCCCTGGTCTGCCAGGTGCTGTGCGCGGTCGGGGTTGCGGACGCTGACACCGATGTCGCTCGGCGCAATCCGTTGGAGGAGATACTCCACAGTGAATCCGTTGAGAGCGCCCGTTGCTCCGGTCACGATGATCATTATGGCGACCTTTCGCTGAAGCCGGTCCGAGACCGGTGCTGATGGAGGCACCCCTTTCAAGTTGACTTATATGGTCAACTTAGTGCCGACATCCATCCTGCGGTAAAGTGACCAATGTAGTCAAGTTATGGAGAGAACAGGGGAGAGCTGAGGGTGGCTGATAGGAACTCTGGGCCGACGTTGCGTACGGATGCCCGCCGGAATGTCGCGCGGATCCGCGCTGCCGCAATCGAGGTGTTTCGCGTCGAGGGACTTTCGGCACCGCTGGAGAACGTCGCCGGTACCGCCCAGGTGAGCAAGGCGACGATCTTCAACAGGTTTGGCGGGCGGATCGGACTGATCGATTCCGTCATCGACGAGGTCGTCGCGACTAAGCTGAAGTCCGTGATTGATGACGCCCGCTCAGTTCCCGGTATCAGTGAGCGGATTCGATTCTACGTCGGTGCCATCCGCGAACTTCAATACCGACTGCCGGCGGTCAACGACGTTCTCCTGCAGGCGTTTCCTGCCTCGGGCCCACTCATGGAACTCTGTCACCTCGGGGGAAGCTTCCACGAGGAGCTGGTGCAGGATGGGCATGCGGCCAACGCTCTGGCCGAAGGGGTCACGTCGGATGACTTTCAAGCGATGGCCGTCGACAACTCACTCGCACTCAAGTACGGGGTTCGCCCTTCCAGAGCGGCCTACGAGCGGCGAACCGGATTGGTCCTCGACGGCATCTGCCAGCCTGCTCACGGCAGGTCAGGCTCGGCCTCTTCCTGGTGAATGAGCTGGATCAGGTTGCCGACGGTGTCGTCGAGGACTGCTGTGGTGACCGGGCCCATCGTCGTCGGTTCCTGAACGAAAGTCACACCGAGTTTGTTCAGGCGATCGTATTCGGCCTGGACATCCTCAACGGCGAACTGGTTGAGGGGGATTCCGTCTGCCTTCAGCGCGGAAGTGAAGTCGTTCGCGGCGGGGTGTCCCTTGGGTTCGAGGACGACTTCCACGCCATCGGGATCCTCTGGTGAGACCACTGTGAGCCAGCGGAACTCGTCTCCGACGGGCACGTCGACCTTCGGAATGAAGCCGAGCCGATCCGTGTAGAACTTCAGAGCGCGAGCCTGATCGTCGACGAGAATGCTGATCCACTGTGCTTTCATGATGACTCCTCAGTTGTAGATGTCTCTTCACTGGTCCTCGTCGTGAGTTCACCCGGAGTGGTTCACGCAGAGTGGTTCTTCGGCAGCGGAGCCTTCGAAGCATCCGCTACGCATTCACAATAGAGGCGTGAGCCGTGCTGGTCCATTGCAGGGTCGCATGCGGGGCTCCTCAACCTCCGTGCCGATTATCGGGTTTTCCTCGCCCCAGTGGTGGGAGGTCTTCATAGTCGGGCAAGTCCGATTGCGAAAACATGGAGACATGACAAACACACAGCTTCCCGCGATCATCACATCGTCGAACGTGACCAAGCACTACAACCAGACCTATGCGCTCGCCGGAGTCGACCTCACCATCGGCCTCGGCGAATCCGTGGCCGTCATGGGGCCCTCCGGTTCCGGAAAGACGACCCTCCTGCACTGCCTCGCTGGCATCATCCGACCTGACGAGGGGAATATCCGTCTCCTGCCCACCGACCGCAGCGCCGCCGCGGAGATCACGTCGCTGAAGGAGAAGGGCCGCACCGCTCTGCGTCGCGAGGTCTTCGGGTTCGTGTTCCAGCAGGGTCTGCTCCTGCCCGAGCTCACCGCCTTGGACAATGTCGCGCTCGCCGCAATGCTCTCAGGTCTGAAGCGCCCCGATGCGACCGAGCACGCTCGTGCGTGGCTGCAGCGCCTGGGACTGGCCGAGCACCTGGACAAGCGCATCGGGCAGCTCTCCGGCGGACAGGCTCAGCGCGTGGCCATCGCCCGCGCCCAGGTCACCCAGCCCGTGGTCACCTTCGCCGATGAGCCCACAGGCGCGCTCGACTCCACCACCTCCACCGAGGTGCTCTCCGAACTCCTCGCCTCCACGACCGGACGAGGATCCACCTTGGTCGTGGTCACTCACGATGAGACCGTGGCTGCCCGGTGCTCGCGCATCGTCCGACTCGCCGACGGGCGCATCGTCTCGGACTCCGCGAACGAGTACGCGCAGAACGACCAGCGTGCACAGAACACCCAGTACGTCCAGAACAACTGGTGATGCCGACCATGAATATCCTTCCAGTGGTATTGACCAAGAAATCCTTCACCTCGACAACATCGAAGCTCGTCGCCTTCGCCTTCTTCGCGTGCTCGACTCTTTTTCTCACCGTCGCCGGCGGTGCCTGGGCATTCAACGACCGTCCCGATGTCTCCGGATACGCCGAGGTGGCCGACCTGTATCGCATGCTCGCGATCTTGGCCACCGTCTTCCTCATCGTTCCCGCGATCAGCTTGGGGGTCGCCTCGGCGAAGCTCAGTGCCCGACGTCAGGACGAACGGCTGTCCACACTCTCCTTGCTGGGTGCGAAGCCTGGCACGGTCAGACTCCTCGCCGTCGCCGAACCCTTCATTCCCGCCGCGGCAGGAATCTTTGCGGGAATCGCCGGTTACTTTCTGCTCGCAGTCCCACTCAGCCTCCTCGTCTTCAACGGCCAAGCCCTCGGCTACTCCGCACTGATGATGCCGCTGTGGCTGCTCGCCGCAGTTGTCATCGGACTGCTTTTGGTCTGCCTGCTCTCCGCGCTGCTGGGTTTGCGCAGGATCACGGTTTCACCGCTGGGCGTGCGCACCAGGTCCTTGGCTCGCAAGTTCCCTGTGGCCCGCATCATAGCCGTGATCGTGCTCGTGGTCGGAATGATCGCAGCCCTCGTCTTCTCCCTCGACCGCAACCAGCCGACGATGGTCTTCGTTGTTGCCAGCATCATCACGATCGGCGTCGCCCTTCTGCTCATCAATGTCATCGGCGTTCTCGTCATGCGCATCCACGGATGGTTCAGCCACCGGATCGCTCGCACACCCACGTCGATGATCGCAGCGTCGATGATCGCCGATGCCCCCGCTCAGTACTGGCGGCGCGTGGCCGGCCTCTCCATGATCACCTTCATCGCGGTCGTCGGTGGTGCCGGCACGGCGATGATGCGGGCGAATCAAGGAGATCTCACCGCTGAGGACAAGGCCATCATGGGCCCGTACCAGTACATGGCCGATGACATCTTCACCGGCCTCGTCCTCACCCTGGCCATCGCATTCGTTTTCATCGTCATCTCCGCGACGATCAACCAGGCAGCAGACATCCTCGACCGGGCATCGACGTACCGGGAGCTGCATTCGGCGGGAATGACACAGAAGATGATGCACCGGGTCACGGTCAACGCGGTCATGTCACCCATCGTCCTCGTCACCCTCGTATCCCTGGCGCTGGGCGGAATCCTGGCAGGACTCATGGCTTCGGCGAGTGACCTCGGCGATCCTCTGACCATTGGGGTTGTCGCATCGGTGCTCGTCGGCGGCGTGGCGATGGTGTGGCTGGGACTGCAGTTCACCCGCCCGCTCGTGCGCACCGTCACCGCTGTGAATGCTGCGGTTTGAGAAGGAGATCGACATGCCCACCGTCCTGCCCACAGCAACCCGCGTCGTACCCCTCGTCCTGGGGCGCAAGACGCTGACCTCGTCGAGTTCGCTGTTGGTGATGAGCGCGTTCTTCGCCTGTACCTCCCTGTTCCTCACCGTCGCCGCCGGAGCCTGGATGTTCTTCCAGACCCCACCCAGCTCGGACCCGGACATGGCGGGCATGGACTTCATGTACAAGTTCCTGGCCAGCTTCGCGACGATCCTCCTCGTGATTCCCGCGAGCACCCTGGCCTCCGCCTCGGCGACTCTGTCCGCCCGGCGACAGGATGAGCGGCTGTCCACGATGTCGCTGCTGGGTGCCAGGCGCTCATCCATCGTCACTCTCGCGGTGGCCGAACCGCTGGTGCCCGCGATCTGCGGAATCGTCCTCGGCGTCCTCGGCTACCTGAGCCTGGTCTGGCCGGTGAGCCTGATCCGCTTCATGGGACATCCCATCGGGTACGAGAACATGCTCATGCCCCCGTGGTTGGTGGCCTCGGTAGTCGTGTTCCTCATCCTCGTATGCATCGCCGCTGCGCTGCTGGGCCTGCGCAAGGTCGCGATCTCACCGCTGGGTGTGCGCACCAAGGCCCTGGAGCGGAAGTTCCCCGTCGTTCAGGTGGTTCTGGCGACCCTCGTGGTCCTGACACTGCCGGTTGTCGTGATGCTGTCGAAGAGCGGAGAACTCGGGCTCGGAATCGTCCTCTCTGCGGTCATCGCGACCTTCTTCCTCGGTCTGATCGTCGTCGACCTCCTCGGCGGACTTCTGATCAGGTGGTTTGCGTACCTCAGCGGGAATAGGGCGCAGACTCCGGAACGACTCATCGCCGCGCGGTTGGTCTCCGACGAACCCAAACGGTTCTGGCGCAGAGTCTCCGGGCTGGCCATGACTGCGTTCGTCGCTGCCGTGGGCGGAACCGGCATCTCGCTCATGCAGCTCGGCCTCGACGCGGGGGACGAGCCGGGCGCCCGGATGCACGACGCCGACCGGTTCCTGCTGCAGGACATCTTCACCGGAGTCATGCTGGTGATGGGAATCTCGATCCTGTTGATCGCCGTATCCGCGCTGATCAACCAGGTTGCAGACATCTACGATCGAGCCGACACATTTCAAGATCTCTACGCCGCGGGAATGGATCCGGACACGATGCACACAGCCATGGTGAGAGCAGTCCTGGGGCCGGTGATCTGGGTGTCGCTGTTGGCCGGGGGGCTCGGTTTGGTTCTCGTTCTGCCTCTGGCCGGTGCTGCGCTCGTGCTCAAGCCGATCACATTCCTCACGATTCTCGCGTCAGTGGTCCTCGGTATTCTCATCATCAGATTGGGATTGCAGCTGGCGAAGCCGATCCTCGTGACCGTGGCGACCGCAGGTCGTTCGCGGGACTGAGGTCGGGCCGCTGAGCCGGCCGGAGTGAGCGTGTGCTCACACCCGGATACCCCGCCGAGGTGGGTCTGTGGCTTCTCGATCCAGGTACAGTTGGAGGGCGTTGAAAGCGGGTGTCCGCCGACGAGGTTCGAGGAAGAGGAAGACGATTGAGCAACAACCAGGGGTTTGACGGGATGAGGACCCCGCCGCAGGACGTCGAGGCCGAGCAGAGCGTCCTCGGCGCGATGCTTCTGTCCAAGGATGCGATCGCCGACTGCGTCGAATCCATGACAGGCGATGACTTCTACAAGCCTGCTCACGAGACCATCTACGAAGCCGTCCTCGACCTCTATTCGCGTGGTGAACCCGCGGACTCCGTGACGGTGGCGAACTACCTCACGAAGACCGGCGACCTTTCCCGGGTCGGCGGCGCAGCGTACCTGCATACGCTCATCTCCTCCGTTCCGACTGCCGCCAACGCCGGCTACTATGCCGCGATCGTGCGCGAGCAGGCCGTCCTGCGCCGACTCGTCGAAGCCGGCACCCGCATCGTGCAGATGGGCTATGACGCGGAAGGCGACACCGATGAGGTCGTGAACTCGGCCCAGGCGGAGATCTACCAAGTCACTGAGCGTCACACCACCGAGGACTACGTGATCCTCTCCGACATTCTCAGCGATGTCGCTCAGGAGATCGAACGCAATGGCGACACCGATGGCCAGACCGCCGGCGTGCCGACCGGATTCACCGAATTCGATGCGCTCACCAACGGTTTCCACCCGGGCACGATGATCGTCATCGCCGCTCGTCCCGGCGTGGGCAAGTCCACACTGGCGTTGGACTTCATGCGCTCGGCGGCGATCCACCACGGCCAGGCCGCCGTCTTCTTCTCCTTGGAGATGGGCAAGAACGAACTCGTCATGCGACTTCTGTCTGCCGAGTCGGAGATTCCGTTGCAGAACCTTCGCCGCGGTGAGCTGAGCCCCCACGACTGGACCACCCTGGCCGCAACGGAATCGCGCATCAACGATGCACCACTGTTCGTCGACGATTCGCCGAACATGGCACTGACGGAGATCCGAGCGAAGTGCCGTCGCCTGAAACAGCAGCACGATCTCAAGATGGTCTGCGTCGACTACCTGCAGCTGATGAGCTCCGGCAAAAAGGTCGAATCACGTCAGCAGGAAGTCTCCGAGTTCTCCCGTTCACTCAAGCTCTTGGCCAAAGAACTCGAGATCCCGGTCATCGCACTCTCGCAGCTCAACCGTGGCAGCGAGCAGAGAACGGACAAGCGGCCGATGATCTCGGATCTGCGTGAGTCCGGTTCGATCGAGCAGGACGCCGATATGGTGCTGCTCATCCACCGTGACGACATGTACGACAAGGAGCACGAACGCGCCGGCGAGGCCGATATCATCGTCGCCAAACACCGTGCCGGTCCGACCGCTGACATCTCCGTGGCCTTCCAGGGCGCGAAGTCCAGGTTCGTCAACATGCCGCAGTAGACTCATCAGCAGAGAAGCGCCCTACTTTGCCCAAACTGCGCTGAAGGTTACCTTTGCGAAAATGGCCTGTTTCGCTTGACTCGACGCGAATTAAACGTGCCGGGTGATGGTCGACATGGGATTTCTGTTGCCGAGGTCACCCGCCGCTATGAGGTCTCACGGCAAACACTCTAAAGCGCACTCAAAGGAGCGGCGGGAGCCTACTCCCCATCGTGTAGCTAGGTTGCGATGCTTAGCATTCGTCGGCTGAATATTGTTTCAGCGCCTCTTCTTCGTCCATCTTCGTGAACTGCTGGTCGCCGATTGTGATCTGCTCACCTGAACTGCTTTCGACGATCGGTTCGGCTGGTTCAGGCGTCCAACTGTAGGCGCTCTGGTTTTCAGCATCCCACATGACCTGCGCACCGTCATCGGTAAGTTCACCCTTGAACTGGTGTTCTGAATCAAGTTCCGCTAACTCGTCGCCATCGGAGCAGGCGAAGTCCGTGAAGGTCACAGAGTCGCCGTCGATGTTCAATATGCCGTCTCCGTTGTAAAACTCGCCTGATACTCCGCCCCCGCAGGCGCTGAGTACCCAGATTGCGCCGAAGATTGTCGCTAACGACCCTGCTCGTTTACTAAAACCACTGATGGACACCAACGCGCTCCTCATTAATTCATCGACAGTCGACGTTCAGATTAACAGTCTGCACTTCCCTTGCACCGAGATCCGGTGCCGACAGGATGATGCTTCAAGGCAACCGAAATTCCCGGATCCCTAGCCGTGACTCGCCCCATGTCGCACTATTTTGCACACGGATCGTTCCGAATTGTGATTCGTGCAAAATACATTGGCGCGTCGTGGGCAAAATAGGACGCATCTCTACAACCACCAGCGGCTGCCGACTTGAGAGGGGCCGATGTGACGCGGAAATTGAGCTTTGCGATGAACGTGAGCCTGGATGGCTACGTAGCTGCGCCCGGTGACGATCTGGGCTGGAGCATGCCGAATGACGAGGTGTTCCGATGGTGGTCTGACCGTGTGGGGTCCACCGAGCTGGCTTTGTACGGTCGGCGGCTATGGGAGGCGATGAGCTCTCACTGGCCCACAGCCGGGCAACAGCCCGGGGTCACACCAGCTGAGGGTGAGTATGCACGCCGGTGGCTGGAGATGCCGAAGGTGGTGTTCTCCTCGACGATCAGTGCCGTCGACTGGAATGCTCGACTGGTCTCTGGCGATGCCGTTGCTGAGATCTCTCGGCTCAAGTCAGAAGACGGTGGCCCTATGGACATCGTCGGCGCCACGCTCGCGTCTTCGGCGATGAGGGCTGGACTGATCGACGAATACATTCTGCTCACCTACCCGGTCCTGGTGGGTGGGGGCACGCCCTTCTTCACGCCCTTGGACAATTGGGTGAATCTGAAACTGCTGGACACTCAGTCATTTCCCAACGGTGTTCTTCTGACCCGATATGAAGCGAGACGGTGAGCATTCTCGTCCCCATCGGTGCACGGTAGGCTCAGCTCGTATGCTGATCAGACGAGAACGTTCAGGCGACACCGAAGAGATCCGCGCAATCACAGCAGCCGTATTCCGCGGTGCAGACCACAGCGCTCCACCGGTGGAGCCAAGCGAAGACCCTGGAGAAGCGACCCTGATCTCATGGTTGCGGGACGATCCTGCATGGATTCCCGAGATCTCTCTTGTCGCCCTCGATGACGATGAGATCATCGGGCATGTCGTGGCGACACGGGCGCACGTGGGTTCGTTTCCGGCTCTCGGTATCGGGCCGGTCAGCGTCCTTCCAAGGCGGCAGGGAAACGGCGTCGGCTCGGCGCTGATGCACGCGGTGCTCGGTGCTGCTGATGCCAGAGGTGAGGCCGTCGTCGGTCTGCTCGGTGACCCTGCCTATTACTCGCGTTTCGGTTTCGTCCCGGCTTCGACGACCGCAGTGACTCCGCCTGACCCGGCCTGGGGCGACTACCTCCAGATTCGTACGCTCTCGGACTACGCTCATCAGGGTGGAGCCTTCCAGTACGCGGGTCCATTCGATCGATTATGACTGACGTCGGTATGCGCATTTGTGCACAGAAGTTGTGGTTCTGAGATCCGCTTCAGCACATCCTCTGCCTAATATTGCAGATATGGACATGAAGCCGAATGATCTTCTGGTGCTGCTCACGGTGTCCCGCTCGGCGAAGTTCACGACCGCGGCACAGACCTTGGGCCTTAACCACACAACCATTTCCCGCCGGATCGCCGCCCTCGAGAAATCCCTCGGCGGCCGCGTGCTCTCACGTGCCTCCGGTGGATGGGAACTGACCGAGCTCGGACATGAGGCCGTGCGGGTGGCCGAGCAGGTGGAGAACGCGGTGAGCAGCCTCGGCGGCTCAGGGCGCGGTCCCGACGCCATCACCGGGGTGGTCCGAATGACAGCTACGGATGGGTTCAGTGCCTATGTGGCGGCTTCGGCCGTGGCGAAACTCCGGCGTCGGCATCCGGACCTCAGCGTGGAGATCGTGACCGTGACGCGACAGGCACTGCAGCAGCGATCGGGCCTCGACATCGAAGTGGTCGTCGGCGAACCCCAGGTGCACCGCGCTGAAGCATTCAAACTCGGCGACTATGAACTGGGCATGTATGCCTCACGGGACTATCTGATCGAGAACGGAACTCCGGCCACCGAGGATGAGCTGACCGAACATCGCCTCGTGTACTTCGTGGATTCCATGCTCCAGGTCGATGATCTCGACGCGCCACGTCGCCTGGTCCCCACGATGAAAGACGGACTGTCTTCGACCAATGTGTTTGTCCATGTCGAAGCCACCCGTGCCAGCGCGGGCATCGGCTTCCTGCCCTGCTTCATGGCTGACCTGCATGATGACCTGGTCAGACTCTTCGCCGAGACTCTGTCCGAACGACTGCCCTATTGGATGGTGCTGCGTCCCGATTCGATGCGCCGACCGGCCGTTGCCGCGGTCGTCCAAGCCCTGCAGGATCAGGCGGTTGCTCATGAAAAGGCTCTCCTGGGACAGCGTGGTACTCAATCGACGACGCCCGCAGCCAAATCAGGCAGCGCCTGAGTGAAATCGACGATGCCTCAGCGATCCCTTACCGGCGGATGCTCGAAGATTATGACGAGAAACGCCTCCTCCATTCGGACATTGCCGGGGGACGATCTGACCTCGGAATGCACGTACGATCAGCGTGAAATCGGGTCAACCCCAGATGCTGTCGAGCTCGAACCTTCACAGGTCCATGGCAAAGACGACGTGGACCGGCGATGAGTGGCGCAGTGTTTGATCGAGTCTCATGCCGACCTTCCCAGCCACGCGCTGGGAAGCACTATTGTCCCTGTGGATAATCGAGACCAAAGGGGATGCCAGTGCATGCGAACTGGCGTATTCGCGGCAGGCAACGGCCGCCTCGGTAGCATAGCCGAGCTTCTGAGCTGAGGTCTTCACATGGTATCCGAGCTCCAGGACAGGCGTGTCATCGACCGTCTGCCAGGTCAGGCCGCAGTCGCCGAGGAATTCACCATCATGAGTCGTGATGACCCAGAGCCCATGGCCGTGGTCGGCGTAGCTGCGTAGATTCCAGTTGATCCAACCAGCGGCTTCAGGCCGGTCCTTGGGACGCGGGTAGTACTCCATGACCTGGGGATCGCCGAGGAGGTTTGCCAAATCGTCGAGATCATTCGGTGACATCTCACGGAATATCAAGCGGGGCGTCGCGTTCGGAAGCATGGGAGTCAGACTACGCTTCAACTTCACCACTAGGCTGGACTCAACCGACGAAGGGAACTCGATGAAACGCACTGCGCAGGTCAGCGACAGCATGATCGTCAATGTCGATGCGGACACTCTGTGGGAGCAGGTGGCCGATCCGACCCAGATGCCTCGGTGGAGTCCTGAGAACATCGGCGCTCACACTCCTGCGGAGTCCCGTCCTCTGCAGGTGGGCGAAGTCTTCGAGGGCAGCAATCATCGCAGCCGGGCACAATGGGTTACCGAGTGTGTCGTCACCGCATCTGAACCGGGTGAACGATTCGCGTTCCAGGTTCGAAAGATCGGTGCGAGCTCACCGAAGATCAGCGGAGGCATCGCCACCTGGGTCTATGAATTCGAAGACATCAACAATGGGCGCACGCGTGTCACCGAAACCTGGAACGATGACCGCACCACCTGGCCCGACTGGGTAGCAGCAATCGTTGACCGAGTGCTCACCGGCGGCAGAAGCTTCGCCGACTTCCAGCGGCTGAACATCCACAGGACTCTGACCACGATGAAGGACGAGTTTGGACAGGCGTGAGGCAATCAAGGTCCTGCTCAAACCGTGAACGTGTTTTCGACCGAGAATGCACGAAAGTAGGACACACGAAAGGATGGCCAGTATGGAACTCAAGGATCTGGTCAAAGTACTCAACAACGGTGAAACCATCGTCAGCGGCTCGCCTCTGCACGAGGTCATGCACCGCAGCAGCCAAGAGGCGCTGCGGATAACTGCCGAGCTCAACGGTTCGTATCACGAGCCCGACGCGGTGAGGCAGTTGTTGGCCTCGCTGACGGGCAAGCCAGTGGACAAGACCGTCACGATGTTCCCGCCGTTCCACACCGACTTCGGGAAGAACACGACGCTGGGTCAGCGGGTCTTCATCAATTCCGGATGCAGCTTCCAGGACCAAGGCGGGATCAGGATCGGAGACGACAGCCTCATCGGCCACAATACGGTGCTGGCGACTCTCAATCACGACATCACCCCGGACCGTCGTGGCGACATGCACCCGGCGCCGATCATCATCGGACGCAACGTCTGGATCGGTTCGAACGTGACCATCCTGCCCGGCGTGACCATCGGCGATGATGCGGTGGTCGCAGCGGCCTCGGTCGTCACCAAGGACGTGCGTGCAGGAACCGTCGTGGTCGGGTCGCCGGCACGTGTGGTGCGGTCGGTCACCGACTGAGTCTGAAGAGTCGAGCCCGATCCGCTTCCAGGCAAGAATCGCCGCGGGATCAGCGGCGGCTCAGCTGCTCAATTGCGACAATGCCGCGAGGACCCGGGCCTTCGTGGCGATTTTGAGTGTCGGATCCATGACTGGGGCGAACTGCGATGAGTGGTTGGACGGGGCATCGGTGTTCACGGTTCCCGCCTCGGCCGCCTACTTGTACCTCTCCGCGTCGCTGGACCCGATCATCCGATGAGCATAGGGAATCTCGAAGGCATTCGGAATTGTGTTGAAGTCCTCCGAGGCGGTGGCTGGAGCCGCCGGCAGAACGACCCATTCATCGAAGCAGTCCTCGAGTGCGTACGGGAACAACCCCCGTCAGCTTTCATCGGCGGCTGGGGAGACGAAGAGTCCAAGGCCTCCGAGGTCGCCTCGCAGTTGCTGAGCATCGGTGAAGAGCAGGCCGATGAAGCCGAGCTCTTCGGCGGCATCGATGTTCGCCGGCAGGTCGTCGACGAAGACCGTCCGTTCGGGGACAAGGTCGAAACGTCGGCTCAGGACACGGAAGATCTCAGGGTCGGGCTTGATCAGCTCCTCCCGTCCTGAGACCACGATATCTTCGAGTTCATTGATCGCCGGCGCGACCTTCGGCGCATGGTGGAAGGTCTCTGCCGACCAGTTCGAGAGACCCAGCAGCCTGATGTCGGAGGCCTTGAGCTCGGCGACGATTTCGGCCATTCCTTCGATCGGACCGGTCAGGGACAGATCGAAACGGTCATAGTAGGCGGCGACGATTTCGCCGTGGCGGGGATCGGATTCGGCCGCCCGTGCGATCACCTCTGTGATCGGCACACCGCGATCAGCCAGCGTATTCAGCATGCCGAAGTTCGCCTCGGCGGCAAAATCATTCCACTCTTCGCGGGTCATCCGGTCGGCGAGAGGGCCAGTCTGATCCCAGCCGATGAGAACGTTGCCCAGATCGAAGACGACGGTGGTGGGGTGCAGGTCGGTCGGCTGAGTCATCGTGACATCACCTGTTCTGTGTGGGGATCTCAAGAATTCCTACGGTACAGACTTCAGGGCACGAAGTCGTCGTTGTCGAGCATGCACGCGCTCGCCGGCCCGGTCGATGAGCAGTCTCATGGCGACGATGAGCAGCTGCGGTCACGTAGGTGGTTCGGCGGCGTCTCGGTTGGTGAGCCGTGGGTCGCTGCGGTTTGAAGTACCGACGTACGGGGGCGGGGATCCAAAGGAGACCGATCATCAGAACGGGCAGAATATCGGTGGGAATCACGGCCCATAGGAACATCGCTCCCTGGGTGGCCGAGTAGAGGCTGAAATAGCTGGCGACAACCAGATATGCCGTCAATGTGATGCGGGCCCAGTCCATCCACTCGGGATCCAGGCCCGCTCCGGTGTCCTCCTCGATGGCTGCTTTGAGGCCGGCCTGATCGATCATCATGACGATGGGCAGTGCAATGAGCAGGATGATGCTGGCGAGGACTCCGACCACCAGCCAGCGAAGCGCCCGTGGTGCAGGTGGCGGCGGTGGGGCGCGCGCATTGTGGTCGCACGGCCGTGGTTGCATAAATCACAACGTATAGTGCACTGCGAACCGTCGACAATGGCTCGACGACCCTCAGCTCATTGCCCGTAAGACGCCCCACGCGCTGAAGACAGTGATGCCATTTCAGGACGCCGTCACGGTCGCCGAGGAGAAGGCCGTCACCCTTTTGGGCGACGACTTCGATTCCGCCGAACAGGAATGGCTCAACGAGTTGCTGGGTCGTCTGGAGTGGGGTGAAGCGCGCGTTCGCGTTGAGTGGTTGAGTATTGATCCGAAGGTGTATGGCGAGCTGGGATGGTAGGCGTGTGCAACGGCCTCGGCTTCGGGGCTGTTTGCGGGTGTGAGGGAAGGATCTGGGCAGGCCATCAGTGATCGGATTGCCGGGCGGTGCTCGGCGTTCCCTGATTTCAGGCGTCGACACGGCAAAGGGCCCGCGGACGCCGAAAAGCGTGTGATCGCATTCAGAGCAAGTGAAAACACAAACTCCAAACGCGAACACACGCTTTTGGTGTAGCTCAGTGCAACTGCGTTCCCGGCAGGTGCTCGCTATTGACGAATCAATCGCGATCCGGCCGGGACCGGAAAGTTACGGAAGTCTCAGAGGGGACGAACGCTTGTGGCCTGAAGGCCCTTGGAACCCATTTCCGAGTCGAATTCGACATTCTGGCCCTCGGCGAGCTCACGGTAGCCGGTCGATTCGATCGCGGAGAAGTGAGTGAAGACGTCTGCTGAACCATCGTCAGGCTGGATGAATCCGAAACCTTTTTCCGAGTTGAACCATTTCACGGTACCTGTAGCCATAATCTTTGTATCCTTATTTTAAACTGGTGATCGCCGAAACGATCTGGATGGTCGGACCCTTGAGTGGGCCCGGCTGTTCACACTCTCAGGGACCTGGGCTGACCGACGATGTCGATCAGTAGATCGTCTGAACGTGTGACTTCTCGCTGGATGGTCTGCGCATTGAACGCAGATCCAACGAAAATCTGTGGAGAAACCGGTGTTCCGGAATTCGTGCTGATGTGAAGATCCTTGTCTCAGGCGAAAACGGGGAAGCTCGGTTTCGGTAATGCACCGAAGGTGCGGGATGGAGGCCGAAGGACGGCCGGATTGAAAAGTCTGAAAAAATATAAGAGGCGCGGACGGTAGACACGCGCCAACTGGCAACTGCACGGTACCAAGCGAATCTACCTACGCTCGCGGCACCATGTGTTCCGCACTGTCTCGTACGGGAACAATTTAACTCTAACAGAATGTATCGACCAGCGGTGTCAGAAAGTTCGAAGAAAAGTTTTTTAGGATTGTATGCAATCTGACCCCGATCTCGAATTGAAGTTCATGCAGCATCCCGAAATCGGCCCACGGCGTCAGCGTCGTCTCGCCATGAAGTACCGTCGCCGCCGCACCATCGTCGCCATGGTCGCTGTTCTCGTCATCGCGGTCCCGGTCACGGTCGTGGCGGCCATGCACAGTCTGAAGTCGAACATCACCTCCTCGGCACTGCGTGCAGGTGATGGTGAGGTGCCCGAGAAGATCACGGACGAACTGAATGTCCTCATCCTCGGATCCGACACCCGTGAACTCGACGCTGAGGACTATGGCGCGGCAGATGGTGCGCGCAGCGACGCGATGATTCTGGCCCACATCTCCGACGACTCCTCTCGCATCGACGCCGTCCAGATTCCGCGCGACACGATGATGGACATGCCTGCCTGCGAAGACACCGGTTCTGGTGCCTCGGGGCCCCTGCGCGGAATGATCAACTCGGCACTCAATCAGGGCCCGGCCTGTTCGGTCTCCGCTGCCGAAGAACTCACGGGAGTTCGTGTCGACCACTTCGTCGAGGTCAATTTCGACGGCTTCGCAACGATCGTCGACGCATTGGACGGAATCACCGTCGACCTCGACGAACCCTTGTACGACGACAAAGCGAACCTTGACCTGCCTGCGGGTGAGCAGACTCTTGACGGCGTCGATGCCCTGGCGCTGGCAAGAACACGCCATGCTGTCGGTGACGGCAGTGACATCTCGCGCATGGGCAACCAGCAGATGGTTATGGAATCCATCATCGACAGGGCGAAGAGCTCCCACACGCTGTCGAGGCCGAATCGGCTCTATGGTTTCCTTGACGCGGTAACCTCGTCTCTGCGCGTCGATGACGAGCTCGATTCGGTCTCAGCACTCGGGTCACTGGCTGCGACCGTGTCCTCCGTGCCCAAGGATTCGATCACGTTCGCGATCATGCCGTGGCAGCAGGCTCCGGACAATCAGAACCGGGTCGTCAAGTCTCCGGCGGCCGACGCCGTCTTCTCTGCTATCACTGCAGATCAGCCGATCGCCGACCTAGTCGACCTCGCCGACTGATTCGTGCGGGTCGAGACCCGCACGAACTGTCCTGACTGCGACAGTGTCCAGACAGTATTCATAGTCGGCGTTTAGACTGCCCGGATGTCTACGATCGAAATCACCAAAGACAACTTCGAGTCAACCATCACCGACAGCTCGATCCTGCTTCTCGACTTCTGGGCCGACTGGTGCGGACCCTGCAAGCAGTTCGCCCCCGTCTACGAAGAGGCCTCCGAACAGTATTCGGACGTCGTCTTCGGCAAGGTCGACACCGAGGCACAGCAGGAACTCGCGGGTCTCTTCGCGATCTCCTCGATCCCGACCCTCGTCGCCTTCCGTGAGGGCATCGTCGTCTTCGCTCAGCCGGGTGCGCTCGCTGCGCCCCAGCTCGAACAGGTCATCAACGCTGTCAAGGAACTCGACATGAACGAAGTCCGCGAGGAGCTGGCCAAGCAGGAAGCCGAGGTCGACGCCGCCGAAGGATCGGATGGCGGCGTGGTGTCAGAGGCGACCGAGGTTTCCTCCGAATCCGGAACAGAGCAGTGACCGAACCCCAACAGGCCGCAAATGCGGGAGTCCCTGACTCCGTGGCGGCCTGGGAAGAGCGTTACTCCGGAAGCGATCCGATCTGGTCGGGCAAGCCGAACGAGGCGCTCGTCGCCACTGTCTCAAGCCTCACCCCCGGCCGGGTCCTCGACGTCGGCTGCGGTGAGGGCGCAGATGTCATCTGGCTGGCCGAGCACGGCTGGGAAGCTACCGGCATCGATCTGTCGCAGACCGCCGTCGACCGGGCCGCAGAAGCGGCCGCAGCGAAGGGTGTCACGGCATCCTTCGAGGTCGGAGACGTCTCCACCTGGGATCCCTCGGGTTCACAAGCAGAGGCAGAGCACCCTCGCCGAGGCGGCTATGACCTTGTCGTCGGCTGCTTCCTTCACACCCGGTTGCCCGACACCCGCGAAGAACTCGTCGGGAAGGTCGCCGAACATGTCGCGCCGGACGGCCGCCTGCTGCTCATCTCGCACGCCGAGATGCCGCCGTGGGCCGAGAATCAGGATGACGAACTGGGTCACGGCCTCGGTCACCATCATGAGCCGGTGACCCCGAACGGCGATTTCGCTCTCCTCATCGGCGGCAGTCCCGTCCGCTGGGAGATAGATTTCGCCGAACTGCGCACCCGCGAGGTCGAAGGACCCGACGGTCAGCCGGCCGAACTCGACGACAGCGTGCTCCTGGCACACAGGATCACCGACTGAAGGACCACCTCGGCGGGTGAGATCACCGCATCTCACCTCGTGAAACGCTGCGGATGATCGTGACCGAATTGGTCGCCATCGGCCACCGAGAAGGGCTAGGATGTGAGCCATGGCTCGGTTCAGTCCTCTCGAGTGGCCGGTGATCCGGCAGCTGCGTTCCTCCGATGCGTCGGGACGCGGCGAATCAGTGGTGTCCCAGAAGACGCGGGAGACCACCCCGCGCACCGCCACAGCGGACAAAGTGGTGCAGTCGGTCTGCCCATACTGCGCCGTCGGCTGCGGCCAAAAGGTCTTCGTCAAAGATGACAAGGTCATCCAGATCGAAGGCGACCCGGACTCACCCATCTCTCGTGGACGTCTCTGCCCCAAAGGTGCCGCCAGTGAACAGCTGGTCAACGCCAACGGGCGTATTACCGACGTCCTCTACCGAGCTCCCAAAGCAAAGGACTGGCAGAAGCTCGATCTGGGCACCGCGATCGACATGGTCGCCGACCGCTTCATCAAAGCCCGCCGCAACCATTGGGAGGACTTCGACGACAAGGGCCACCCCCTGCGTCGCACGATGGGGATCGCCAGCCTCGGCGGGGCGACCATCGACAACGAGGAGAACTACCTCGCGAAGAAGCTCTACACGGCGGCCGGCGCGATACAGATCGAGAACCAGGCGCGTATTTGACACTCCGCCACGGTTCCCAGTTTGGGAACCTCGTTTGGGCGAGGCGGCGCCACACAACCCGTCCAGGATATGGCGAATGCGGACTGCATCATCATCCAGGGATCCAATATGGCCGAGTGCCACCCCGTGGGCTTCCAATGGGTGACCGAGGCCAAGGCTCGAGGTGCCCGCGTCATCCACGTCGATCCTCGTTTCACCCGCACCACGGCGATCGCCGATAAGCACGTCCCGATCCGGGCGGGCTCCGACATCGTCTTGCTCGGTGCGCTCATCAACCGTGTCCTCAGCGACGGTCTGCACTTCGACGAGTACGTCCGTGCGTATACCAACGCCACGAATCTCATCAGTGAGAACTATCAGGACACGGAGGATCTCGACGGCCTGTTCTCCGGCTTCGACCCGGAGACGAACTCCTACGACAACTCGACCTGGTCGTACCAGACCGATGAGTCGGGGGCGCCCATCACCGATGAGACCCTGAGCGACCCCAGGTCGGTGTTCCAGATTCTCAAGCGGCACTACTCCCGGTACACGCCGGAGATGGTAGCCGAGAACTGCGGCATCAAACCCGCCGACTTCGAATACCTGGTCGAGTCGGTGACCCAGAATTCCGGGCGCGAACGCACCACCTGCTTCGCCTACGCCGTGGGCTGGACCCAGCACTCCCTGGGTGCGCAGTTCATCCGCACCGCCTCGATCCTCCAGCTTCTGCTGGGCAACATGGGTCGTCCCGGCGGCGGCATCATGGCACTGCGCGGACACGCCACGATCCAGGGCTCGACCGACATCCCGACGCTGTTCAACCTGCTGCCCGGCTACCTGCCGATGCCCAGCGCCGGAGTTCACGAGACCTTCGAGGACTACGTCGCCGCCGTCGGTACCCCGGAGACCCACAAAGGTTATTGGGCGAACGGGCGCAGCTACGCCACCAACCTGCTCAAGGCCTGGTGGGGCGATGCGGCAACGAAGGAGAACAACTTCGCCTACGATTATCTGCCGAAGATCAACGGTGCCCACGGCACCTATCAGACGCAGGTCCGCATGCTCAACGACGGTGTCGACGGGTACTTCCTGCTCGGTCAGAACCCGGCAGTCGGCTCGGCCAACGGCCGAATGCAGCGCATGGCGATGAGCCACCTCAAGTGGATGGTCGTCCGCGACTTCCGGCTCATCGAATCCGCCACCTGGTGGAAGGACGGTCCCGAGATCGCCAGTGGTGAGCTGAAGACCGAAGACATCGAGACCGAGATGTTCTTCATGCCCGCCGCCAACCACACGGAGAAGGCCGGCACCTTCACGCAGACGCAGCGCCTCGTGCAGTGGCGGCACAAGGCCGTCAACCCGCCCGGCGACGCACAGAGCGAACTCGACTTCTTCTTCGAACTCGGTAAGCGAGTGCGCGAGAAGCTGAAGGACTCCGAGGATCCTCGCGATCGTCCGCTCCTAGACATGACCTGGGACTACCCGGTCGACGAGGAGGGTGAGGTCGACGCCGAATCCGTGCTGGCCGAGATCAACGGATACCACATCGGCGGCGACAAGGACGGGCAGCCGCTCGACAACTTCAACCAGATGACCGACGACGGCACCACCGCCGGCGGCTGCTGGATCTACGCGGGAATCTACGCAGGCGGGCAGAACATGGCCGCCCGTCGCAAGCCCCGAGCCGAACAGGACGAGACCGCTGCCGAATGGGCGTGGGCCTGGCCGGCGAACCGTCGGATCCTCTACAACCGCGCCTCGGCGGCACCCGACGGCACACCCTGGTCGGAGCGCAAGAAATTCGTCTGGTGGGATGAGGAATCCGGAAAGTGGACGGGTAAGGACGTGCCCGACTTCCCGATCGACCGGTCTCCTTCGGCCCGCTCGGATCAGGCCCACGGTGGTCCGGCCAACCTCGACGGCGATGATCCGTTCATCATGCAGGCCGACGGCAAGGGCTGGCTGTTCGCTCCCAGCGGCATGGTCGATGGCCCCATGCCCACGCACTACGAGCCGCAGGAATCGACGGTATCCAACCCGCTCTACGACCAGCAGTCGAGCCCGACACGACTGGTGATGCGCAGGGAGGACAACCTCTCAGCCCCGGCCGCAGGCAATCCCGGTTCCGAGGTCTACCCCTACGTGTTCACGACCTACCGCCTGACCGAGCATCACACCGCCGGAGGAATGTCGCGGTGGCTGCCCTACCTCTCGGAGCTGCAGCCGGAGATGTTCTGCGAGATCTCACCGGAACTCGCCGCCGAGGTGGGACTTGAGCCCTACGGGTGGGCGACGCTGGTCTCCCCACGTGCGGCCATCGAGGCCCGCGTGCTCGTGACCCGGAGGATGACGCCGTTGACGATCGGCGGGAAGACCCTCCACCAGATCGGCCTGCCCTACCACTGGGGTGTCGGCGGAGACGCCACCGTCGAAGGCGACTCCGCGAACGACCTGCTGGGAGTGACGATGGACCCCAATGTGTTCATCCAGAACAGCAAGTACGTGGCCGGCACGATCATGCCGGGACGCCGCCCACGAGGTCCGGAGCTCGTCGACTTCGTCGAGAAGTATCAGCGTGAGGCCGGTCTGAGCCCCGAATCGGGCAATCAGCTGGTCACGGTCTCCGATGATGTCGTCGCCGAGTCCCTGGCCGCGGACTCTGCGGCCAGCAAGGGCGGGCATCCGCATCGCGGCGGAGACTCCGCCGTCGGTGTCACTCCCGGGCGCACCCTCGGAGACGAAGCTGTCGACAGTGCCGGCGACCGCACGGGCCGGGCCGATCTCCGACCCACCGACAGCGTGGACCAGAACCCGACCGAGACCGTAGACGCGAACCGCGCCGACGACGGGGACCCGACCGATGGGGACCCCGACCGCGGCTACATCGGCAAGGATGTCGACAAGGTTCAGCAGGGCAACCTCGGCGAGGGTGCCCAGACGGATACGGTGGACAACACAGGAAACGAGGAGGAGGGCTGATGTCGACATCGACCGTCGAGAACGACGCCGTTGCGGACGGGCACTGGCATGGTTCCGCGCACGAGCGCAAAGGGTTCTTCACCGATACGTCGATCTGCATCGGCTGCAAGGCCTGTGAGGTCGCCTGCAAGGAGTGGAACAACAATCCGCAGGACGGGACCTACGAACTCCTCGAGTCCTCCTACGACAACACGGGCAGCCTCGGGGCGAATACCTGGCGTCACGTCGCCTTCATCGAACAGGACTCCGAGAGGATCGAAGCCGCCCGCGAATCGGGGCGGAAACTCGTCAACCTCGGCATGCCGACGATCCGTCCGCGCACGGACGAGTCTGCGGGTGCACAGCCTCTCGGCGGTGCCCTCGGCGCGGCGGCAGATGGGTCTGCCGGAAGCGGCGGACTGCCCTCGACCCCACCGATGGGCATCGACCTGTTGGCACCCGGCGCCTTGGATCCGAGCGATCCCGAGGACATCGCCAATCTCGACACGACGCCCCCGGACACGGCGGACTTCCGCTGGCTGATGTCCTCGGACGTGTGCAAGCACTGCACCCACGCCGGCTGCCTCGACGTGTGCCCCACGGGAGCTCTCTTCCGCACGGAATTCGACACCGTCGTCGTGCAGAACGATGTCTGCAACGGCTGCGGGACCTGCGTGGCCGGCTGTCCCTTCGGCGTCATCGAGCGCCGCGATGACGGCACGATCAACACACCGACCGACCGTGATCGCAGCGCCTCGGACATGGATGTGCCGGACAAGAACACGGCCAATAAGTGCACGCTCTGCTACGACCGCCTCCTCGATGGGCAGGAACCGGCGTGCGCGCAGACCTGCCCCACGGAGTCGATCAAGTTCGGCGACCACGACGACATGGTCGACAAGGCTCACGCCCGCGTGGCCGACCTCCATGCGAAGGGTCTGACCGAGGCTCGCCTGTACGGCGCGAACCCGAACGACGGCGTCGGCGGAACCGGATCGGTCTTCCTCATCCTCGACGAGCCCGAGGTCTACGGGCTGCCGCCGGATCCGCGTGTGCCGACGAAAGACCTGCCTCAGATGTACGCCAAGGCCGGCATCGCGGCGCTCGGCATGGTGGCCGCCGCCGGACTTGCCTTCCTCGGGAGCCGGCGTTGAGCACATCCGAATACGATTCCTACCGCCCACCTGAGCTCGATCGCGGACGGAAGAAGCGTCGCCGAGGTGGTCGCCCCGGTGGTGGCCGTAGCGGACCGGGTGCCGGAGGGCGTGGCGGTCAGGGTTGGAAGAACCGTGGGGCCGACGGCAATCGTGAGATGCCGATGGTCGAGGACGTCGAATTCTCCTCCTATTACGGCAGGCCGATCGTCAAAGCTCCGCCATGGGGCGATGAGATCGCGATCTACCTGTTCCTGGGCGGTCTGGCCGGAGGCTCTTCGCTGCTTGGGTTGGGGGCGCAATTCAGTGATCGTCCGCAGCTGCGGATTGCGACCAGACTGACTGCGATCACAGCGACGGCTGTCGGGGGAGCGGCACTCGTGGCCGACCTCGGCCGGCCCGAACGCTTCCTCAACATGATGCGCGTATTCAAGGTCAGCTCTCCCATGAGTATGGGCACCTGGATCCTGTCCGGTTTCGGCGTTGGTTCCGGTGTCCTCACCGCGATCGAGGTCGATCGACTGACCGGTGAGCGTCTGCCTCTCGGTCCGCTGCGTCGAATTCTGCACGCCTTCGAGACTCCTGCCGCGCTCGAATCGGCGCTCTTTGCGGCACCATTGGCGGCCTACACCGGGGCTCTCCTGGGCGATACGGCGGTTCCCACCTGGAACGCTGCTGGTCGCAGCGGACTCTCGTTCGTCTTCGTATCTTCGGCCGCAGTGGCCGCCGGAGGTGCGGCAATGGCCTTGGCTCCCGTGCGTGAGACCGGGCCAGCGCGTCTGCTCGCGCTCGGCGGTGCTGCCGGTGAGGCTTTCGCGATGAATCGGATGAAGCAGGGCATGCACCCCGCCGAGGTGGACCCGCTCGAAGAGGGCGAACCCGGCCACAAGCTCCACCGGGCAGAGAAGCTGCTCATCGCCGGTGCGATCGGCACTGCCGCCGTCGAGGTGGGGGCTAGGGTGTTCGCGAAGAAGCTGGGCCAGCACTCTGGAGCGGGGTCCGGTCTGGTTGGAGCTGGCAAGCGCAGCTGGAAGACTCGTGCTGCCCTGCGGACGCTGTCGGTCGTCTCCGGTACGGCACTCGCAGCCGCCTCGGCGTACACGCGTTTCGGGGTGCTTGAGGCCGGCATCGAATCGACGAAGGATCCGCGCCACGTGGTGGAACCGCAGCGCGCTCGCCTAGAAGAACGCCGTGCCCGAGGCATCGTCGACGATTCGATCACGACCGGGTCCTAGTTCGCACAATTGCCAAGATGGCATGCGAAAAACTTCCCGAGTAGTAACGTGGGCCCCATGAAGGACGCAATCAAGGAGCTGCTCGCCGACCGTCGCAGCCTCAAAGAAGCCGCAGTCGTGACTGTGCTCGTCCCTCTCGTCCGGTACATCATGCACCTGATCGGCTGGGGCCACGGCTCATTCGGCTGGTGGGAAGTTATCCTCGGCGCGCTGTTGACCGGAGGCTTCTATTGGGTCGTTACCAGCGGATTCCGTCGCTTCCGCGATGAGGACGTCACGCCCTCCTGAACTGAAGAGGGGGAGCGGTCAGTCACGGCAAACAGGTACCTGCGCGCCCCACCCTGTCGGTGACGAAACCACCTGCTGCACAGGGTGTTCGCGACACTAGCGGTGAAGGGTGCCCAAGGGGTCACCGCACGCGCACGCCCGAACCGACGACGATCTCACCGATGATCGGGTGACCAGGCAGTTCGCCGACGACGAGCAGTCCGCCGGACGTCTGAGCATCCGCCAGGAGGAAGAGATCGTCCTCGGTCACCGAGTCGTCGGTCGTGAGATTGGGGCGCACCCAGTCGAGGTTGCGACGCGTCCCACCGGACACGTATCCGTCCGCGATCGATTCATCGACTCCGCCGAGGCGGGGCACCGCGGACGCATCAATGACCGCTCCCACGCCTGAGGCACGGCACATCTTGAACAGGTGGCCAAGCAAACCGAACCCGGTGACATCGGTGGCCGCGCGCACGCCAGCAGCCACAGCCGCCTGCGCTGCATCGCGATTGAGCGCGGTCATTGTGGCAATCGCTTCGTCGAAGTTCTCACCGGTCTGCTTGTGTCGGTTGTTGAGGATACCCACACCGATCGGCTTCGTCAGCGTCAACGGCAGGCCCATCTCGGCGGCATCATTGCGCATGAGTTCATCGGGGTGGGCGATGCCGGTCACAGCCATGCCGTACTTCGGCTCGGGGTCATCGATCGAATGCCCACCGGCGACGGGACAGTTCGCCTGGGCGGCGACGTCGAGGCCACCGCGCAGCACTTCGGTGAGCAGCTCCATCGGCAGCTTCTCCCGCGGCCAACCGACGAGGTTGATCGCCGTCACCGGGGTCCCACCCATCGCGTAGATGTCGGAGAGTGCGTTCGCGGCCGCGATTCGGCCCCAATCGTAGGCGTCGTCGACGACAGGGGTGAAGAAATCGGCCGTCGAGAGCACCGCGAGGTCTTCGCGGACCCGCACGGCAGAAGCATCATCACCGTCGTCGAGTCCGACGAGCACATCAGGTCCGGACTGACCGGTCAGTCCTTTGACTGCTTCCTCCAGCTCACCTGGCGGGATCTTGCAGGCGCAGCCTCCGCCGTGGGCGAATGATGTCAGACGTTCCTGGGTGGCGATCATACCGCGAGACTAGCACCGAGGTGACGCTCGATTCTACGGGCCACCTCGGCGATATTCTCCGCCTCGGCGGAGGCCTCGCAGAGGGGGCAACCATGTGTCAGTTCGCAGTCGGCAACAGTCTTGCTATGTGCCCTTCGACGATTGTGCGAGCGGTTGTGGAGGTGACCGCCCCATCCTCGGCGAGGATCGTCACAGCGAGACCGTCGCATAGGGCCAGCAGTTCGGTTGCCCGAAGCATCGCGTCCTCAGGTTGTGCGATCTGTGGACGAAGCGCATCAGCCAGCTCGGACCGCAAGCGGCCCCACCTGGCGGAGTTTATTTCCTTGACCGCAGGGTCCACGCTTGCTTGCGCGGAGAGTTGGAGCCAGACTCGAGCCGCCGGGTCATCGGGATTCGAGGGCAGGAGTATGTCGAGCAGAGCGCTACGGCGAGAAGTGGGGTTCTTGTCGGCGGTCGCCTGCTCCAATCTCTTGGTTTCGCGCCGTGCGATCTCGCTCATGGCACCGATAAGCATCTGCGACTTGGTGGGGAAGTGATGTTGTACCGCGCCGATCGATACCCCGGTTCGAGTCGCCACTGTTCGCACGCTGAGTGCCTCGAATCCTCCTTCGGAGACGAGATCGATCATCGTATCAATCAGGTGTTGGGCGGACTCGCTGATGATCGGACCGCTCTGCTCATCCGCGTCGTTCATGGAACTGACGATACAGGCGATGGGCCCCGACGGCTGAACGTTTGAGCCAGTCGCCAGGATCGGGCAGGGAACCGGATAGTGGTCTGTCGGTGACGATGGCAAGACATAGGGCAAACACTCCTCCTCCCAACAGAGCGAATTCCACCGTCTCCATCAGCAAGCCGATGATCGTGGTCAGTCTCTCGTGGTCGACGCCGAGGTCGATCGGTACAAACTGGACGACGATGCCGATGAGGGACAGTGCCACTCCGGTGATCATCAGCGCCGTCACTGTTCTGTTTGCTGTGGGGCCGGCCGGGGCGGCGGCACTCCCAGGTGAAGTGCGAACTGTCCGTCTGCGTCCCGCTGATGCTCCGGTGAGCAGCAGCGCAACCGCGAGCGTCAGCAGGACGAATCGTCCGATCGTCCACCCGGTAAGCTGCTCGCCGAAACTGGCTTCTCCAAGACTCCCGACCGCAGCCAGGCGCGTATCGGCAATGCCGATCCCGGACGCGAGCAACGCCAGGAGGCAGCCGACGATGCCCACCCAGGCGCCGCCAGCGGCTCCTCGTCGATAGATGACAAGCAGAACGATTCCTGCCGCCGGGGCAAGCAGGCCCACGAGCTCGAGGATGCGGAACACGACCACTCTCCAATACGTTCGTATTGTATTCACCATACGGACGTATTGTACGTGCGTCAAGGCAGCGGGTCACCCGAAGGCGACTTCACCGGGAGGTGTACTCAATCCGGTCGGTGTCTCTGCCCCGCCTTGTCTGCGGCGACCACGGCGAGGTCACGATGTTGCCAGGTCACGTGTGGTGTGAAACCGGTCTCGGTCAGCCACTCGAGTTGCTCGGCCAGCGGGCTGGGGGTGTCGACAACTCCGTCGATCGGCGTGACCACATCTGACGGATCGGGAGGGACGACGAGGTCGGCGAGCACGAACCGACCGCCGTCGACGAGCACCTCGTGGATTCTCATGAACAGATCGGCCTTCTCATCGGCATCGAGATGATGCACAGCGAGGGTCGACATGACGAGGTCGACGGGGACGGCCGGCAGGGAATCTTGGAGTCGCCCATGAGAGAGCGAACTGCGATCCGGGTCGAGGACCTTCGCGGCACCGGCGAGCATCTCAACGCTCTCATCGATGCCGTGGATATGAGTCTGCGGCAACACCTCGGCGACCCGTCTGGCGGTCAGCCCGCTGCCCACGCCGAGGTCGAGGATCGTCCGTGGGCCGACCTCCACCACAGCAGCCAGCAGCTCGTCCTGCAGCAGTCGGTAATCGGGGATCTCCTCGGACATGACGTCGAGGTAAGTGTCGGGGTTCCAGGTGAAATCAGCCATGATGCCTCCGCTTTCAGGCTAGCACTCGGTGATCAGCACGAGCAGAGCGATAGCACCGGCCACGCGGGGTAGGATTTCACACGGAGGCGTCCGAGTCCTGGTGGGCTCCCCGGTCTTCAAAACCGGTGAGACCGAGTATCTCGGTCTGGCGGGTTCGATTCCCGTCCGCCTCCGCCACCACCGCAGTGAAGGAGAACGCAGTCTTGGTCGATACGGATCCGCGGCGCAGCATCCCGCGCACCGATCATCTCCTCGCCCTTCCCGAGGTCATCGCCGCAGGTGAGAGCCGGAGTCGGGCTACGATCAAAGCGATCATCTCCGAAGCTCAGACCGCTGCTCGCAACGGTGAGATTCCCGTCGCCGAGGTGGCCCCCACCATCATCTCCCGCTTAAGTTCCGACTCGGCATCGTCACTGACCCCGGTCCTCAACGCCACCGGAATCATCGTCCACACCAATCTGGGCAGGGCTCCTCTGTCCGAGTCCGCTCGCCGGGCCGTGGCCGATGCGGCCGGCTATGTCGACGTTGAGTTGGACCTGGTCAGCGGCAAGCGAAGCAAGCGGGGGACCGGCGCCAAGCAGGCACTTCTGCGTGCCTGCCCAGACGCCGAAGACGCACTGGTCATCAACAACGGTGCCGCCGCCCTGCTGCTCGCCGTGACAGCGCTGTGCCGTGAAGACGGCGTCGGCGCTGGTAACACGGGTGGTCCCGGTGAGATCGTCATCAGCCGCGGCGAACTCATCGAGATCGGAGCCGGCTTCCGCCTTCCCGACCTCATGGCCACGACCGGGTCCCGGCTGCGCGAAGTCGGAATGACGAACCGCACCCACCTCGACGATTATGCGCAGGCCATCACCGCCGAAACTGCGAGCCTGCTCAAGGTCCACACAAGCAACTTCCGAGTCGAAGGCTTCACCGCCTCGGTTGAGATTGCGCAGCTGCGTGAACTTGCCGACGAGCACGACCTTCCCCTCATCGCCGATCTGGGAAGCGGACTTTTCGAACCCGACCCGTATCTGCCCAACGAACCCGATATCGCCAGCGCGCTCGCCGCCGGAGCCGATGTCGTCATCGTCAGCGGTGACAAACTCCTCGGCGGTCCTCAAGCGGGCCTCATCCTCGGTCGCAGCGACGCCGTCCAGCGCATCGCGAAGCACCCCCTGGCCAGGGCAATGCGCACCGACAAACTCACGCTGGCCGCAATCGAGGCCACGGTTGCGAACACCGAGAACCCGGTCCATGAGGCACTGCACATCGATCTCGACAGACTCAAAGAACGCACCGAGCACCTGGCAGAGCTTGCCTCTGGAACCGTCGTCGCCCATGACGGTCGCGTCGGCGGCGGGGGAGCCCCCGGTGTTCCCCTTCCCGGATGGGCCATCGAACTGCCCGAGGAGCTCGCCCGCCCGCTGCGCCTCGGCGACCCGGCAGTCGTCGCCCGAGTTCACCAGGGACGATGCCTCATCGACCTGCGCTGCGTCCCAGAAGCCGATGACGATCTGATCGGCGAGGCCGTGAACCGGGCTCGTGCGAACACGCGGAACCACCTCGGTGACGATGGTGTGGGTTTCGGCGATGATCCGGACTTCACGAGCCATGCCTGAGATGTACGTTCTCGCAACCGCCGGCCACGTCGATCATGGGAAGTCCACCCTGGTCAACGCCCTGACCGGGATGGAACCGGACCGGTGGGCAGAGGAGAGGAAGCGGGGTCTGACGATCGACCTCGGCTTCGCCTGGACGACTCTGCCGTCCGGGAGGGAGCTCGCCTTCGTCGACGTTCCCGGGCATGAGAAGTTCCTCGCGAACATGCTCGCAGGCGTCGGCCCGGCCCCCATCGTGTGCCTCGTCGTCGCAGGGGACAAGGGGTGGCAGGCCCAGTCGAGTGATCACCGGGACGCGATCACCGCGCTGGGCATCACCCGCGGCCTCGTCGTCATCACCCGCGCTGACCTCGCCCCCGAGTCGGTCGCAGCGACAGAGGCCCAGATCAGAGCCGAACTGCGGGGTACACCGCTGGCCGATGCTCCGGTGCTCACCGTCTCCGCGACTACCGGGGACGGACTCGACGAACTCGTCGCGACGCTCGATGCCGTCACCGCCGAAGCTCCGGCCCCCGACGCGGAGGCCCGACTGCGGCTGTGGGTCGACCGCGCCTTCACGATCAAGGGCGCCGGCACCGTGGTCACCGGCACGCTCACGGCCGGAACTCTGCGCACCGGGGACCGCCTGCGCCTCGTCGGGGAGACCTCGGACGAGGCGACGGCAGTCCGTGGTCTGCAGAGCCGGAATTCCTCCGCCGAGGAGGTCGCCCCTAGCGCCCGTGTCGCCGTGAATCTGCGCGAGGTCGCAGCCGATGATATCCACCGCGGTGACGCTCTCATCACCGACGATGCATGGCCGATCGTCGACATCATTGACGTTCGCCGAACCATGGGCCAGCTGCTCGACGAGGGCGTGCACGGACTCATGCTCCACATCGGAACCGCCGCGGTCGCGGTGCACATGAGGCCCTTCGACGGCGACCACGCCCGCCTCACACTCGAGCGTCCGCTGCCGCTGCAGGTCACGGACCGGATCGTGCTGCGCAGCCCCGGCAGCCGCAACGTCTTTGCAGGCGTCGTCGTCCTCGATGTCGACCCTCCCGAACTCGGCCGCCGTGGAGCCGGCACCCGGCGTGCCCGAGAGCTGAACGGGCGTCCGGAAACCGGGGACATCCTCGCCGAGGTGGCCCGCCGTGGAGCCGTGGAACGGGCCAGATTGGTGCGCTTCGGACTGACGCTTCCCGACGCCGTCGCGGGCGTTGAAGAGATCGCCGGAGGATGGCTCGTCCACCGACAGACACTCGAGAAGTGGGTCGAGAACGCGGAGACTATCGTGAGGGCGAAGCTGGCGGCAGAGCCTCTGGCTGCTGGTGTGCCCGAGAAGGCACTGGCCGAAGAGCTGCGCCGCGTCGACCCTCCATTGCCTGACAGCGGCGGTCAGGAACTCGTCGCTGCCATCGCCTCTCGCGCCGGCCTCGATACGGTCAAAGGCATGGTCCGCCCGCCCGGTCACACCGCCGATCTGGGTCCGGCCGAAGCAGGCGTCGCCGAGGTGGAACGACGCTTGGCGGCCAATCCCTTCGCAGCTCCCGAGGCCGATGACCTGCGAGAACTCCGACTGGGAGTGCGAGAGCTTGCTGTCGCCGAATCCGCGGGACGGCTCCTGCGCCTCGGCGATGGTGTGGTTGTGTCACCACGGACACCGGCACAGGCGATGCGACTGCTTGCGCGACTGGACCAGCCGTTCACGACGAGTGCGGCCAGGAAGGCTCTGGGCACCACGCGGCGCGTCGTCATTCCCCTGCTCGAATACCTCGACGGTCGCGGTTGGACCCGCCGTATCGACAACACATCACGCGAGGTTGTGAGGTAGACAGACGCGCGCCTGAATGGAGCCTGACCCTCACCTTCGAGTGGCCCGATGGGCGGGCCGAGACCCGGGTCACGGATGCGTGCGGGCGCCCCGTAGTGTCGCAGAGCATCCAGCGAATTCTGAGCTGATGCTCACCAGCCCCTTCCGATTCGTTGCTGCGAGACTAAGCCACCTATGAGCGTCTCGGCATTGAACCGCCTACCTGCGTCCGACAGTGTGGTGTGAGGCGATTACCGGAGCATCCCTGTGCCGAAAGCAGGAAGCAGATGTGTTCCGAATCCGATCAGGACGCCGTCCGGGCAGCTCGCCCGATCCAACAGGAAAGTGAGAACAGATGAACAGCGTGCGCAAATTTGCGGTGACTGCACTGTCCGCTGCCGTCATCGCAGGGGGTCTCTCCCTGGGGGCGGTGACTTCGGCCGCGGCGGGTCCGATCTCAGGAGCCGTCGACCAGCCGAGCGAGAACGTCTCGGGGGCCGGTCAGGGCCAGGGCGACGGCACAGCCGTGGGCATCGACGATCCGGATGAGCTCAGCTCCGAGCAGATCGACAATGCTCGCACCATCATCGGTGTCGGTAAGGGCGCAGACTTGTCGGAGAAGGCCCAGAAGATCGCCGTGATGACCGCACTGCAGGAGTCGAGCCTGCAGAATCTCGACGGCGGGGATCGTGACTCCGTCGGAGCGTTCCAGCAGCGCCCCTCGATGAACTGGGGATCGGCCGAGCAGGTGGAGGATCCCGTCTTCGCCTCGAAGTCGTTCTATGGAGTCAACCCCGACAGCCCCAATCCGGGCCTGACCCAGATCGACAACTGGGAGAACATCGACCCGGGTCGGGCCGCGCAGGACGTGCAGTCCTCGGCTTTCCCCGACGAATACGCGAAGTGGGAACCCCTTGCCGCGCAGCTCGTCGATGACAACCAGGACGTCGACGACATCGAATGAGTTCCGGATCCGGCCTGGCTCCCGACCGCCGTGCTCAGATTGCCGCGTCTGAGCGGTTGATTCTTCGCAGTCTCTTCGTCGTCTCGACGATGAAGGCGGCAGCCTCCGTGGCTCTGGCGCGATCATCGACTTCGCGGTCGACAGCAGCATAGGCGGCGTTCAACTCTGCAAATCGCCCAGTGGACCTGATGGTCATGGAACGACCGTCGGTGGGGTTGGTCTCTCGTTCGATCCAGTTGTCGGCCTCGAGTCGTGTGAGCACTCCGGTCACTGTTGCTCGGCTCCAGCCGATCCGGTCGGCGATCTGTGACGGTGTGCACGGCCCTTCCCGGTCGACGACATCGAGGATGTCCAGATCGCGGGGCTGAAGCTTGACCGAGCGCGCAACCCTGTCGTTGAGGATGACGAGCTCGATTCTCAGTTCGCGTATTGCGTCACGGACGCTGGGCAGCGATGCGCCATCCTCACTCATTTCGCGTGTCGGTCGGTTGAAGGAGCGACGACTCGTCGGATGTGAGGCGACTCATCGAGTTCAGCGATCATCGCCGCGGCCAGATCCGCGCGAGAGGTGAAGTTGCCGCCCAGGGAATCCAGTGTCAGCCGATAATCAGAGACATGGTCCCTATTGATCAGCCTGGCCGGCCGCATGACCGTCCAGTCGATGTCGTCGCAGTCGAGGAGGTATTCCTCCATTGCCCGCATGTCGGCGTAGACGGTCTTTCCGATGACATTGCGCAACAGGGGAAACAGGATGTTGTCGGCGAAGAAGTTCAGGCGGGGCGGCGGATATGTCAGCCCGGAGCTCACGACGACGAGTCGTCGTCCGACGCCCTGCGCTCTGAGGCCGGCGACGATATTCGCGGTACCGGCCGAGTAGATGTCAATCTGCTTTCGCGTATAAGAACCGGCTCCCAGCGCGGACAGAGCAGCCTGCGCGCCGGATAGCGCTGCGTCGATGCCGTCCCCAGTCCCGGGATCTGCCAGAACCTGCTCGACCTCAGTACCTCGTGGAAGGGGAAGGCGCTCGCGACGCCGACTCACCGCTCTGACCGAATGCCCTGCGTCGACTGCCTGTTGGCAGATCAGCAGGCCGGTCGGCCCGGATGCTCCGAAAACCGCGATGTCCATGTGGGCCTCCTCGTGGAGTGGTTGGAGATGCGACGTTGGAAATATAGTACGAGAAGCGTATCAGTTTCTCGCCTCAATGAGAATAGCGGACATCGCCAGACCAGTGCTTGTCCGCCATCACTCACGTGGCGGATGCGTCGGTATCGGGTCGCGCAGCAGCCGCGCCAGAGCAACCTCGATGATCGGACTATGGTCCGGGAATTCGTCGAGAGCATGCTGCCCAGGCTGTCAGCAAGTGGAGTCCAGTACTCGCAGAGGTTGCGTGCCACCCACGCGTGCAGCACCTCGGGCTCGGGATCAAGATCCCAGTCGGAAACCTTGTCGCCGCGGACGGAGATGCCGCCGTCGACGAGTTGCTTCCAGATCACCGGATTGACGTCGAACGCTTCTGTTGGCTCGAGGATCTCCCCGACATGTGAGGCGATCGGCCGTATCTGAATCACCGGTCTGGAGACGTCCGATTCCCAGACGAACACGGTGTTGCAGCACGCGCTGAAGCCCAGCCCAAGTCCGGCGCGCACGCTTAAGCGGGGAAGCTGCGAAAGGTGCAGCAGACGCAAGCGTGCCATGAAGCCGCGGCGCTCCTTCCGCTCATCGCTGATAACTGCGACGACATCGATATCGCTGCGGCCGGGACGGTTAGGCGCCCAAGGCAATGGAACCACCGACCGCAGCGCGACTTCGACACACCGCAGGATCTCCACAATTCAACTGACGTTGACGTCGTGTTCGTTGCAGGTGCCATTGTCTTTTAGGGAGGCTGGAGCGTGGGCGAGCAGACAGAAGATCGAAAGCGGAGGACCGTACGTTTCTCGGCAGAGAGTAAGTCGCGCTCGCCTATAGTTCAACACAATGGCCATTGCTCGATCGAGCCGACACCGGGAGAATCAGAATAGATGGAACTTGCACGAGCATCAGCGGTGACAGCTCTGTCAGCAATCCTCCTCGCCGGCGGTGCTGCAGCGGCGACTGCTTCTGCGGCAACCGCGGCGTCAGTTGAGACCGCAGCGCTGGCGGAGACCCGAGCACCCACCAGCGGCAGCCATCCTGCCACCGGCGATACCCGCAACGGCGGTGAAATCAGCAGCACCCAGGACACCAGCCAGCTCACCCAGGAGCAGAGCGACAATGCGCGCACCATCATCGCCGTCGGCAAGGGCTCTGAACTCTCGAACCAGGCTCAGAAGATCGCTGTCATGACCGCGCTGCAGGAATCGAGTCTGCGGAATCTCGACAGCGGCGACAAAGACTCTGCCGGACTGTTCCAACAGCGGCCGTCATACGGTTGGGGGACCCACGGGCAGATCACCGATGCGGTGTACGCCTCGAAGTCCTTCTACGGAGTCAATCCAGAGTGCCCGAACCCGGGGCTGCTTCAGATCGCGGGGTGGGAGACGATGGATCCCGGCGCCGCGGCCCAGGCGGTCCAAGGCTCAGGACATCCCGATGCCTATGACAAGTGGGAGACGCTGGCCGAAGAACTCGTCGATGAGAACCAGGACGTCGAGCCCATCAATTGACGCACCTATGTGTCCCGGCTGCGGCGAGCCCTGACGCCCGCAAGCCAAACGTGCTCACGTAGAGCATTTGTGCTCTACCAGGGCACTTTTGACTAGCGGAAGCGGAAGCGGAAGCGGGAGGGGCGAGCTCAGCCCAGCGCGCCAGCGGCCAGCCGCCGCACCACCTCGGTGAGGTGATGCAGGCCGGAGACGAGATCCTCGTCCTTCGTGAACTCCTGCAGGCTGTGCGAGACACCGCCGACGCTGGGGATGAAGAGCATGACCGTGGGGACGGTGTCCTTCATGTTCGTCGAGTCGTGGCCGGCCACGGTCATCACCCTCGCCGAGGTGAGTCCCAGGTCCTCGGCGGCTGATCGTGCCAGCTCGACCCCGTCCTCGGAATACGGGTTCTGATCCCAGCTGTGTTCGGCGACGATCTCGATCTCGACACCGACCTCGTCATTGACCTTCGCGATTGTGGACATGAGGGAATCGTGGGCGGCGGCGATCACCTCGGCGCGCGGCGATCGCAGGTCGAGGAGCAGCCCGACCTCGCTCGCGACGACGACCGGGGAATTCGGGTAGACGTTGAGCTCACCGCACGCGGTGTGCAGCGCCCCAGCGTCGAATTCGTCGACGAGCTCACGGGCGGCCACCACCAGGCGAGCGGCACCGAGGAGAGCATCGCGGCGGTCACTCATCAGGGTCGATCCGCTGTGGGCCTGCTCCCCGGTGACACGGAATTCGTACTTATGGGCGGCCCAGGTGGCATTGACGAGGCCGATCGTGACCCCGTCCTCTTCCATGCTGCGACCCTGCTGGACGTGGATCTCGGCATAGGCGGCAATCTCGGGTGCGGTGAAGTCTCCGCGCTCACCGATGGCATCGAGCGCCTCGGCGACGGTGATTCCTTTGGGATCGGTGGTGGCCAGTGCCGCCTCGAGCTCGGCCTTGCCGGTGAAGACATTGCTGCCCATCATCGAGGGTTTGAAGCGCGAGCCCTCTTCGTTGAACCAGTTGATGACGGCGAGGTTGTACTTCGCCCTTGCAGGGTCGGCGCGCAGCTCATCGGCGACGGCGAAGCAGGCGTGGGCCGAGGACATGACGCCATACGCCCCATCGAAGCGGCCGGCGGTCGGCTGCGAATCCATGTGCGATCCGGTGAGGACGTAAGGGGCGCCGGGAACGAGTTCGAGCAGACCGAACTGATTGCCGATCGCATCCCGGTGAACGCTGAACCCGTGCTTCTCCAGCAGCTCGGCGAACCATTTGCGCTGCTCGCCATCGGCAGCGCTCGCCGCCTGCCGATCGACGCCGTTCGTGCCCTCGACGGCTCCGAATCGCGAATGCACGGACCAGTCGGCGAGGAACTCGTCGTCACGGTCGGCCTGTGCTGCGGGAGTCTGCGAAATGGGGGTCTGTGTCATGGTGCGTCCTTTTCGGGTGTGCTGGGGAGATGTCAGGGGTGAGGCAGAGTCAGGAGTGCGAATGTGTCATGCGTGTGGCAGCGTCAGCCTGCGATCTCATCGGCGGCCGGAGGCATGAGCTTGGAATCGATGAGGACGTGGATGAGCGCCGGGCCCTCTGCTGCCAGGGCTCGGTCGAGGGCCGCCTCGAAGTCTTCGGTCTTCTCCACGCGTTCGCCGTGTCCGCCGAAGGATGACATCCATACCGCGAAATCGGGGTTGACCATGCGTGTGCCCGAGGGCCTGCCCGGATAGTGGTTGACCTGGTGCTGGACGATCGTGCCGTACACGCCGTTGTCGGCGACGATGACCAGCGGACTCGCCCCGTGAGCGAAGGCCGTGGCCAGCTCCTGACCGTTCATGAGGAAGTCGCCATCGCCGCAGATCGCGACCGCACGACGTTCTGGGAAGGCGAGTGAGGCCGCGACGGCGCCGGGCACAGCCAGACCCATGGCCCCGTTGCGGGCACCGACGAGGCTCGCCGATTGAAGATGCCTGATGAAGCGGTGGCCCCAGATCGTGGCGTTGCCCGCCCCGTACGTGAGCACGGCTTCCCCGTCGAGTCGGTCGTCGAGGATCCCGAACGCCACCCCGAGATCGACGCCGGTTCGAGCAACCGCTCCGGCCACCTCGGCGTCGGGACGATGTGCGGAGACCTTCGACTGCACGTCCGAACGGGAGGTCATCCACTCATCGGTGCGCTCCCCGCGCAGATCAGCCGCATCGATCGAGCCGTTCACCGAGGTGGACGCGGTCAGCGCCGTGACGAAGCTGCGTGGGGAGGCCAGGATCTGCTGGTCGATGCGCCCGGCATGCTGGGTTGCCTCCGGGTCGAGCCCCACGACGACGGTCTCCGCGTCGAAGCCGCGCGTGTAGCCGTCGCTGGCCACATCGGATCGGGTGGCACCGACGAAGACGAGAAGGTCGGCATCACCGTATCCGGCGGCGACTGCCTCGGCGCGGCCATAGCCCAACCAGCCGGCCCAGGCGGGTCCGGTGTGGGGGACGGCGTCGTAGGCGCGCCAATCGCAGTAGACCGCAATCCCCGCCGAGGCGGCCAGGTCGAGCAGCGCCCGCCCGTGGCCCTCGTGCCAGCCGTCCCCGCCGAGGACGAAGGCCGGCTTCGCTGCATTGCCGATGCGTGTGGCCAGGGATTCGAGGTCTGTTGCAGAGGGCTGAGGTTCGGCGATCGGGGCCGGGGCTGTGTCCGGTGCCTCTGTCATGCGGACGAGGACATCCTCTGGCAGTCCCACGACGACGGGGCCGGGGCGCCCGGATGCGGCGATGCGCAGGGCATCGGCCGTGAGGTCACCGGCGCGATCCTCATCATCGATGATGATGACCTTCTTCGCGGTCGAGGAGAACCACTCGGGCAGGCTGAATTCCTGGAAGGACTCTCGGGCACGGTCCGCGATGGGCACGAGTCCGACGAACAGGACGAGTGCAGTGGCGTCCTGGTAGGCGGTGTGCACAGAGATCATGGCGTTCGCCGCCCCCGGCCCACGCGTGACCATGGCGATTCCGGGCCGGCCGGTCAGGCGCGACTCGGACAGAGCCATGAACCCGGCACCGCCCTCCTGACGGCACACGACTGTCTCGATCGAGGAGTCGTAGAGACCATCGAGAACGTCGAGATAGCTTTCGCCGGGAACGGCGTAGACCCGCTGGATTCCAGCGTTCTCCAGAGTATTGACGATGTGATGACCGGCCGAGCGGAACATGCGTGTGGGTCCTTCCGAAGGCGAAGCGATGGTGTGTGAGGGCAGGCGGGGGCGCGGGTGGTCCGCCGTGCTCACGGCGGCCCACCTCGGCGAGCGTTGCTCAGTGTTTGAAGCCGGGCAGATCGACGCTCAGGCGCGGTGCGACGGCCCCAGCGAAGGCCGTGAACAGGGACAGGAAGGCCAGCATCGCAGCGGCCGGCCACCAGTGATTGGCCGCCGCGGCGACGAGTCCGGTGGCTGCCAGCGGAATGAAACCGGAGACCATGCCGGCGACGTTCTGAGCCAGGGCGACGCCGGTGTAGCGGGTGCTGGCTGGGAACAGGCCGGTCATCACGGTGCCGGAGGCGGCGTAGGGCAGTGACAGTGTGCCGACAGCCAGTGTCATAGCGAGGACGACGAGGACCGGCTGGCCGGAGGCGAACATGAGGAAGGCCGGAACGGCGACCACCGCCGAGGCGATTCCACCCCACAGGATGACCTTGCTGGCCCCGTACTTCGTTCCGAGCGCTCCACCCCAGATGAGGCAGAAGATCTCGACAGCGGCGGCGACCATGCTGCCAAGGAGCAGAAGCGAATCGTCGTAGCCGAGGACGTTGACGCCGTACCAGACGCAGAATGCGGTGACGAGGTAGAACCCGCCGACGCCCAGAAGGGCAGCGGCCATGCCGACGATGATCTGTTTCCAGCTGTCGCGGAAGGTGGTGCGCACGGGGCTCTTCTCGAGCTCACCGGATTCCTCGAGCTGGCGGAAGACCGGGGATTCCTCGAGGCGGCTGCGGATGTAGACGGCGACGAGGAGGAGCGGGATGGCGGCGAGGAACGGGATGCGCCAACCCCAGGCGCTGAAGCTGTCGGCCGACAGGATCAGGGTCATGATGAAGAAGCCGCCGGAGGACAGAATGGTGCCGATGGGCGAACCGATCTGAGGAATCGCGGCGTAGCGTGCGCGCAGGTGAAGTGGGGCGTTCTCGACGACGAGCGTCATGGCACCCGACCATTCGCCACCGACGAACAGGCCCTGCAGGATGCGCAGGAGCACGAGCAGCACCGGAGCGGCGAAGCCGATCGCGGCGTAGGTCGGCAAAGCGCCGATGAGGCCGGTGACGATGCCGATGCCGACGATCGTGACCATGAGGACCCGGCGGCGGCCGACCTTGTCGCCGAGGCGACCGAAGATGAGTCCGCCGATCGGGCGAGCGGCAAGTCCGACGCCGAAGGTGGCGAACGAAGCCATTGCGGCCGCGGTTGCGTTCTCACTGGTGAAGTACTGGACGTTGAAGACCAATGCCGCAGCCGCGCTGAAGAGGAAGAAGTCATACCATTCGAGTGCGGTGCCGAGCAGGGCGCCGAGGGCGACCTTGTTGGCATCCTTGATGCTGAGCTCCTGCGTCGCGGAGTATTCCGCCGCAGCAGTTGGGTCGTTGTGACTCATGTATTTCTCCATCGAGCGCAGGACGTGGTTGGGCATTCAACCTGTAACTTAGAACACTACAGAGTGAGATCGCACGATTTCGAGCATCTTTTGCCCCGGGAACGCTGTTTTAGATTGTGCAACTGCACATAGTCTAGGACGATGCCGCCAACACATGAGAGACAGCTCAGGGATCAGCCGCTGCCGGGAGACCGTCAGCGCTGGATCGAACTCCTCGATGCCCTCGATCTCGAACAGCTCACCGAACGGTTCATGTCACGTGTCGTCAGAGTGCCCGGCTACGATCCCGCTCCGATTCCGGTCTCAGAACTGCGGCGGACCGGTCATAGTTCATTTCAATCCCTCGTCGAAGGTCTGCGTGCCGGTGGTTTCGACGGCCCGGTTGCGGTGTCCACGGAGGTTGGGGTCTCACGCGCTCGGGTGGGGATTCCGCTGGAGGCACTGATGACGGCGATCCGGCATGACTTCAACGTCTTGTGGGAGGCGCTGACCAGGGTCGCGACGCAAGACGACGCGGAGCTCGTCATCCGACACACGGGGATCGTGCTCTCCACCGTCGACGAATACGTCTCCCAGGTTCAGCAGGCCTACGCCGCCGAACAGCAGCGGATGCGGGAGGAAGAATCCTCCGTCCGGCAGGGACTCATCGCGGGACTGTTCGACGATCTCCACCCGACGGACGAGCGTCTGTCCACGATCGCCTCGGCGCTGGGCCTCGATCCGGAACGTCCGCTGCTCGTCGTGGCCGCCCGCGGTGAGGACACCTCGGCGCTGCGGGTGCTCATCTCCGATCACGAGCGCGCGGGCGGGACCATGTTCACGCACCACCTCGGCGATGTCCTCATTGCCTTCACTCGCACGTCCGAGCTCGCCGGGTCGCGGTTGGAAGCGACCGAACGTCGCCTCGCCGAGGTGCGGGTGGGTTTGGTCCACGCGGCCGGCATCGGGTCCCTGCGCAGGTCAGCGCTGACCGCTCGAGATCTGGCGCAGCTGCTCACACATGATGAGGTGGGGGCGATGACCTGGGAACGCGGTTGGGCCAGACTCGCCGCTCAGGCACTGAACGCGGCCGGGAACTCCATCGTCACCGACGTCGAACGTGCGCTCGCCGTCTGCGGAGCGGCCGAACGTGAACGTCTCGTCGAGGCCGTCCACACCTACCTGCACTCGGGCAGCATCGGAGCCAGCGCCGCGGAACTGTTCTGCCATCGCAATACTGTGGCCAATCGCCTGCGCCGCTTCGCCGACCTGACCGGAGTCGACCCGATGATCCCCGCCGAGGCGGCACGTCTAGTTGTCGGATGGGCGTGAGTGAGGGGTCCGGCTTCATCCATCTGATCCATCCCGATCGCAGGGAGCTGGAGTATGCCACTGGCGCAGCACACTTGCGCATCGCATGAAGAGCTCGTCGAGATCGGGCAATTTAGCCAATCTAATATTTTAGATACACGACTGTAGTCGCCCTATAAAAGCCTCTACATGCGCGGGGAGTTGGCTTATTCGCATGGGCCGCAGCTGTTCCGTTCTGAGAAAGGTTAGCGCGATCGGCAAATAGCCAAAATTGCGAATCGACAATATTGGAATATGGATACCTAAATAAAAATTTACGTGCCGATCTGGTTTTCAATGCAAGTTTATAGGAAACTATTCCAAGCATGATCTATTGAATAATATAAATACTACTTATGACCGATAGCTGATCAATTCGTCGGTTCCTGATTCCATTCGGAGTCGGGAACACCATTCACTTCTTCATGCCCTTTGGGAACGTCGAATCGTTGAGCGGTGAGATCACGAGGGAGCAGCTTGAATCCCTGCCAGTGCATCTCCATGGGCGACTGCTCTTCATCACGGGGGACATGGTGGAATCCGACAGCGACCCATGACACGACGTCGTCGAGCTTTTGACCCTTGCCGTCGTCGACGAACTCAGGAACTCCACGGCCGCAGTCACCGCGATTTTTCGTCGCATACTGTTCGCATTCGTTGAAGTTCGTGAAGCCGACGTCGTACCCGGGCTCTTCCTCGTGGGAGTGGGTATGTTCAACGTCATCGACGAACTCGAATGAGTCCGACTTTCCGGTGTCGATCTCATAGGAGATGGGATGCCCGTCGTCGTTGAGCGCCGCGGGGTTGAGGACTCGCCACCACCGGCGGTCCTTCCACCGTGCAAGGGCAGGGTGCTCGATATCCTTCAGCTTCCCCTTCATGATCGGTGATTCCGGTCCGGACTTGCCCGTCGGGTTGGCGTCGAACTGCTGCGCCTTCATTCCGCCTTCGCCTCCGAGCCCCCAGCGGACCTTCCAGACGGCGTTATGCGAATGACTCGCCGCATGTTCGTCATGTCCGACGTCCGAACCGTGATCCTCATCCGTGTAGTCGACAGGCGATAGGTCACCGGTTGCGCCGAGCTGCACATCGATGGATCCATCAGAGCCGAATGTGTACTGAGAGACGTACTCATACCAGCCCACCCGAGACACCGTTGACAGTCGCAAAGCGTTCTTTCGGGCGGAGGCCGGTGCTACGAGATCACTCGAATGATAGGCGAGTCCGTCGTCGATGACCTCGGTGCACAGGACGTTGCGGGTCTCGGTCTCCCCGTACTTGCCGTCGCCGATCTTCGGGATCTCCATCGAGTTCAGGTCTCCCGCGCAGGCATCGGACTGCAGCGTCTTCATCTTGCGGCCGCCGAAGCCGGCCGCAGTGATATCGGATGTGTTGCGCTTTCCGGTGTCATACGGGACTTCCAGCTGGGCGATGGAGGCAGAATCGATGATCCTGATCGGGTCTTTGCCGGGTGGCGCGATAAAGACTTCGGAAAGAGAGAGACCGAAATCGGGATGGACTCCCCAGCACATCGTCCAGGTCGCTCCGCTGGACAGAGTCTGCGAGACCTTCTTCGCGGGTTTCTTGCAGGTGCTGGAGGCGACTGCTGAGGACTCCGCGGTCTTCGCATCTTCGGGTGAGGCGTCACCTCGAGTGCACGCCGAGACGAAGAGGATCAGACATAGCCCTCCTGCCACGATCTGCAACAGACGTTTGTTCGTGTAGGCATGTCTTCTCACAGTTGCTCAGTTCGTCTTTCCCGGCGGCATCTCATGGACAGATAGGGGTGGCGGCGGCACCTGAAATGTGTCGCCACCACCCGGGTGCTCATCTCGCGATGAGCCTCATACGTTCCTTGTGTTCATGAACGCATGTACTGCATCTGCGTCGACTGCGATGCCTGGCATCGCGATCAGCAGCTGTCGAAGGTGTCACAAGCCTGGGAACAGGTTGCGTGGGTCGAACATCGATGTGCCGCTGTGTGGCTCCACCGGTCCCGGCTTCGCGGCGTCTGCCGACTTGCCGCAGGGATCGGTGCGAACTCCAGCGTTACCGAAGCCCATCCGTGACTTGCCACCTGCAACGCCGAGGCTCAGCGCAGAGACGTCCATTCCGCTGACGACCTTCTTGCCGTCTGCAGTCTCGCACTCAGTTTTCTCCTGGTGGTTGATCTGCAGCGAGACGAGGTTATCTGCCAGCAGTTTGAGGAACGGATCAACTGCCGCGCGGATTGGGGCCGTCATCATGTCGGTCTTGATCGTGGTGAACGCCTTGTACAGCAGGCCGGCCGGGTCTGCGAGCTTGTCATGGATCGGGCCTAGGACGGTCTCCATCGAGTTCATCACGGTGTCGATCGTCGTGCAGGATACGGCGCCCGTCGCACCGGAAGGTTTGCAGTCGTAGTTGCTGACCTTTCCGGTGAGGTCCATGTCCCATCCAGCGGTGGTTCCGTCGAGAGCAGTGATATCAACGTTCACGTTCGCACTGCGCAGCGATTCGATCGCTGTGTCCACTGCGACGTCGATGACCTTCTCGATGGCATCGTGGATGCTGCTGGCGATGAGCGGGTATGTCTCATCGTCGATCAGCTCTGAGTTCGGATCCTGGTTGTTGATTCCGACTGGACGATCGGTCACACCGTCGTCGTTGCCGCCGAGGCGGGCGAGGTCGACCTCGACTGAACCCTTTCCAAGGTCGATCGTGGCGAGTCCGTCATCGGTCTTGATCGGTTCACGCAGAATTGCATCGAGTACGTCATCCTGGATGTCGGAGGTGACGGTCGTGTCGACCTTCATCCCCGGAAGGGCTTTGCCGAGGCCGAGCGCGTCGTTGACCCTGTCGGCGACTTCGTCTTCCATCTGACCTGCAGCGTCGGACACGCCGTCGCCGGCGTCCTCGATGGCTGGGGAATGGAGGTTGAGCTTTGCGTCGCCGACGCGGTACTGGCCGATTCCGCCGACACCGTCCGGATCCTGGAATTCGCCGTCAACTGCTTCGACCCAGGCGCCGCCGAGGCCGAAGTTCAGGTCTGCTTGGTCGATGAGTCCGTCGGTGACATCAGATTTTCCAGTGGCGTCGACCAGCGACAGGAGGTCGACGTTGGCGGTACCGAACTCGTTGTCTTTACCATCGAGCGTGAGTCCACCATCGGCGCCGACGATTCCGGTGACGGCCTTGCCATTCTTGGAGTCGGCAGCGGTCGATTCGCTGTGGATAGCGCCGGCTTCACCGAAGCTGAGGAAATCATCGAGCGGAATCTCGTAACCTGCACCGAAGTCGACGACTTCGTCGTCGCCGATGGCGCCGTTGAATGCTTCGCGGTTGGGACCCGGATCCGATTTGGATGCGGCCGTGGACTTACCCAGTGCGACGAGTTCTTTCGAGTCCAGGGTCATGCCTGCGACACTGGCTCCAGCTTCCGTCGGCTCGTCGGCGTGGACGTTGAGGCCCTGTGCCGATACCGCGGTCGACGCCAGCAGTGTGCCCGCAACTCCGATGGCCATGCCAGGCAGAATTCGCCTGAGAACCATCTTTCTCTTTCGATGACCACTGTGGGGACGTGATTGCACGTGGTGAGACACGAATTTACCTCCAAAGTACCGCTCGTTGGTTGGCCCGCTCATTCAGATGTCGGCATATGCACCAACGAGCGTTGCCCACAGGACATCCTTGCGAAGCACTCAGGCCGTGTCCAGGGATTTTGAGAGTTTTTTGAAACTTTGACATGAAGAACAAGCTAGTTTGTAATCTGGAACAATTGTTGGATACCGGTGGCCGATCTGAATTTCTGCGTCATACTCGATCTGGTTCCATTGATATATCCGCAGCGCGGGAGGTTTTTTTCATGCTCACCCTTCCGGCGTTTTCGCGAACCTGTGCAAATGTGTGCACTGATGAGTTCTGTGCTCATGTGAAATCAAGATGATTTGTCATTTGAGTGAATGTGGAGGTGGCCATGGATGATGCGTGCATGACTAGCTTGAAACTTGTACTATCGGTACACATCGGTTGGACGCGAGGTTGAGGAATGGGTACAGGGTTGCACCTTTCAGAGATGAGCCGGCCGGCGGGGGCGCTGACGATGTCTGATGCCAACCAACTCGTGAATTGGGCCGAGACTCAGATGCCGCGCATCGTCGGAGATGCCTATGACAGGATTCTCGAGCGAATTCCACTCTACGAGCGCTCAGAGCCGCATCTTCAGGCGGAGCTTCATCAGTCGATCGAGGACAATCTGAGGGCCGCGGTCAGCGCGATGAACCAGTGTCACGACACGTTGCAGCTGAGCACGCCGCATGAGACGGGCAGACGTCGGGCTCAGCAGGGGATCCCTCTGGCCGAGATCTTGCAGGCGAACCATTTCAGCTTCGGCGTTCTCTGGGATGCGTTGGTCGAGGCGGCGAGACCAGGAGGCGATTGCGAAGCTCCGGAAGCCATCTTCGCGGTGGCGACGTGGCTGTGGTCAGTCGCGGACGCGCACGCGGTGGCATTGACTGAATCGTATAGGGCAGCATCGGCTGAGCTTCTCGCCGAGGAGGGGCGCCGACGTGCGGCGTTGGTTGAGTCGCTGCTTGCAGGACGGCCGAGTCCGGATTGCAGCTCGTGGGAGATGGCGACCTTGCTCGGTCTGGCTCCGGATGCGGATCTCATCGTGGTTGCGGTTGACAACCGCAACCCGGCAGGCGGAGGTCTGGGCGACCTGGAACAGAAGTTTGCGGACCAGGGGATCGTCTCGGGGTGGCAGCTGACGCCGACGCTGCAGCTCGGGGTTGTGTCATTCCACTCCGAGCAGCACGAAGTTGCCTTGGGCGTTCTGAGAACTATTGCGGCACGTGCAGGAGTGAGCCCGCCATATAGGGTGTTGGCTGAAACTCCGCGGGCCCTGCAGCTGGCACGCACGGCTCTGTCGACATTGCGCCCAGGTCAGACCGAGGTGTGTGAGTTCAACTCGAGTCCTTTGGCGGCGCTCCTCGCGTGTGAGCCGAATGAGGGGCGGCGGCTGGCCTATGAGGTGCTCAGAGGAGTCTTGGAACTGCCTGCCGCAGATCGGTCGTTGATACTCGACACGCTTGTTGCCTATTTCGACAATGAGGGCTCGGCCGAGCGCGCCGCCGAACAGCTGTACTGCCACTCCAACACGGTCCGCTATCGACTCCGCCGTGTGCACGAACTCACGGGACGCTCGCTGAAAGATCCGCTGAGCTTGGCCGAGCTCGTCAGCGCGGTGTTTTCGCTGCGGATGTGCAAGCTCTATACGGCTAACTCATCGATTGCCTGAATAGCAACGTCGTCAATCCAATCCCTCGTAGCTCTGCCCGTGTGGTCCGGTCAGTGCAATTACCCGTCCATCGACAGCGAGCACGAACCGTCCGTCCTTTTCGCGATCAACCTGAGCTCCGATCTCCGGCAGCACTCCGCCTCCCTCATTGCTGATCCACACGACGTCATCACGCGATCGCATGAGGACGGCGAAGCGTTCGCGTTCGGCCGGTTCGACATAGGCAAGCACCGCGCTGTGGAATACGACTTTCTGCGTTTGCGCGGGAGCCTCAGACAGCACGGAATCGACGGTCTCGAGCAGATCGCCCGGGACCAGCCTCGGCGGCTCAGCGGACACAATGGAGGCCGCGGCACTCAGGCGATCCCGGCGCAGCTCGTGCTCCGGCCAGATCAGCGAGCGCAGCCATTCCTGCTGGTCACCGTCGGTGATGTCGATGGGATTGAGATCGATTCCGGTTCGCCAGGCAACCTCGGGGATCCGGTCGGGTGGAGGTGCATTCGTCAGTTCGCAGGCGAGTGCGACCGTGCTCGGGCCATCTTTGGGGTGGAGGGTCACCGGCCCTGACTCTGTGGTGTACGTGTAGCTGTAGCGATCGGGATACAGGCACAGGCCCGCCGAGGCGCCGACCTCGATGAGTGAGATCGGGCGCTCAATCTGAGCCAGCGCCGGCAGGAGCACGGCACAGCGTCCGGCCTCGTTCGTCTGCGTCGACCGCGCGAGCATCAGATCCCGGGTCATCTCCCAGTGCTCCAGCAGCCAGGTTCGCAGAGCTGCGTAGTCACCTTCACCGGCGCCGAGGTGGCGGGCAGCTGCGAAGAGGAGGTTGGCCTGGCGCTTCGGCTTGGGCAGATCGAGGAGGTGCTTGATGACCTCGTCGTCCTGAGCCACACCCGAGGCCCAGGCGGCGTAGATCGGTGAGGTGTCGGTCGCCTCGAGCTGGGCGAACTTGCGGTAGTACTCACGCAGGGAATCGGCGTCAAGCTCGGTCATCGGCTGCATCGTTGCCTTCCTGTGGTCGTGGCTCCAGCGTAGACCCTGGCCCTGACGCGAACTCCGGCACCACCTCGGCGACGGTCGGCATTCGGACGGACAAAGGCGGCACCCAGTCCCGGTATTCGGTACAAATCGAGCGAAGTATAGGAACGCAGGCAGTGCTGACGTAATGTTTTCGACGTAGTGTGCCGAGGGCCGTCATCGGCGACTCAGACTGATCGAGGGAGATCACATGTCATCCGAGGTGAACCCACCTGTGAGCCAGCAGCCGCCGAGCGATTCAGCAATGGAGAAGCGGACCCTGCGAAAGGTCATTCTTCGGCTGATCCCATTCATCATCGCGATGTACTTCATCAACTACCTCGACCGCACCAATCTCGGTATCGCGGGCCCCGGCGGAATGAACGAAGACCTCGCGATGACGGCCACTCAGTTCGGGTTCGCCGCCGGCATCTTCTTCTTCGGCTACCTCCTCCTCGAAGTGCCCTCGAATCTTGCTCTGCACAAATTCGGCGCACGGATCTGGCTCGCCCGCATTCTCATCAGTTGGGGCATCGTGGCAGCGGCGATGGCATTCGTGCCCAGCCACGGGTGGCTCTACTTCCTGCGCTTCCTCCTGGGCGTCGCCGAGGCGGGATTCTTCCCGGGCATCATCCTCTACCTCACATATTGGTTCCCCTCATCCATGCGAGCCCGGGCCACCGCGCTGTTCATGCTCGCGATCCCACTCTCCAGCGTCGTCGGTTCACCGCTGTCCTCGTGGCTGATCTCCGGCGGCGACTCGCTCTTTGCCAATTTCGCCGGCTGGCGCTTCATGTTCATCATCGAAGGTGTGCCCGCGATCCTGCTCGGCATCATGTGCATCTTCTACCTCACCGACCACCCCCGAAACGCCAAGTGGCTTTCTCCGGAGGAGCGGAACTGGCTCCAGTCGACGATGGACGCCGAAGAGAAGGGCAAGGCCGACTCGTTCCACTACCCGGTCCGCCGGTCGCTGCTCCAGCCGCGAGTGTGGGCACTGTCCTTCGTCTACTTCGGCATGGTCTACGGCATCTACGCGATGAGCTTCTTCCTGCCGACCATCATCTCCGGCTTCCAGGAGACCTTCGGCGTCGAGTATTCGATCGTCGAGATCGGCTTCATCACCGCGATTCCCTATGTCTTCGGTGCCTTCGCCATGTACTTCTGGTCCCGTCACGGAGACAAGACCAACGAGCGAGTGTGGCACGTTGCGATTCCGCTCTTCATCGGCGGCGTCACGATCCCTATTGCTCTGTACCTGAGTTCGCCGTTCACCACGATGATCGCTGTGACCATCACCTGCATGGCCATCTGTGCGGCCCTTCCGACCTTCTGGCCGCTGCCGCAGACCTTCCTCGCCGGAGCCGGAGCTGCCGCGGGGCTCGCGCTGATCAATTCGCTGGGCAACTCCGCCGGATTCTTCGCGCCCTACATCACCGGCGGACTCGCCGAGCTCACCGGAACCCAGAACGCGGGCATGTGGGTCGTCGGTGCAGCCATGGTCGCAGCCGGAGTCGTCACCCTCGTTCTCAAGGCCGCACCCGCGCCCGATAAGGTGAATCCGGAGATGACGACGTAGCCTCGCACGTGGCCCGACCCGGGCCCCGGTCGGGAATTGCGTCGTCACAGATGAGAATCGCCGAGGCGGTCGTGACCGTCCCGACATTTCCGTTCGGAAGGATGTCATGACAGCACAGAACCAGACCACGGTGGGACCGGCCGAACTCGATGCGCTCGCGGCCCGGCTGGGTGATGGGGCGCTGACGACGGATCCCGACGTCATCGAAGCTCACGCTCGTGATGAAGCTCTGTTCTGCCCTCACGAAGGGGCGATCGCTCTGGTCAGGGCCACGTCGGCGGCCGATGTCCAAGAAGTCATGCGCTTCGCCACCGAGCACGGCGTGCCGGTCGTTCCGCAGGGTGCGCGGTCGGGGATCTCTGGAGGCGCGAACGGCTCACCAGGAGCGATCCTGCTCAACGTCTCCCGGATGAAGGACGTCCTCAGCGTCAATGAGGCCGAAAGACTTGTCACCGTCCAGCCTGGCATCATCAACCAGGACCTCAAGGATCATCTGGCTCCCTTCGGTCTGTCCTATCCACCCGATCCTGGCTCGGTCGCGCTGTCATCGATCGGCGGCAACATCGCCACCAACGCTGGTGGCCTGTGCTGTGTGAAATACGGTGTGACCAGGGACTACGTGCGCAGCCTCACCGTTGTCTTGGCCGATGGCACGCTGACGAAGTTGGGCCCGCAGACGGCGAAAAGTGTGGCCGGCCTCGACATGCGCCATCTGTTCGTCGGCTCCGAGGGCACGCTGGGCATCGTCGTCGAGGCGACCCTGCGCCTGATCCCGAAGCTGCCGGATCCATTCACCGCCGTCGCAACGTTCCCCGACGAACGCTCGGGCCTGCAGACGGTTGCGGACTTCATGGCTGCCGGTGGAGTGCCGAGCCTGATGGAGTTCCTCGACTCGTCCAGCCTGAAGATGCTCAACGAGTTCGGAGATTTCGGCCTCGACGGTGACGCGGGGGCGATGCTGATCATGCAGGTCGACCAGAATCCTGCGGATTCGCAGGAAGTCATGGCCCAATTCGCCGAGGTGGCCGAGGCCTGCGGTGCACTCGACGTCGCGTACTCCGACGATCCGAGCGATTCGGCCGCGCTCATTGCCGCACGACGGATGATCCAACCCGCCTACGAGAAGTTCGCCAACAGTCATGGGGGAGGCCAGCTGCTCGACGATGTGTGCCTGCCTCGGGTGGCGATGCCCGAGTTCTGCGACCGGTTGAAGGAGCTGCAGGAGTCTTCGGGCCTGATGATCGCCCTGGTGGCCCATGCTGGTGACGGCAATACGCACCCCTCGGTATTCTTCGACGCAAGTGATGAGGAGCAGACCGCACGGGCGCAGGAGATCTTCGGCGAGATCATGCGCATCGGTCTGGAGCTGGGCGGCACGATCACTGGTGAACATGGCGTGGGCTTCCTCAAACGTGATTGGCTCAACAACGAGCTTGATGAGGGCTCGAGGCGGATCCAGATCGCTGTGAAGAATGCTCTTGACCCGCGGGGGATCCTCAACCCAGGGAAGATGCTCAGCGCGATCTGAGGTGCGAGTCCTCGCCTGGGACGATTGGCGTGTGACTGTGAGAGCCGCGACATTGTGAACGCACAGTGTCGCGGCTCTTTTTGTGTTCAGTGTTTGTGTGTGACGGATTTCCTCGTCACGTTCCTACGAGCAGACACCTATCAGCGTTCCACACACTGACCTGGGACGCGAAGAGCTCCTCGAAGCCCTTGAGCATCAATTGATGAAACAGTCAAAGAATAAACGAAAGAAAATCGAAACTCAAGGGTCAAAACGGGCGAACTGGGTGTATAGTTAGAGGAAGA